>DATASD010000004.1:0-2968 GCA_036263915.1 Saccharimonadales bacterium (SeqCode) | reverse complement strand
TATAGAGCACTCTGGACCTCATCATTCGTGTCATTTACTATGATTGCCCGCCAGTTGTCATAATGATGATCCCCTGTTGGAAGCGTCAGGCTTTCACGGCTATGGAGTTCACCTTGCTTCGTTACAAGCGAGTAATCTTTGCGGGAAACCGGTTCAAACATTGCGAAAGGAGCTGCAAGCAATGGCTGCATACGTGGGAATTTTGTACCAAAAGTTTGAAAATAATCAGCATAATATTCGGGGGGCGTTGGTATACGACCATATTCGTTCACAACGTTTGTCGTAAAATGATGATTGCCCGCATAAACCTCATGTAGAGCCTCTCCGAGTGCATCATACTTATCCGCATAGCACACGACTTGCGCCTCTAACGATGAGTGCTGAGCCGCCTCTTCAAGGAGTTGCCTATATGAATAATCTTCAACCGATTCAGGAAAACGCTGCGTTATAGTTTTTATCGCCTGCATTTCAGTTTCCTTTACCCTTTGTAACTGTGCTGTAGTCATCCTGCTCTTATTGCCGGCCTGAATATCTCCAAATACAAGTTCAGCATCATCGTGAACATAAGCCATGAGCTCGGCTTTTCGCGAATCATAGCTTGCGCCAAAGACGGCAGCCGCCAAGGGATTTATTGCACGCGTCAAAGCCGCAACACGGTGGGAGTGAGTATACAAATTTGTCCTATAAAGCATGACCTCATACAAACTGAATCGTGGGACCGCTCGTAAATCTTGATCTCGACCCACAAAACCACGCAGCGTTTCAACATCACCTTTAGCTTTTTCCATGGCTTAATAGTACCAGATAAAGTCATCCAGAAAGGATTCTAATTGGATCGTTTCGTCTTGGCTTTCCTATTTAGCACCCACTGCACCGACGGGCTTATCGACTTATCCTTACGATGGATGCAGCCCATCCAGCAACAGGGTCGGCGCATGCCCTCCAGCAATTCTGATATTGTTCGCTCAATATGATTTTTCCGAGTCGCCGATTGTTTAACCGTTACGTCCCAGCAAATCCATTCATTGCGCGCCAGCGGCGTCAAGCTTTCCCAAATCTTCAACGCTTTAGGCTGAGCGATGAGCGCCTTTCGTAAGTCAGATGGCAGTGCGTGCACTGTACCGCCGGGTATCTTTTTGCCAATCATAGATTTATTTTACTCCGTACATCAAAATGACTCCGCCGGTTTTTAGCGGGCGTTCTTGAAGTAGTTTTAGCTTCTGGTACGGTAAGCCGCTCTCAAATAAGCGCCTGCCTTTGCCCAAAAATACAGGCGCGACGCACAAACGATATTCATCAAACAGGTCGGCTTCCATAAGGGATTTCGACAAATTACCGCTCCCAAAAACCAACATGTTCCCGTCGCCTTGCTGTTTTAGTTTTGGTATCTCAGCAACCGCGTCTTTTACTACTAATGAATTATTCCAGTCAGCGGCTATGGGCGTAGGCGAGCAGGCAATTTTCTGTAATTGATTCATATACTGAGCGACTTCGCCTTCTTCGGTAGCCCAATACTTCGCCATTCCTTCATATGTTTTGCCGCCAAACACCAGCATGTCGGCGGTCTTGAGCTGTTCAATACTGTATTCTTCGAGCTCATCACCCCAGACGGTCTGGTGAAAGTCCAAATCCCACGCCTTTTCGCCTTCAAAGAAGCCATCGAGCGTAATCACGTTCCACATAATGAGTTTTCTCATAGCTTTATAGTAACAAATCCTACCGTTAATTTTGGTGCCAATTTATTCGCTTGGAACGGAGTGATGTTCATGCTTGATGAGCCATTGACCGTCGATTTTTACCAGGCCAACGGTCAGACGGAATTGTAGTGATTCTTTTTCACCATTAGGCGTATAACCAGCACAGCGCATCACCGCATAGCAAAATGCAACGTCGTTGCCCGCAACCACAGTCATGTCTATGATGTCAAAGACACCCGCGTCTTTTGTCCAGCCATAGAAGGTTTCCCACGTCCTCCAATATGCCTCAAGGCCCTTTGATTGGAAAGGCGGCGGCACGTCGAACATCACGAAGTCATCCGTATGTCTGGCGAGAATGCCCTGCTTGTCCTTGTTGCGGACGGCCTGCGCCCAGTCTTCAACGATGTGGCGAACTTCCGTTTCGTTTTGTGTCATAGCTCCATGATAGCAAAAATTAGTACGCCTGGTCCGTCTTTGTTCCAACCCTACATAAAATGTGTCTCTAGGAAATGTGGGGTGCTCTCATCGTTTCGAGTGTCGTGCCTTCTGGCATAGGTGGCTCGTACGCAATATCGTGCACTCCGCATGGATCAAGCAATCGGCCGATAGCCAGAGGCACCGCGGCTGAAGCATGTAGGTAGTTTGGTGTAACGACCAGGGCCGATCCTGCTTCGTCATTGCGCGTACGGCTAGCTGATTCGGCAATCGATGTATACGGCTTTGGCCCTGAAGCCTCGGTCTCCGTAGGCAGAAGCTCAGTTATTATCCCGTCAAGATCAGCATTCGACACGGGTGGCTGGATTTCTATCCCGACGACATTTTCGCCTTTGCGGTTTGGGTCCTTGCAACTATTCCAATGAATCGTTTTCCTCATATAACTCCTATACTTTTTTACTGTTATTACTAAGTTGTGCGTGAGCCTTCCGATGCATAGCTACCCGCTCACGGGTAGCACAGCGCGGCGAGCAATACAGACGACCACCACCTTTGCCTGTATCGATAAATGGTCGGCCGCATACCTTTGAGGCGCATACGCCACCAGGGTTATGCTGCTTTTCGGCCAGCAGCACCGCCAAAGCCAGCGCCGACGAAGACGCAAACCACTCAGCCCACGAGGCGTGGTCGCTACTGTCAACGTGGATGTGCCAGGAAGTATTGGCATGTGAGGTAAGCCGCGGCACGGAAGCATGCTTGGCAAACATAGTATTAAGAAGCTTTGCTGCCGTAGCGACGCCTTTAGCCGAGAATACTTCATAGAGTTGGGCGGCAAC
>DATASD010000013.1:0-55059 GCA_036263915.1 Saccharimonadales bacterium (SeqCode) | reverse complement strand
AGAAACGTATGTCCGCGACTTGACCGACCAAACAACAGTGGAGGCCTCAACCAACGACTTGGGACAAGAGGCTAATCAGGATATACCGGACACAACCAGTATCAGTGATGATGGCCGCTATGTCGTTTTCTGGACCAATGCAAATAACTTAACTCCCACTACTTCACCTGACAATCCGTATTATATTAAAGACTTGCAAACCGGTAGTATTGACCACATACCTTTCATCGATCCGACGGGACTTGGCCATACCTGGCTTATAGAGTATGCTCGCATTTCAGCAGATGGTTCTACGATAGTTGTTAATGCATGGGACCAGACCGCGAATAGTCGTACGCCAAATAATGAGCTCATCGATCAAGTTTTTACGGTTAGTATGTCGACGGGCCTGGTCTATAATGTATCGACTCCATCTTCTGGGGCGCCAAACCAAGGTGCATTGCCTATGGGCATTAGCAGAAATGGTAGGTACATCCTATTTTCTCCAACTGACTCTACGCTCTATACCAGTAATATATATGCGGATGCCCCTGGGTATAACGCAAGCAAGCTAGGGGATCTTTTCCTAAGAGATACGCAAACTGGCACCTTGCAACTTGTAGATATCCATGATAAATATGGCGGCGACCAGGTTGCGGCCCAGGGCTTTTGTTTGCCTATGACAAGCGCCGCCATATCTGATGATGGCCGTTATGTGGGCTTTGGCAGCACGGCGACCAATATTGATCCGTCCCACCCAGAAGCCGCTGCCCAAATCGACCCTAACCAGCGAGATGTAAGCTACTATATCCTAGACCGAAATACAGCAGCAGTTACTCTAGTCGCTAATCAAGTTGGCGAAAGGGATAATGCAGCCAGTTTTGCACCCGGAGCAAAGACGTTCTCGTTGATTTCTGGTCAGGGTATAGATAATGCGGATAAGTCAGGGAGGGATATTTATATTGCGGATCAAAATTAATTCAGCGGATTTTCAGAGTTAGGACTTGCATGGAACGGCGGCTGCGCATACAATATGCGTAATAAGCAAAAGCTTGTTGACATGTTTGAGGTAAATAATCTAGTCTATAAGCCGCTGCTGTAAACATAAACAGAGAGATTTAATATGACCCACAACCTCCGAAGAATCTTCCAGAATAGCAAGTTTAAGATTACTTCTATTATGAGTGCCCTAACGCTTTTAGTGGCACTTTTGGCACCTGCCCTGCCGGCACACGCCTCACAAATTACGAGCCGCAAGTTAACACTGAGCTCTTCGTCGGCCGCTGCGTCGAATGCAACCACGACATATACATTCAACTTTACTCTTCCGAGTAGTACGGCGGTGAAATCTTTCTCAGCTCAAATATGTACTAATACTATTTGTAGCGGCGGAACCCCAGGTGGATTTTCAAATAGCTCAGCCGCCCTTGGTACTATCACAGGACTCCCTGGTACATGGACAATCAATAACAGTACCGCTGGCACATTAAAGGCTTCGAGTACTAATATAAGTACCGCTCCTACAAATCCCATTACTTTTACCTTTACCAATGTCCAAAACCCAACAACGGCAAATCAAACGTTTTATGCTGTACTTACGACTTTCTCGGACACGGCTTGGACGCCAGGCAATGCTATCGATAGTGGGGTTGTTGCAGCAAGCACAGCCAATCAGATGACGGTTTCGGCGTCGGTGCCAGAGACGCTTACATTCTGTACGGGCACGAGCGGCATTACTTCTACGAGCTGTAGCGGCGCAACTGGTACATCGGTTGGGCTCGGCACGCTTACAACGACGAGTACGGGTGCGGCTACATCACAAATGGGGGCAACGACCAACGCAGGCAGCGGGTATATAATTACGGTTAACGGAACGACACTTACATCTGGAGCGAATACGATCGCCGCAATGTCGTCGTCCGTACCATCTACGCAAGCGTCGAGCCAGTTTGGTATTAACCTGGTCTCTAACACGACGCCATCGATCGGAACCAATCCATCTGGAGCTGGTAGTGCCACGCCTTTTACGGGATATGGTACGACTAATAATTTCAAGTTTAATAACGGTGATACTGTGGCGACATCTTCTGGCGCAGCCGATGATTTCCGCCTGTTTACCATTTCGTATATAGCCAACATCTCAAATATAACGCCGCCTGGCACATACACAACGACATTAACGTACATTTGTACGGCCACCTATTAGGGAGCATCCATGACGCAGATTGTTAAACGGCTTTCATCAATCCCACGCCTCCTGGCGGTTGGTTTTGGTATTGCGATACTTGCGGTTGCCGCTATGGCACCGGCAGTTAGCGCGGCCACTGCGCCAGCAACTTCCATGACGCCTGCGGCTGGCGGACAAGCCTTTTCTATTTCTCCGCCACTCTTGGAGTTAAAAGCAGATCCTGGCCAGAGTGTGACAGCACATTTGACCATCACCAACATCTCGACAACTACATTGCAGATTAGTGCTGAGGCGAACGACTTCGGTGCTAAAGACGAAGAAGGCGACCCCAACATATTATTCAACGATAGCAATTCTGCGCCTTATGCGCTGCGTACCTGGGTCAAATTGCCAGGCGAATTTACCCTAAAAAGTAAAGAGTCTAAAACAGTCGATTTCCCTATTGCAGTACCAAAAAATGCTGAGCCAGGCGGCCACTATGGTGTACTACGCTTTACGGGCGCTGCCGCAGGAGCAGGATCAAGTAATGTGTCGCTATCTGCCAGCATTGGTACGCTGGTGCTCTTGCAAGTATCAGGAAATATTACCGAAAGTGCCTCAGTAGTAGAATTGTATAGTGCAACGCAAAAAAACAATACAAAATCGAGCTTTTTCCAGACTGGCCCCGTCAATTTTGTAACGCGTATCAAAGATACGGGCAATACGCACATTAAGCCGACTGGAACACTTGACGTTGCAAACATATTTGGCAAAAAAGTAGCGACGTTGACCTTCAACGGTGATCCTAATGATGCTAAAAATCCTCCCAAGATTATTTTGCCTGCAAGTATTCGCCGTTTCGAGAACACGCTCAATAAGAAGTGGCTGTTCGGCCGGTACACTGCAACGCTGCACACGACGTATGGCGACAAAAACACAGTACTTACCGCCAAGACAACTTTCTGGGTTATTCCATACAAGATTGTCGCAGTGATTGTCGTTGGGCTGATACTGCTCTTCTTGCTCCTACGCCTTATCATTAAGCGCTACAACCGGCACATCATCAACAAAGCGCAAGGCGGCGGCCCGCAACAGAACCCACCTGCCACGACACCACCTAGCCCATCGGTAGGTGCGCCAAACGATGCCTCGTCATCGACAAATGCATCGACGTCCAGTACGCCGCAGCCTGAGGACGCAACAGTGTCTACTACCCCTGCTCCGCTAGCATCGACGCCTGAGGGAAATACCCAGGAGCCGATTCCATCTGCGCCGCCAGTCGCACCGCAACCTCCGCAGCAGACTCCTTCGCCAATCTTTACTTCGCGTCGTCCAATTCAACCAGTACGCCGCCAGATCACTATTCAGCCTTCGTCATCGTCACCAGCACAGCCTGCTGCTAGTGACAAAGACAACGATGACATGCCGCCAACAGCGCCCAGTGTGCCGCAATAAATATTTATTTTTGGTCGATCGCTTTACGTTCCTGCTGGATGGCGTACCGCAGGGCTACAAAGATACATAGGTTTATAGCGAAGCCTGGCAATGCGCCGAATTGCTCGCGGTAAAAGCTGAAGAACGACGTCAGAAAAATGTTTACAAGTGTTGCTCGCTGGAAAAAATCGTATGCACGTAAGCGTGAGGCTCGTATTGCAAACACACCCAGGATCACAAACGCGGCTGCCACCAATGCAGAAATAAGCTGTCCGGCAGAAATGAGCACCGGCACAGAATAGAGCGCCGACGTTTTTTCAAATACATCTTGTGCGGAATCGTACACCACCGCACTGATGATGATCAGGAAGATGGCTGTTTCGAATAAAAAGAATGCGTTTACGAGGCTGGTGAGCAGCGGAACCCGAGCAAGCCGTTGGTAGAGCCGCTCAAGCCATTGCTTGCCGGTGTCGACGATTGTGGGCCGGTGCGCCACTGCGGGTTGAATGTCGGCAAGCACTTTATCGAGATCGGCGGCTAGCACATGATCGCTCGCTGCTTTTTGCAAATAGGAGTGGATTTGCGCTTTCTCGCGGGCATCGAGATCATGCCGCACTGCTTCTTCAAGCATAATGAGAGCATTGAGCAAATATTCTTGTGGGCTCAGCGGACGTTTGCGACTGAGCGATCGCACCGTCAGAAAAACGGTGATAAATATAGCATAAATAAGCGCGACCGTAGGACGAAAGAAATAATTGTTGTCGCGCGTAAGGAACTTGCCGAGCTCGTCGATAAAAATACCAAAGCCGAGACCACCGATGATAGCACTAGCGCGAAGCGCACGGCTGCCAAGGTAAGTTATGGCAATAATAATGGCCGCGAGCATGAGCGCCCCACCCCACAGCATATGCGCAATATGCAAACTGCCGCCGCTAATTTGCGGGTAGCCGGTGATATGTAAAAACAGTCGTACAGCGAGCAGGCTCGAAATCGCGGAAACTAAGAATAATTCGAGGTAATCCTCTGCGCGACTATTGCCCAAAAAGTGGCGTGTCCGCATAGGTGAATCTGGCATGCCTGTATGGTAGCAATATTTTGCAGTGCGTGCTATATCTAAGGACAGGCATGTGAGGTGCCGACATAAATTAAATAGGGGGTGGGGATATGTCACAGACAGCCTTGCAAGAGAACAAAAATCTAATAGTTATATTTGCCGCAGCGTTTGCCGGCATGTTGACGGCAGTTATTGCAGCTGTTGCCATTAGCACGACGATTGTGCATGCGCAAACTGCCGACTTATTATCACAAACACGCCAATATGCGTCAGTTGCGCCGGCAACGACGACTGCCGCTACTATGGGCGATCAATCAACGATGCCAGGGAGTTGCGCTTTGCCAAGCACTCAATCGGCAAACGTATCCTCTCCTTCGCAGCCGGCTGTCGCAGCTGCGTCTTATACAAAACCAAGTTGGTCGAGCGCGCCTCATTTCCATGGCTTTTGGACCAAAGCGGTGAACACAAATACTGCCATGAATGTCACGAACGCTACCAATAACACGACAACTAACATCAACAGCAACAACACCGTTGGCTCACACAACACGCATGTGCACACGGATGCACATGTGACGACGATCACGAGCAACTCGAACAACACAGCGAAAGATTCATTCAACACGACTACCACAAATAGCGACAACAAAATTATCGGTAACACAACCGAAGTCGCTTCAAACAACACGCTTACCGATAACCACAACACAACGAACACTACCAACAACACCACGGTAACGAATGTCGACTCAAACAACGTTGCATCGGGCAATACAACGACCGTCGACTCCAATAATACCCAGAACAGCAACAACACAGTTGCTTCGAATAACGATGTGGACGTAGATGTAAATTCACACAACGACTCAAAAACAACGAACAATACAACGGTAAACAACGATTCTAATAACACACAAATCGGTGCATTCAACCACGTGTAGACTATTCTGAAACGGGCATGAACTCCCGGCCGTGCGCTGGGAGTTTTGCTACTATGTATCTATGCGCCGAGACAGATTATTCGTTATTGGGATTATTGCTATTGCGCTTATGTTCGCCCTGGTGACGATAGGTAGTAAGTATCTTTGGCGCAGTAAGTCGACGACATATATCACTGTGACTTCCCCGCCGCATCCCCCAAAACAAAAACCGTTCACGTTTCCGGCGGGTGGGCGTACGCTCCTGCCCGACTATCGGTTTGTGGCGCTCTATGGCACGCCGGGTATGCCAGTGCTGGGTGCGCTTGGCGAGCAACCACCCAGTGACGCTATTGCTCGTATCAAAGACATCGCAACGTCATACCAACCGTACAGCAGTGAGCCTATCTATCCGACATTTGAGATGATTACCACGATTGCGTCAGCATCGCCTACTGACAACGGTGATTATTCGCAGGAAGTTCCCGCGGCGACTTTGCAGCCGTGGATTGACGCAGCGCGCCAGGCTGGCGTCTATGTGGTGCTTGATCTTCAGCCGGGCCGTACGGATTTTCTTACCCAGGCTGAGGAATACGCCGATCTTTTACAACAGCCGAACGTGGGGCTGGCGCTTGATCCGGAATGGCGGCTTGGACCCACCCAGGTGCCGCTCGTGCAGATTGGCTCGGTAGACGTCAGTGAAATCAATGCAACTGCCGACTGGCTCGCCACGCTAACGCGTCAGAACAAGCTGCCACAAAAATTATTTGTATTACATCAGTTCCGCTTGTCGATGATTACGAATCGCGGCGCGCTCAATACGACGCACCCAGAATTGGCGAACATTATACAAATGGATGGCAATGGTACGCAACCAACCAAACTTGACACATGGAATACTATTCACCAGCAGCTACCGCCCCATGTTTATATGGGGTGGAAGAACTTCTATAAGGTTGATTCCCCGATGCTCGCCCCGGGGCAAACCATGCAGCTGACGCCTCAGCCGTGGTACGTGTCGTATCAGTAGCTATTTGCCGTAGTATGTAAGGCTGCCGGCGCGAACGGTATCGCCGTCAAGCGTATTACCAACGTGTTCGTTGGTAGCAGCTACGCAGTAGACGCCAGGCTCGGGTGTTGCAGTGGGATCAGACTGGTCGGTGGGGTATATGAGATATGGATCGCAGGAGAGTGCGAGCGTAGCGTTTTCGGTGCGCTGTGGCATCCCGGGGTCACCTGCTGCGTTGGTGGGCGACACAATCGGCTCATCATAGGTAAATGCATGCACGTCGAGTTCACGACGATCACCATCTTGAGTGACGTATGCGTAATGATCGCCACCTAATTTAATTGGTTCGGTGATTTCTACGGCGCCTTTCGGAAAGCCCTTCATAGTATCAGTAATAACAATACTGCCCGGTTGTACGTATACATTTTCGGCATATTTGCCAGCGTTCAAGACGCGCTCAATTTGCCTGGCAATACCGCTCGGGCTTTGGTTGTAGTCCGTGAGTATATAGCCTGCGGGCGAGCGAGGATCGACGGGTGGCGGTGTATTATATGAGGTAAGCGCAGCTACGGCGGTGCCAGCAAGTACGGCGCCGACGATGCCACGGGCAGTGCCGTGGGTAGTGTGATTTTCGTTGGAATAGTCTGATGGTGTAAGTTCTCTGAGCATTTCACTATCCTATCATGAATAGGTGCTGTGTCAAGTTATGCTCGCTCTTCCATAATGCACCATAAGCAGTATAGAATGGAGTGCAGGAGGAGTAATACACTCATGCAAAATATCATCCCTACTATTTGGTTCAACGATAACGCCGAAGAGGCAGTTCGTTTTTACACGTCCGTATTTGCACATGCGACAACGGGCCGCATAACACCCTATACAGAGGCCGGCAAAGAGCAACATGGTCATCAGGCTGGCAGCGTCATGACCATTGAGTTTGAGATCGAAGGCATGCAATTTGTTGGCTTAAACGGCGGCCCGCAATTCCCGCTTACGCCGGCTATTTCCTTTTTTGTAAATTGCGTCAGTGAAGACGAGATCAATGGCTTGTGGCAAAAACTTACCAAAGGCGGCGAGGTGCGGTTGCCGCTCACCGCATATCCATTTAGCAAGCGCTACGGATGGGTGAGCGATCAGTTTGGGGTATCGTGGCAACTTATGCTGGTAGATGAAATGCCGCCGCAAAAAGTGATGCCTTCCCTGCTCTTTGCAGGCGAACAGACCGGCCACGCCGAAGAAGCCATGCAGTTTTACATGTCAGTATTTCCGGATTCCAAACAGGGCATGGTCAGCCGCTATCAAGGCAACGAAGCGCCCGGTCATGAGGGTCAGATCGCCTATGGCGAATGCACGCTCCTAGGCCAGCAAGTCGGCTTTATGGACAGCGGTGTGGATCAGGATGTCGATTTCAACGAAGGCATTTCACTCGAGGTTATGTGCAAAGATCAGGCGGAAATTGATGCTTATTGGGAAAAACTTTCGGCAGTGCCGGAAGCTGAAATGTGCGGCTGGCTGAAGGACAAATACGGCGTAAGCTGGCAAATCGTCCCTACCGCTATGAACGACATGCTAAACAATGGCACTCCTGAACAGATCGAACGTGTTGTGGCTGCATTTATGCAGATGAAAAAGTTCGATATTGCCACGCTTGAGCGCGCCTACAACGGTTAGGATTGATTGTCTCGCGCTTCGAGCGCGGCACTTACTACGCGGTACTGCACAACGGCAGCGGCCAGTGGATGTACGATTGATGGATTTATGTGACTGCCATATGCAGACGGTGGTGTATCGATATCGTCGCATGGCTGTGTTTGTGGCAGCCTTGTGACGGCCTCTGCTATGCCTTCGCGCATCGCAATACCCGTGAAGGATTCGTGATATTGAGGCATGGTCTGGAGGATTACGGCCAGTCGGAAATTGGGCAGGCGGTCTTGATATAATAGTGGGAAACTAGCATCTCCCATCCAAGCGGTTGTGCGTGGTAGGCTAGCGGCGTCGAGCGCTTTTTCTGTGTCAGGGAGCATAGTGATTTGTTCCCCTAAGCCTTCTGGGTCGGCGCAGACAAGCTTAGTTACAAGATGGTGACCGCGCGATAAGTCAACGTCATACGTATGGAGCACGGCATAACTTAGATTTTCGCCAACGCTGCCATAAAAACCCGTATCCACCAGAGTAATGGTCCGGTCTGGGTCTTTTATGGTTGCTTCGTTGAGGCCATATCGACCGAGAAATTGGCGGGCTGTTTCTCGTCTTTCCGGCGTAGCATCTCGCCACATACTTGCTTGGTCCCACAGGTGAGAGCTGGCGGGCAGCAAGTGTGCATCGGCGTCAGGAATGGCTATTTTACAAAAGTCATAGAGCAATTCAGCGTCGCGCGCTGCGAATATCAATCGGCCGTTGCTTGACTGCTCAGTTACATCCTCTACGACTTCTTGAATATAAGGGATTACGGCATCAAGCTCAGCCAGCGTTTGGCTCATTTTAGGTACGTTGTAACCGTGCACTTCGCCGGCAACTATCAGGTCCTCTTCGGTAAGGCCGTTTTGAATGAGGTCTGCTATTTGCTCTGGTTGGGGACGGTGGGTTGGGTCGGCGAACAGCCCAGCCACCTCAGAATGTTCTCGGATCATGTTCAACGGTTATACCATAGATTGTATTGCTTGGCTACTCGGTTTGGCCGTCGCCTATCAATCTAATAAAGTGATCGTAGACAGCCTCGTAACGTTCTGGACTGGTTGTGCCTGCTTGCCAAGGGCCTGCCACCTCATCTTGGCCTAAACCGTAAAGAAAGCTTGAAACAGTATCAAGCCGCTCGGCAAACGTTGTCTCGGTTTCTGTGGGTGAAAAGTCGCGCAACTCTTGCAGTAAATCAACGATTTGCGCGGCCGTGGGCATATCCTCTGGGTTGTCCGGATTGCTGAAGGTGAAGAAGAGCCGAGTGAGTGCACGCTCGGCAAGTGCTTCTTCTGTGGGTTCTTGTATCTCGGGGAGCTGCTCACGCGAATTCTCGATAACTTCTTGAGCACTATGCTGTGCACGACGATATTCATCTGTTCGTATTTCATAGTCCCAATTGGAAGCATTGAGTGCGGCACTCCGAACTCGATCATGTATCGCGTGCATGAAATCCTGTGGTGTTTTAGGAGCAAAGATTTCTGCTTCAGGAAGGTCTGAATCGTCGAATTCTTTCATGCTTATTTCCCTTTCTCTTTGATACGTTTGTTCGAGGTGCTAAGCTGGCGCATAACATCTATTTGGTGTGCCTTCGTACGGAAGGCGGCAACGAGTCCATACAAACGTACGTCGCGCCCATCAGTACCTAGTGGCACATAATATCCTCTTGTTACATTATCGTTGAAGCCATTTGTACCAGTTGCGTAGGTGGGCACTTTGGCACCTTCTATGCCACGGGTATTCACATTATGATGCCGCCCGATAATGGAATTAGCGAGAGCATTCCAAAAAGCCTCCGCCCGGTGGCTGCTGTAGAGCTCTTCGGCATACTTTTTAAGTTTGGTGTTACAGCCGGTAAGGTCGACGACAGTGGCGATTTGTTGACCATCATGATAAATATCGCGCCCCGGAACCGAATCCTTGCCGAAATCAAAGTCGCGTATCCAGTCCATGCGGTTGAACCGTTCCTGTGCCTCTGTACTTATCGCCCACAGCAGGCGATCGGTTGGGTTGCTCATGCTGGCGCCAAGCGTGAGCGGCTCGTCGTCTGGCGCGGCCTCAACTGTCTCGTCTTGGTTCGCTGGTGTTTCCGTAGTTTCTTTAGGCACTAACGGCAGCAGCTCGATAGCAACATCTTCGCCGGGTATATCGTGGTGCGTCAAGAATGCTTCGGCGAGCGCTCGTTGCTCGTCGAGTATGCCATGCTTCTTGATAATTCCGGCAAGCGCCTTGCGTGCGATAGCACTTGGGTCGCGCACTTCAGGTGCTTCTTCTGGGTTGTTGATGATGGTTTCTTCGGCTGGGCCCGTCATGGCGAGTACCCCCATGAGCGATAGGGCGCCCCATTGTTGTGCACGATTTGCCTCGCTATCCCCTACGAGCGTCCCCAATTCTTCGAGAAAAGCGGCATTCGTCGGCGTTAACTCGCTGGCAACTTGCGGATCGAGACTGGTAACAAGATTTTCGACGAGCGATGGTTCGTTGATGAAATCGTGGCGTTCGTGTACGGCACGCATCGCCTCACCCATAAGGGTAATAACAGCATCGTCGTCAGCGGGATTGCGATCCGTGTGTCGCCAAAATTCTTCGCGGGCGATCGCTAGAGGGTCGGGCATGTCTGAATATTCCATAATCCTTACGTGTGTTTACATATAAAAATGAGGCAATGTGGAAAACAAGGCAACACCCAGTTTTCCAGGAAGATTTCTACTACTGTAGCATAATTACGATTTATATCAAGCATGAGAAGTCCTCAACTCAACATAGTTTGTGCTTGACGCGGCTAACAATCTCCAGCTATTGTTAAGCTTATGAATAAACAATCTACAACAGCAGCTGAGGCGAGCACCTGGCCGGGTGCTTTCGGTGTTTATAAACAATCACGTGATGCAGTGCGGGCTAACCTCGGCACATTCATTGGGCTGTGGGTGCTTTCGTTTGCGGCTAGCTTTGTCATCGGGTCGATTTTTGGCCGAATATTCGAGCATTCGTTCGCGCAAATGATTACCCAGATGGTCTCCCTTGTAGTGAGCACCTACTTTACGCTTGCACTTACGCAAACGATATTGGTCAGCACGAAGGAAGAACATATCAGTCTACAGACAGCGTTGAGTTTTGCGTGGTCGCCTTTGCTTTGGAAACTGTTGCTTCTTGAACTATTGGTATCGATCACCGTTATTGGTGGTCTTATATTGTTGATTGTCCCCGGCATTATCTTTGGTATGCGGTTGATGCTGGCACCATATTACCTTATAGACAAAAACCTCGACGTCATAGAGGCATACAAGGCAAGCTGGCGTGCTACCAAAGGAAGTCTTGGCAAAATTCTCGGTATGGTCGGTGTTGTGATACTCATGCTCCTGCCATCGCTTACAATCGTTGGTATTATTCTTACCGCCTACTGGCTGGTTATGTACAGCGCTGCTGCTGGATTCCTTTATCGCTACGTCTCGAAACGACAAAAAGCCGAAAAGTCGCAGAAGCAATAGCTATGAAGCAGCAAGCGGGAACCAAAACAAGCTACCAGCGGGCACTCCTCCTTCTTATTTTTGGAGTGGCTATTGCAGTGCTTATTGGTGCGCTTGCCTATCAGCAAATGCAAATACGTAATCTAAAGAGCGATCAAGCCGACCAAGTGCAAATGCTCTATAACACCATAGATGCAAACGCACAAGCGAATGCAGTGGCAGTAGACGCTCAGAATAATCGGGTGTACGTTCCGGAACTGCACATCTCATTGCCGTACAATGACATCACAAAAACGCTACGATATACGTACAGCGATCGTGACGGTGCACGTTTTTACTCAACGCTGGTTACTGATCACGCAGTGCACCAAATAAGTTGCTACGACATGGTCCGTGCCAAACACGAGGCTACGCCGAACGCATACAGCCCTGGCCAGCCGCATGTGGCTACAGTATTGGCAGGAACGCCACCGCTGCAACTCTATACCGAGTCGAATACTACGTGCGCAACCCAAGCATGGATGCAAATTACTCCTGCACAAATCGCCGACGAACTAAAACAAGCTCAGTCCTACTAAGCTGTCGAAGACAATCAAAAAGTTAAGAACTATTGCATAATTGTCAATAATCTGGTATATATAGCGACGGTGACTACACACATTAGGCGCAGGTCTGTACGCTCTTTTGTGCAGGCTTTTTTATTTGGAAAGGAACAGTATACTCAAGATGCGCAAGAACAAACTGAAGATCCCCTCTTTGCGGAGGCGACAGTGGGGTGCTGAACGACGCATCGCACCATTGTCGATTGTCCATGATCGCCCGTCGACGCGCAAAATCGCTCTTAGCCGCTTGGCGATCGTTATGACGATTGTCCTCTGGGCAGCCTATGTTGTTTCAACGATTATACGTCAATTTTTTGAAGGCCCTGGCAGTTTTGCATTCACCATGCAGGCCCTGGGCTATCTTATTGTCGTGACATTCCTGACCTTTTCCGCTTTGATGTATCTGATTGCACGCCAAGGTGCGCTGCAACGTTTTAGCACGCACGTTCGGGTGCCACGCGCCGAGCTGGAGCGCCATTTTGCAAAGAATCAGTCAACAATTACGGTATTGGTGCCCTCATACAGCGAAGAACCGCAAGTTATTCGCAAAACCTTATTGAGCGCTGCGCTGCAGGAATATCCTGGCATCCGTGTTGTGCTATTGGTTGATGACAAACCAAACCCCACAAGCGCTGCAGCGAAGGCACAGTTGGAAGCGACACGTCATATTGGTGAAGATATTCGCGATCTGCTTGCCAAGCCACGGCAACGTTTTGAAAAAGCGCTGCATGAGTTCGAGGGCACCAATCCTGCGATTACTCCGGAAGTAGTGCATGAGCTCGCCGCCCACTACAATTGGGCTGCTGCATGGCTGAATACCATGGCCGACAAAGAAGAGATTGAAGACCACGTGGACGTTTTCTTTGCCGAACAAGTACTACGGGAACTCGCCAAAGAACTTGCACTCACCGGCAAGGCACTCGATGCGGCGCACAACGAAGGTGCAGCCCTAGCCCGCAGCCGCGTGCACCAGCTCTACCGTCGTTTGGCCTGGATCTTTACTGCCGATATGGAAGTATTTGAGCGCAAGAAATTCGCCTCGCTGTCGCACGAAGCTAACAAGGCGATGAATCTTAACTCGTACATTGGTTTGATGGGCGGCATTTATCGCCGCAAAGAAACACCGGACGGTCCCATCCTTATGCCAATCGACAAAGCGCAACAACGCCCCGACGACGTGGTGATTCCGGATAGCGACTTCTTGCTGACACTCGATGCCGACTCGATTTTGCTCCGTGATTACTGCTTCCGCCTTGTGTACTTTTTGCAGCAGCCAGATAACGCACATGTTGCAGTGACGCAGACGCCATACTCGTCGTTCCGCGGCGCAGCGACGCGCATTGAGCGCCTTGCTGGTGCCACTACCGACATTCAGCATATTCTGCACCAGGGTATGAGCCACTACGGCGCAACCTTCTGGGTGGGCGCGAATGCGGTCATTCGTAAATGCGCACTTGATGACATCGTTGAAAAAGAGTGGGTTGGCGGTTTTGAAGTACGCCGCTACATCCAGGACCGTACGGTTATTGAAGACACTGAATCGAGCGTTGACCTGGCCCTACATGGCTGGACACTTATTAACTACCCCGAGCGTCTGAGCTATAGTGCCACGCCGCCCGATTTCGGCTCGTTGATTGTGCAGCGTCGCCGCTGGGCAAATGGCGGGTTACTCATCTTGCCGAAGCTATGGGCAACTATTCGCGAACGCCGCCGTCAGAATCAATTTGTGGCGCGCACCGAAGTGTTGTTGCGTCTCAACTACATGGCGTCGATTGCCTGGGCGAGCTTCGGCTTAATCTTTTTGCTCGCCTTCCCATATGACAGCCGTTTACTCAGTCCGTTTGTGCTGCTTGCAGCGCTGCCATACTTTTTGGCAATGGCAAGCGACCTTAAATACTGTGGCTACAAACGCACCGACGTGCTGCGTATTTACGGTTTTAACTTGATCCTGCTGCCCGTGAACTTGGCCGGTGTGCTCAAGTCGATGCAGCAAGCATTGACTGGCAAAAAGATTCCCTTTGCCCGCACGCCAAAAGTTAAAAACCGCACCGTTTCACCGATGACCTATGTGATAACGCCGCTGTTAATCGTCGGGTTTTCAGTATTTACCCTCTGGCGCGATGAAATCGCTCATAACTGGGGCAATGCTGCCTTCGCTGGCTTTAACGCACTGGTTGCGACCTGGGCTATCCTGGCATACATCGGTATCGGTGGCACCTTGCGCGATATTTGGGTAGGCTTGACGGATTGGATGTACGTTGACATTAAGGCACCGGCCGCTAAGGCAAATAACAGCAAAGCAGATGATATTGACTGGCGCGCCGTTCTTTATCACGGTGACGATAACAATGCCCTGCCACTTGGCGTTCTGCATGACGAAGAAAAGGAAGTTGCATATGAGCACATCGCAATCTAAAAAAGGTTCACAAGCACGACCTGAAAAACTGCGACGGCTTTCGCCCTGGCGCGTTATGCTGGGTATTCTGATTGTACTTGGACTGGGCGCTGGTAGTTTCTTTGGGTACAAGCAATGGAAAGCAACGCGTTCAACCGTGTCGCTCAAACCGTGGTTTGCATCATATGTAGATGTAACTGCAACGCCGACTTTTGCATTTGAACAGCCGAGCAATGGTGGCAATCACGACGCAATTCTGTCATTTATTGTAGCCTCGGGCAAAGATGCCTGTACGCCAACTTGGGGCGGCGCATACACGATGGATCAAGCAAGCGGCACACTTGACCTTGATCGCCGTATCGCTCGCCTGCAACAGCAAGGTGGCAGTATCGCCATATCGTTCGGCGGTATCAAAAACCGCGAGCTGGCGGCTGCGTGCACTGATAATACTAAGCTGCTCACCGCCTACCAATCGGTTATCAACCGGTACAACATCAACACGATTGACCTTGACCTTGAAAAAGATAATCTCACTGATTCGAGTGCTGCCACTCGCCGCGCAACGGTTATCGCACAGCTGCAAAAAAGTCGCCGGGCTGCTGGCAAACCATTGGCTGTCTGGTTAACGCTGCCCGTTACGCCACAAGGCTTAGACGAGAATGGCACCAACGCCGTTGCCACGATGCTCGCGAAGGGTGTCGACCTGGCCGGCGTTAATGTGATGACCATGGATTACGGGGCAAGCCTAACATCTGGCCAAACAATGCTCGCTGGCTCTGAAAGTGCGCTGATCCAAACACAACGCCAACTTGGCGTACTATACCAACGCGCTGGCACGCACCTCAACGACGCTACCCTGTGGCGCAAACTTGGTGCAACACCGATGATTGGCCAAAACGACGACACGAGCGAGGTCTTCACGATTGACAACGCCAAAGACTTTAACCAGTTTGCCCATTCGCATGGCCTTGGCCGTATGTCGATGTGGTCAGCCAACCGCGATCTTACCTGCGGCAGCAACTATGTAAATACGAAGGTCGTTTCAGATTCTTGTAGTGGTGTGAACCAAGGCAAGCAAAGCTTTGCTGCACTCCTCAGTGCAAACTTCAAAGGCAGCCTCGCATTGAGCGCGGGTTTGGTTACGACCGCAGAGCCGGCCGCAAGTGCGAGCCAAACTGCCGACAATCCAGCTACCAGCCCGTACCAGATTTGGTCGGCTACAGGTGCATATCTTGAGGGCACCAAAGTCGTGTGGCACCACAATGTATACCAAGCAAAATGGTGGACGCAGGGCGATATGCCTGACAGTCCCGTGCTGCAATCATGGCAGACGCCATGGGAACTGATCGGTCCGGTATTGCCCGGCGAAAAACCGATTCCGCAACCCACCCTGCCAAAAGGCACGTATCCCGATTGGTCGGGCGGCACTGCCTACAATACTGCCGACCGCGTGCTCTTTAACGGCGTGCCGTACCAAGCAAAATGGTGGAATCAAGGCCAAAGCCCTGCTGCCGCTTCATCGAATCCTGACGGTTCGCCATGGGTACCCCTCACTCAAGAACAAATCGACGCCGTCGAAGCCAACAGCACGAGCACGCATTAGTACGACGGCCGATAATGTAATCAGGCTTACGCCTGGAGCTTACTCAGGTTTTTAAAAGCGTACGAATATTACTCTTCGTCACCGTAATAGTGGCGGGGAGGATGGTACAAGGCGTCAAGACTGTCTTGATACTCGGCGACCAGTCGCGCTTCCTCTGCGCCATCTTCGGGAGTGGTCACGCCGGAACTGGCCTCATCTAGCTCGATGCCGAGGAGTACCCCCTCGAAATGTTTAATATGTTCATCGAGTTCAGCATTGGTCATATCGGCACGTGACTTACCGATTCCCGTAATGCTTGGCTCCAGCCCCTTTTCCCACTCTGCAAAGTCAGATGTTTCAGAATTGGTCATATGGGTAGGGTACTCCTTATACACCATAATGTCAACCAAGTGTCAAGGCATGGCTGGAGAGAAGAGACGGATCCAAACTTTTGAGGGGCGAAACCTAAGTTCTTACTACAATCGCTTCACCGTCACGAAGGGCGACGTATGGCATCTTTTTCTTTTCAAAATATGCGACCACTTTATCAATAGCAGCCGATTCAGGATGATCGGATTTGTAATGTGGGGCTATCGATCTTTCATAAAGCCGCAAGCCCTCCCATATAACTTTAGGCTCGTAGCCGCCGGGCAATTGTTCTGGGTCATCTATCAGTTCAATGCCTTCAAGGGTTTTGCTGGCAACAACCGCACCGGCGCTAAACCCTCCGTAGACCAGCCTATCATTCACTGCCAACTCGGCAGCGACTTGATCGAAACCGCTTTGACGCATCGCGCGCCGGAGTACAAAAGAATTACCGCCCATTACCCAAACGCCACCATATTGTTGCAACTTTGCCGCCAATGCTGCTTGGTCGTTAAAGTAATCCCTCAGGTCGAGTTCTTCGCCCTCAAGCCCAATCCTGGCCAAAGAAGCAACTTCTTTCCTCAAATAATCAGGTCGCTTGGTAGGGCCAAAGCTATCGCCTGCGTTCATAATAATCGCTACTTTCTTGTTTTCGGCAAAAAGTTCAGCGAACTGTGCGGGATTATTTCCAAGGAAGTAAGACGATAAATAGAGTTTCATGAAGTAATTATATCAAGGAGTAAATTATTATGTACGACTCACAAGATAAACCAAACAAAAACGCCAACAACAATGTTGACGTATTGTACAAAATCTGGCTGGGACGGAGGGATTCGAACCCCCGAATGCCGGGACCAAAACCCGGTGCCTTACCACTTGGCCACGTCCCAATAGGTAGTCTAGTATCAGCTAGAACAGATTGATTTTACCGTATTTTGCAGAATTTTTCAACGAAAAGGCGCTTTTTAGCAGCATACACCATGCAAGCACTCGCCATTATTTATATACCTTGCCGCCACTCACACCGAAGAATTCTTCAAGTGTTTCGATGCCCTGCTTGTGCATTTCGGTGGCAAGATCGACGCCGACATAGCGGACGTGCCACGGTTCGTATTCATAGCCGGTCACACCTTCTTTGTCTGCGGGATACCGGATAATGAAGCCGTACTTGTAGGCGTTGGCCGCCAGCCACTTGCCTTCAATGGTTTGATCGAAACATTGCGCGACGTTGCAAGCGGGGCTGGTGGTGCCGCCGAGGTCGGCAGCCAGGCCGGTTTGATGTTCGCTGTACCCGGGGCGGGCGCTTTGTGTGTCGGCCGCAGCCTGTCCTTGTTGTCTCACGTAGGTGTTGTACAGGCTCACCTGGAATGAATACGAGCGATAGCCGCTTTGTAAATTGAGGTGTATGCCTTGCGCGGCTGCGGCATTGACCATGGTTTCGAGCGGCCCGGCCATTACCTTACCGACCTGACGTTCATCGCCTGTAATGTTGCTGCGCATTGGAATGGTTGGTACGACAAGATTGGGTGCGTACGTCTTGGGATTAAGCGGGTGTGTCTTATTAGCGATCACCCATATGCTTGTAGGATCGGTGAGCGAATACTGCTGTTTGTTGAATGAAGTGGCCGTCGTGTTCGCCGTAGACGTGGTGGTTGTAGAAATAGTGTTGCTTGGCTTTGCGGCTTTTTGTGAAAGGCTATGTCCGCCAACTACCAAGCAGCCGGCAATAGCCAACGTAAGGATTCCACCAGCGATAAATCGGACCTTTTGCATCAGTATCTAGTATAAGCATTATGCCTTGAATTGCCAAAAACAGTTGTCGCAAAACAATTTCTAAGTTAAAGTCAAAATGATATATGAATAAACGAGCGGCACCAAATCCGGCAGATTTTATCATCCCATTGAATATGAACGGCATGCAGGGACGAATGTTGCGCGTGCCTGGACCCAAAACTCGTAACCGTGAAATTTTGATGGTGTACGGTCACCATTCTTCCCTGGAACGCTGGTGGGGTATTGTTGAACTATTTCACCGCTACGGCACGGTGACGATGCCGGACTTGCCCGGTTTTGGTGGCATGGACAGTTTTTACAAGATCGGTAAAAAGCCGACGCTCGACGACATGGCCGACTACCTCGCTGCGTTTGTAAAAATGCGCTACAAGCGTCGGCGCGTAACGATTGTTGGTATGTCGTACGGATTTATCGTGGTGACGCGCATGCTTCAGCGTTTCCCTGAACTTGCCAAAAAAGTCGATATGCTCATCAGCTTGGTCGGGTTTGCGCACAAAGATGACTTTCGGTTTACGAAAACTCGATATTGGAGTTATCGCCTGGCCGCCAGCTTTTTCTCGCACGCCATTCCCGCAAAATTATTCCGACTCATTGCATTGAACGGTTTTATGCTCCGCAACGTTTATAAATATATGAGTAATGCCAAGCACAAATTCGATTATCTAACACCCGAACAGACCAAGCAGATGATTGAAATCGAGGTCGGATTATGGCATGCCGACGACATTCGAACGTGGGCAACGACCAGCGTAACGATGTTCACCCTTGATAATTGTCAGGTGCGCGTTAACCTGCCGGTGTGGCATGTGGGTACAGCGAACGATCATTTCTTTGACAATAATCTTGTGGAGCAACACATGCGTGTCGCGTTCACTGACTTTTATGGCATGACGGTGAAGATGCCCGGCCACGCCCCGACCGTCATTGCTGATGCCAAAATGGCTGCCCCATTTATGCCGCCAAAATTACGCCGAGCGCTGGCCCGCAACTAAAAAATGGTATACTAAGAACTATATGAAAATCGGACTGGTATGCCCGTATAGTATTGCCAAGGGCGGAGGTGTGCAGGAATGCGTGTTTGCGATGCAGGCCGACCTTGCGAAGCGTGGCCACGACGCATACATCATTACGCCGCAACCAACCAATTATGAGCACGACGCCTCTAAGAAGAATATTATTTTTGTGGGGGCCGCAGCGGATTTTCGTGCGCCATGGCACACTACAGGCCAAATCTCGGCTAGCACCGATCCGGACAATATCGATGAGATGCTTGCCAGCGAAAACTTCGATATTTTGCACTTCCACGAACCGTGGGTGCCTATGCTGAGTAAGCAGATTTTAAGCCGATCCAACACCGTTAATATCGCGACGTTCCACGCCAAATTACCCGAAAGTGTGATGACGCGTACGGTTATGCAGCTCGTCACCCCGTACACAAAATCGGTGCTGAAATATCTGCATGAACTTACCGCTGTGTCTGATCCGGCGGCTGAATATGTGCGCAGTTTGAGCGACCAGCCAGTTTCAATTATTCCAAACGGCATTGACCTAGCAAAGTACCGCCGCCCAGGCAGGCGTAGTGATAAAAGCAAGCAAAAGACAATCTTTTATGTCGGCCGGCTTGAAACCCGCAAAGGCGTAAAATACCTCATCAAGGCATTTAAGCTGCTGAGTGAACAGCAGTCAGACGTTTCGTTGGTTATTGCAGGCGATGGCCCGGAACGCAATAAACTCGAACAATTAGCGAAGGATCTCGACATCGATCCAGCGCGGATTACGTTCCTGGGTTATATTACCGACGACGAAAAGTTGCGATATTTGCATACGGCCGATCTGTTTTGTGCGCCGGCTTTGTACGGCGAAAGTTTTGGCATCGTGCTGCTCGAGGCAATGGCCGCGGGCTTAGTAACGGTTGCCGGCAACAATCCAGGATATGCATCAGTTATGCAAGGCATGGGGGCGATTTCACTTGTCAATCCTAAAGATTGTGCCGAGCTAGCGCGCCGTCTCGATCTTCTGCTGCACGAGTCCGAACTGCGCGATTTATGGCGCAATTGGGCAAAAGAACAAGTCCCGCAGTATAGTTACAAGCACATCGTTGATCAATATTGGGCGGTCTACGAATTGGCCCTCAAGCGGCATGCGCAGCAGCGCACGAAGGAATAATATGAAGATTGCGTTCGTGCTCGACGATTCGCTCGACAAAACAGACGGCGTACAACAATACGTGCTCACCCTAAGTGCATGGCTGCGTGAGCAAGGCCACGACGTTCACTACATCGTTGGCGAAACCACTCGTACTGATTTGCCGAATATTCATAGCGTGAGCCGCAACGTCAACGTGCGCTTTAATCACAATCGCATGTCTATACCGTTGCCCACCAGCAAGCGCACACTGCGCGCACTTCTTGCTGCCGAGCAGTTTGATGTGCTACATGTACAACTGCCGTACAGCCCGTGGATGGCGCGTCGCGTCATCCAGGCCGCTGGCCCGCGAACGGTAGTTATTGGCACGTTTCATATCGCGCCGCATTCATGGCTCGTGCATGCAGGAAATATTTTGCTGAATCTCTGTATTCATCGTTCGCTGCGCCGATTTGATCACATTATGAGCGTTTCGAGTGTCGCTCAAGCATTTGCCAAACAAACCTACGGTATCGTCAGTGATGTCGTACCGAACACCGTGGATTTACGGCCGTTCTTGCAAGCCAAACCATTGCCGCAATATGAAGATGTGCGAACGGTTGTCTTTTTGGGACGGCTTGTGGAGCGCAAGGGCTGCCATCATTTGCTTGAGGCAGTGCGGCTGATGCACGAGGCCGGCCTGCCGGCGATGCCGTTCCGCGTGATAATTTGTGGCCGTGGGCCGTTGGAGCAATCACTCAAAGACTATGTACGAACAAACCATTTGGAGCAAATCGTTACGTTTGTGGGCTTTGTTCCGGAAGCGGAAAAGCCACGATATTTGGCCTCTGCCGACGTTGCTATTTTTCCGAGCACGGGCGGCGAAAGTTTTGGCATCGTGCTGCTCGAGGCAATGGCCGCCGCGCGCGGCGTGGTGCTTGGCGGCAACAATCCGGGCTATGCGTCGGTTATGCGCAATCATCCCGAAGCTTTGTTCGATCCTACCAATGCCGGCATACTTGCCGAAACGCTAAGCAATTGGCTGACTGACGCGACTGCCCGCGAGGAAGCCTACGATTGGCAGCATGCTTACGTGGCCCAGTTTGACGTCCCGGCTGTAGGTCAAGAAATTGTCACAATCTACGAACGGGCGTTGCAAGCGCGGCAGAACATGCGATAATGGAAACAATATGGCACATTTTTTCAAAGAAAAAGAACACGGCACGCAAATAACGGTTTCGAACCAGACAGTGTTGCGCGTGGTGGCGCTCGTTATTGCCGCATTCATCGTGCTTCTCGCGATTCGTCAGGCGAGCCATGCGTTACTGCTGATTTTCACTGCCTTCTTCTTGTCACTTGCCTTGAATGGTCCTGTGCATTGGTTGGCAGTGCATTTCCCTGGAAGGCTGCGTGGTAGTCGTACGCTCGCGACTGCCGTGTCGTATTTGATAGTCATCGTTATATTAGGTGCGTTTATCGCAAGCCTTGTGCCGCCGCTTATACGTCAAACCAATAGCTTTATTAGCGCCGCGCCACACCTTATCGAGCAAACGCGCAGTCAAAATAGCGCCGTCGGCAAGTTTATTCGTGATCACCACCTGCAGAATCAAGTAAACGAATTATCTACGCAGCTGTCTGACCGACTAAAAAATGCAAGCGGCACAGCTGTGTCTACGGTGACGCAGGTAGGTAGCAGCGTGTTCTCGCTGTTAGCCATCTTGGCGCTCACCTTTATGATGCTCGTAGAGGGACCGCACTGGCTTGAGCTATTCAAACGGCTTATTCCTCACCATCAACAAGAGCATGCGCACAAGTTGGCGATCGATATGTACAAAGTCGTGAAAGGCTATGTAAACGGTCAGGTTATTTTGGCGGCACTTGCGAGCTGTTTTATTACGCCAGCTCTCTTTATTCTGCATGTGCCCTATCCGGTTGCTTTGATTTTTATCGTGTTTGTTTGTGGGCTTATCCCGATGGTCGGGCATACGATTGGCGCGATTATTGTATCGACGGTGGCACTGTTTCATTCGTTGCCGTCCGCACTTATTTTACTTGCCTACTACATTTTGTATCAGCAGATCGAAAATTATCTTATCCAGCCACGCATCCAAGCAAACTCGACCAATATGTCGCCGCTTTTGGTGTTTGCCTCGGTAATTATTGGTGTAAACTTCGGCGGTCTGTTCGGCGGTCTGGTGGCAATTCCCGTAGCTGGCTGTATTCGTATCGCGGTGCTCGACTATCTCGAAAACCGGCATTTTCTCAGCAAGCAGTCGTTTGATAATTTGACTACCGAAAAACGCGGCTAAGGCTACAAGCGATACCAAAGAGCGCCATGTGGCGTATCACGCAGGCCAATACCCTGCTTCACTAATTGATCACGAAGTTCATCCGACTCTCTCCAATTTTTATCCGCCCGCGCTTGTTGCCGTGTGGCAATGAGGGCGTATTGCTCAGGCGAGATGTTGGACGTCATAAGATTGAGTCCAAGCTGCTCGTCAATTTTTTGCAGCACCGACATATATACTTGTCGAGACGTTTTGCTGAGCAAGGTTTTTTCAACAAAACCAAATGCTTCATCAATGTTGCTCAACAGCTGGGGAGTGTTAAGATCATCTTGTAGGCTGATGGTTAAGGTGCGCAGCAAACCTTGCAAGCGTTCTACGGTATGCTCATGATCTTTCACTTGTTTTGGCTCATGATTAACCTCCTGCCATACGAGTGCAGCTATGCTGTGCCAATTCTTGAGGCGGTTTTGAGCAGCCTCTAGGCTTTCCCAGCTGAATTTGCTTTGTGAGCGGTAGTGCGATTCTAAAATATGCAGGCGTAGCGCCTCAAGCGAATAGCCTCTAGCTTCAATATCTTCGAGAGTGATGCCATTGCCAAGACTCTTGGATATTTTTTCGCCGTTTACGGTAATGTGATTGCTGTGCATCCAGATTTTGGCGAACGGCTTGCCGGTTGCAGCCTCGCTCTGGGCGATTTCGTTGGTGTGATGTACGGGCAAATGGTCGATGCCGCCGGCGTGAATGTCGAGTGTGTCGCCGAGGTATTTCATGCTCATAGCCGAACATTCAATGTGCCAGCCCGGAAAGCCTTTACCCCATGGACTATCCCATTCCATATCGCGTTTTCGGTCTTTTGGCGAGAATTTCCAAAGGGCAAAATCGCTGACGTTGCGTTTTTGATTGTTAAAATCAACGCGTTTGCCAGCTTGCTGCTCGTCTAGGTCGAGTCGCGCAAAATCAGCGTAATGCGGGAATTTAGCGGTGTCGTAATACACGCCGTCATCAATGACGTATGTAAAGCCTTTTTCTTCGAGTTTTTTGATCAAATCAATTTGTTCCTGGATGTGATCGGTGGCCTTCGGCAGCTTATCTGGCATCGTGATGTTTAGCCGTTTGAGTCCATCGGTAAAGTAATCGGTGTAAAACCGAGCGACGTCCCAAGCGGATTTGCCTTCGCGCCGGGCGCCCTTCTCGAGCTTATCTTCGCCTTCGTCGGCGTCGCTCACGAGGTGTCCAACATCGGTAATATTCATCACCCACTCAGGCTGGTAGCCGGCAAGTTTGAGCGTGCGCACCAAAATGTCCCAGCGCACATAGGTGAACCAGTTACCGATATGCGGGTAATCGTAGACGGTCGGGCCGCAGGTGTAGATGGTAACTTTAGGCGGATTGAGCGGTTGAAGGTCGTCCGACTTACGCGTGAGTGTGTTGTAGAGTTTCATCTGATTGTTCTCGCTTTAGATTGTCTAAAAGGTCGGTTGCAACCTGGATACACTCTGATTTTAATTCATTAAACGGCCGGGATCCGGTGACTTTAAAGCCGCTGGCGTAGGGGTGCCCGCCGCCCCCGAAATGCTCGGCAAGTTTGCCGGCAATCGGCGCACCGTAATTGGCGCGGATTTTGGCGGTCACGTGGCCGTCATTGTATAGTTTGAACGAGATAGCAATGACGGTGCCGGTTGTCATGCGCATGTCGTCGATCACGAGCATCGATGGATTATATTCCGGGCTGTACTTTTCGATTTCTTCCCACGGAATCGTGACGGTGGCAACTCGATTGTCGGCAAAATATTCGATGCGCTGCAAGAGCTCGCCCTTGTAGCGAACGAGGTTCGGGCTTTTGCGCATGAGCTCACGCCGCGCTTGCTCGAGCTCGGCAATGCTCACGCCCCCCGCAACGAGTTCTGAAATAATCGCAATACTGCGTGCTGTCGTTGCATCAGTAGTCAAGCCTAGACTGTCGGACATAATCGCAGTGGCGATCATTTCTTTGGCGACGAGGTTGATGGGCCAATTGAGTTGCTGTGCAAGCTCGTACATAACCTCGCCAGCGGCCACGGCGGTGTGATTGCACACAACTTTTGCGTACGTAATGGTGTTTTCGACGTTGTGATGATCGATCACGATAACCGGCTTCGCGGCCAGCCAGGCGCGCTGCCCGGTTTTTTGCAGGTTTTCGAGCAGGCTATTAGCACTCGTGTCAACGATAATCGCGGCGTCGAACTGGTGCGGCAAATCTTTTTGTACGCGATCCCAGCCTTTTAAATAACTGAGGTACGAAGGGATATCCGCGCCACAATATAAGTACGGCTGCTTGCCCAAATCGCCCAAAATTTGTTCGAGCGCTAACGCACTCCCCAAGCTGTCGCCGTCGGGATTATCGGCCTGCACAATAACAATTCGTTCCGCGGCCTCGATAATTTCATGAATTGTGGCTGTTTCGGGATAAGCGTTCATATGCTCTTTATTGTACCGTGCTCTGGCTGTTTTTGTGCAGCGAGCGTCTTTAGTTTTGCTGCGAGCCCTGGGTAGGGCCAGGCGAACTCGTTGCTGTCGATAAAGTCGATGGGTTTCCATACGAGGTCGGCGACGTCATCGTTTGCAGTAAACGTGCCTTGCCACTGCTTGCACCACACAATTACATCACATGTGGTAAGTTCGGTGCGAAATTGATGCGTGTAGGCGCCGATAAGTTCGAGTCCGCTGATATGTACGCCAGCCTCTTCTTGAAGTTCGCGCACTGCGGCCTCGAATGGATCTTCGCCGTAATCGAGGAAACCGCCGGGCAAATCATACTTGCCCTTGCTTGGTTCGCCGCCGCGCTTGGCAGCGAGGATTTGATCGCCTTGCAAAAATACGACGCCGACAGCGGTCATCGGATTATTCCAAACAAGCTTGTGGCACGTCGTGCATTCGTACTTGCTGTCGTCGTGCTTTTTGATCGTTTTGGCGCCGCAGTATGGGCAATAGGTAGGGATCATAACGCTTGTCTGCCTTCGAGCGCCCGAGCAAGTGTGATTTGATCCGCATACTCCAGATCGACCCCGATCGGCAATCCGCGTGCGAGTCGCGTCACTTTTACGGGGCGGTCCCCAATTTGTTGTTGAATGTAAAGCGCCGTAGACTCGCCTTCTACGCTAGCGTTGGTTGCCAAAATAATTTCTTGCACAGCGTCTTCCTCAATCCGGCCAATAAGTTCTTTGATATGGAGTTGCTCGGGTCCGACACCATCGATAGGCGACACAAGGCCACCAAGCACGTGATACGTACCTGTAAACTGCCCGGTTTTTTCAAGTGCGACAATGTCGAACGGCTCAGCCACTACGGCCACCACTGTTTTATCACGGCGTGGGTCGGTATACAAATCGGATAATTCTTGGTCGGCCGGGATGAGCGCGAACGTCTTTTTGCAGTAGCCAATCCCATTGTGCAATGCAGCGAGCGCGTCGGCTAGTGCTTGTGATTTGCCGTGATCGGCGCGCACCAAATAATACGCATAGCGTTCAGCGGTGCGCGGTCCGACACCAGGCAGACGGCCTAATGCCTCGATCACATTCTGGAGAGCGGGCGGCAAGATCTGCATACAAAACTAACTACTACAAACCAAGATCGCCGAGTGCACCCATCATCGGCTGCATCTTTTCGGCGGCAATTTTCTGGCTTTCTTGAATAGCTTCTTTGACAGCGTCCTCAATCCAGCGTTCCAACTCATGAATATCATCGAGATCGACATATTCTGGGTCAATGTGAATCTTTTTGATCTTCTGCTCACCGGTAATCTCAACTCGAACAGCACCATCGCCCTTTTCTACTTCGATAACCTGCTTCTGCAATTCTTTCTGAATCTTTTTGACGCGCATAAGCATTTTTGCCTGATCAAATCGGCCCATAAAACATCTCCTTTTACCGTTTTATTGTATCAGATACGTGCGCTTTTATAAGGGTTTCGTTTCAGTAAACACTGCTTGTGTCGGCGCGGCGTGCGGCCACCCTACAAAATAACTACGCAGATTGTATATACACGAGAGTCCAACCACAATTGCCACGACACCTACACCAACACTTCGGGCGATAGGATTACGCGGAAATACAGCCAGCCATTGGTCGAGGAGATACGCTAGCCCGGCCGCAATCACAAGGTACACGAACGGCACCAGCACGCTGATCGTCACTGCACCACCCAGACTAATCAATACCAGGCTAATAATCGAGATGCCGGCAAGGAGCTTGCTGCGCGTGAGGCTATGATAACGGACGTATATATATCCACCAATGATGCACATAAAAATGTCGAAGATAGTCAGGAGCGGCAAAGTCGCGAGCCACATCTCGGGGTTACTTGCGGAGCGAATAAATACATGTACAGGAATAAGCGCCATGTTTTTTAGGATGTGGAGCGGCGATGGGAGGGCTGCCGGTAAGCCGAGTAATTCACGGATGATGTGGGGGGTATGATAGATACCCCATGCCAAAGGCGCGAGTAAGACGAACATAAGGAGCACTGCTAATATAGTGACCAACACAGGTGTGCGTCGAATGGTCGCCCAAATTGTTTTTGCTTGCCATATGACCCCGGCGGCGAGGAACCACACGAGCCCTGGTAAGTAGAGCGCAGCCGCAAAAAGTACGAAGCTCGCGATCGTCACCCATCGCGGCCGATGGCTATCTTTAAGTCGTACGCCGCACACGAATAACGCAAACACGCCAAAAAGCATAACGTCCGGAGTGCCAATGCGCGCCACATGCAGCAACCAGCTCGACAATCCAAACAGGAGCGTGCTCATGATTGCCACTCGCCGGCCATGCCAGTGATGAACAAGATAGTAAAAGAGTACGATTGTCCCGAGCCCAAACAGAACCGAGGTTAGCCGCATAGGAAGCAGGCTGTGCGGCCGGAGCTGTATAAGGCCACGCGCAACGAGTTTGTATGGTGCGTTCGTTGGATCGTGGAGTATGCCATGTAGACTATGACTTGCACTTTGTGCAACCACTTCGCGTGCGCTGTAGCCACGGTGTGGTAGGAGTGTTCCCAGGCGAAACAAAAGCACTACGACCATCACCAAAAAAACACTGCCACATGCAACGAGCGGTTGCCAGCGGGCGCGCCAGAATTCACCAAGTCGACTATGTGTATGCATCTTATCGCCAATTATAGCATTATCGAAGCTGGTTATGCTGCAAATGGATCACCGTGGTGTTTGGTATCCAGACTGCGGAAGCGCTGTCGCTCTTTGTCGAAGTATAATTCCACGTTGCCAACAGGGCCGTTACGATGTTTTTTGATAAAGATGTCGGTGATGTTTTTGCGATCGGTTTCTGGATTGTAGTATTCCTCACGGTAGATGAATGCGACGACGTCGGCATCCTGCTCGATGGAGCCAGATTCGCGGAGGTCGGATAGCTGCGGAATTTGCGGACTGCGGCTTTCTACGGAACGACTCAGCTGCGAAAGTGCGATCAGCGGCACATTGAGTTCGCGCGCAATTCCCTTCAGCCCACGCGAAATCTCGGAGATTTCTTGCACGCGGTTGTCGCTGCCGCCAAATCGACTACCGCCGCTCATCAACTGCAAATAGTCAACGATAATCAAACCCAACGGATGCTTGTGCGCCTCGCGGCGGGCTTTAGTGCGCATGTCACTTACGGTAACGCCGGGCGTGTCGTCGATGTAAATCGGCGCTTCACTCAGGGTGCCCATGGCTTCGCCGATCTTTTCGAAATCGGCATCGGTGAGGTTACCCGTGCGGAGCGCCCAGGCGTCCACGCCTGATTCCATCGACAAAATGCGGTCGACGAGCTGCTCTTTGCTCATTTCTAGGCTAAATAACAACACAGGTAACTTGGACTGCACCGCGACGTTGTGCGCCAAGTTACATACCAGCGCAGTTTTACCCATCGATGGGCGCGCGGCTAAGACAAAGAGGTCGGATCGTTGCAGGCCAGCCAAAATATCGTCCATGTCCTTGAAGCCGGTCGGCACGCCACGAATCTTCTTTTTGTCTTTGTGGAGGTCATCGAGGCGCTCAAAACTTTCGGCTAAAATGTCTTCGATGCTGATGATGCTCTGTTTGACATGCTGCTGACTCACTTGGAACAGGCTGCTTTCGGCCTCTTCGATCAGTTCGCGGAGTTGTTTCGATTCGTCGTAGCCCAGGCTCACAATATCTTGACTTGCTCTAATCAAGCGCCGCCGCAGCGATTTTTGCGCAACAATTTCGGCATATTGTTCGACATGAGCAGCGGTTGGTACGAAGTTGGTTAGCTCGGTAAGGTATGACGCCCCGCCGATCATATCCAAAAACCCACTGCCCTTTAACTGATCGGCAAGTGTGAGTACATCGATCGGACTGCGCTTTTCATATAATGCTAAAATGGCTTCATAAATACGCTGGTGGCGTGGGTCGAAAAAATCTTCCGCGGCGACCGTATCGGCAATCTTTACGAGTGCATCGGCGTCAATCAAAATGGCACCAAGCAAGCTGGCCTCGGCCTCGAGGTTTTGCGGAGCACTGTGACGAGCGGTTTGCGGCGGTTCCATACGGTACTTACGATTCTAACAGTTCGGCGCTACCAAAGATATTGCTTATGGTGTCGAGCGCGTTCTTGGTTGGTGGTTCCGATGCCTCGGTGACTGGCGCCGCTACCGTAGGTGCTGGTGCAACAACGGCGGGCTTTGCGGCAGGTGTTTCGGTTGGTGTGGAGCTGGCCTCGGTACTCTCGCCTACGGTACATTCGATTTGCATGTCGTACCCCGTGATCGCTTTGATAACATCGGCGATAATTTGCCGATTTTTTGCTTCGTGCACGCGTTTTCGGTGAAAATTGTGCGTGAACACTAATGTAATTCTGCCAGGCTTGAACTCTACGGCCGCACTTTTCAGCACGCTGTGCAACGTATTGTAATCCGTTTTGAGCGTATCCAAAATGCGTGCCCAGCTGCCTGCATCAAGCACCGCGGTGCTTTTCGGCGCCGCTACAGAATCAATTGGCTCGTCTGCGGGTTTTGCCGGAGCAGCTTTTGGAGTCTCTTTTGGTTTGGATGCCGGCTTCGGTGTCGGCTTCGGTGATTTTGGTGCTGGCGCAGGAGGTGTGGGCGCCGCGGCCACCGCAGGTGCAGGAGCTGCTGCCTGCACGCCCGCGAACGTTGCCCCCAGCATGCTCAGCTCGAGGTACGTTTGCGGATCCGTCGAGCCAGGTACTTCAATAAGTCGCGTCAAAAGGTGCATCAGCACTGCATGATCGAGCGGCGGTGTGCCAGCAACGAGCTGCTGGCGCAAAGACGTGCCGAGTTGGCGGGCTACTTGCGCGGGCTCGTATCCCTGCTCTTTCATGTGGCGAAGCTGCTCAACCATGGCAATAGCATCGTGCTGGCTCATGGCAGCAATCATGCGTTCGATGCTTTCGGCCGGCGCAATGCCCAGTATGCCTTGAATGTCGGCCATCGTGACGGTTGCATCGGTATTACGTACTTGGTCGAGCAAACTAATACTGTCACGAAAGCTGCCCTCGCCGTGAGCAGCAATGAGTCCTAGTGCTTCATCGTCAATCCTTATCCCCTCGGATTCGGCGATGTGCCGTAAATGAGCGATGACTTTATCTTGCTTGACTGGCTTAAACGCGTAGCGCTGCGTGCGGCTAATGATCGTCTCTGGTAACTTGTGTACCTCTGTTGTAGCGAGAATAAATACCACGTGGGCTGGCGGTTCCTCAAGTGTTTTGAGGAGCGCGTTAAACGCCTCGCGGGTGAGCATATGTACCTCATCAATAATGTATACTTTGTATTTCGCCGAGGTCGGTGCAATGTGTACTTTGTCGCGCAAGTCGCGGATTTCGTCGATTCTTCGATTGCTGGCAGCGTCAATTTCTATAATATCGAGATGCACGCTCTCGTCGGTATACGGCAAATCGTTGATGGCATGCGCCAGGATGCGTGCAATGCTCGTTTTGCCTGTGCCGCGCGGCCCGGTAAATAAGTAGGCGTGACTAATCGTGCCTTTTTCGAGCGCGTGCTTTAGCGCCGTCGTGATATGCTCTTGGCCGACAATCTCGTCCAGGTTCTTCGACCGGTATGTCCTATATAACGCCTGCCCCATTACCAGCTATTATACGCGGCTCGCGTACGTTTGTATGTTGTCAAAATGAACGAGGGGATCATAAAATAACTTGGCAACTGACCCGCTTGTGCTACTATTTGGCATATGGAATTCCCAACCAACCCCCCAGAGAACCCCAACCAACCCCCCGAAATAGCCGCATTTCATATGGATTCTGATGAAATAAAGCGTGGCATCTTTGGCCAACCTATCGAAGAGATTCAAGAGCCTAAGGCTGCCATCGTGGGGCCTGATTTTCAAGAATTGGGCAAGCGCCTCGATTATAAGGCGCTTGCCACGGGCCTCCGAAGGTATGACCTCGACAACACCACTACGCTACAGGTGAACGAAGAAGCAAGCATCGAGAGTCTGCAAAAACATTTTGCAAATCTGCAAGGTTGGGTGGCGCTGCGTCACCAGGGGGTCGAGCCTATTCCAAGTCGTTTTACCGAGTGGAAGTTCGATCATAATAAACTACGCCCATGGCTTCGTAATTTAGATGACAGTCTGGGGTACGCTTACCGAACTATGCCGCTTGAAGTTGCCACCAATAACATACGCTTCGTCTATGCACCAGAACTTGAAGACGACGACCCGACGAACTTCAACCTTATGGATGAAGACAAGGAGGTATTGTATGGCGAGTCGGTGCCGGATTCTTTTACCCGGCGAGAGGTATCAGAACGGTTGCGCGAAAAGGGCATCGTAGATGTTAGTAAAGAGGCGCTTGACGCCCGCCTCAAGGCGTTTACCACCACTCTATCTACGGAACTTGCAGCAATTGGCTTCAGGGATCTCAATGAGCTGGCCGACCTGAACCCGGAGGCCCGCGAGAAAGCGATGGAAATCTTTAGCGAGTACCGCCCCACAGTGCGGACGGGCGTTCTCGCAGATAGAGCCGACATGCTCTATAAGGTCTTTCACACTTTTGGCGACCTAGCCGACTCACATCCAAGTCCGCAATTCTCTAAGATTTTGGCAAAGCTTGGCGTAAATTCCGGCAATCCGCTCGAGGAACTGTCCACAGCGTACAAAAGATTCAAGACTATTTACGATGCCTTTGGGTATGAAATACCACCTGAGATTTACGATGATCTCCGAGATTGGGCAAACGACAATTTGCGAGTAGTAGATTCGCCACAAGACACAGCAGAGCAAGCACCTGAACAGCAACCTCAAGAGGAACCACCTCGCGAAGCGATTGAAGCTACTTCTGAGCCCCCCGAATCTCCCGAGGAGCTTGCATCTTCTCCCGACGAGGCAGTAGGCCAACCACCGGCAGAGGTGCCGGAAGAACAAGTTGCAGTTGACGGCACGGCTGAAGCGGTCCAGGAACGGCTGCGTAGCCAACATATCAAGCAAATGGCCGAACAACTCTTGCCTGCTGCACATGGCGGTCATGTAGACCAGGATGTACGAGATCGCCTAAAGGAGATCGCTAGACAGACAGCCAAGGGCGAAGGTAATGCCACCCAAGATATTATATGGGCGCGCATCGAGGATTTGCTCACTATTTGTGAAGAGAATAACGGTATGTTGTATCGCTCGAAGGGCTTGGGCGAAGCAGTATACTTTGCGGCTGAATTCGAGATTGACGGTGTGAAAGTCGCGGTTGCCGAATCACCAAAATACGGCGACGCTACATATATTCATGTACAGGATGGGCTTGCCGATGGTACATGGCAAGAGACCTTTACGGAAACGCGCCAAGATGCACGTATTTTTGGCGCCAATAAGGTTATTCACACGAAAGGTGCGCCGCATGGCGAAGAGCACATTGCACGTGTCATCCAGCGCCTACGCGAACGCATCGCCGGCGGCAGATCTACCAATCCTTAGGGACTTCGAGTGACTGCAGTGGTGGTGCAGCTTGGAAGGAAATTATCTGTTCATGACACGCGGCCGGATCAAAAATTTCATCCGTGTATAACTTAGTTGCATGCCACGTTGCATATCCACCGTAGGCAGCTTTCACACCCACCGATAGTGCAGAATCTGCAGGCTGTTGGCCGTCTATATCAGATAGGAGGTCGCGATACACAATTTCTACACACTCGCGTTGCATGTTGTATTCTACTGTTATTGTTTTTGCGATCAAATGACTCCCTTGCCATCGATCTGATAGCTCTGCCGGCAGGGTTTTGTCGTTATAGCGTACGTCAAAGTATGATGTAGAATCGCCGTGAGGAAGAGATGTCACATAAGCGCCTTCCTGTTCCGCCTCAAGAGTTGCCGGAAGTTTCCATGCAGTATTATCAGGGTTTTGGCATATTTGTCCTTCCACGTACTTTGTCTTAGCGCGTAGGTCCTGCCCGATCGTTGTTATTTCGGGTGGCCGTTTTATTTCTTGGTATTGTAAAGACAACGTGAACGGAGTCCCATAGTTTTGCTGGCCGGCAGTAAATTGTTGATATGCATGGTCGGCATTGAGTTGTGCAAGCCTTGCCTCGTACTCTGCGCGATTTTGATAGTCCGCGGGATTAACGGCCCCTAGGAGTCGTGGGTATGGTACTTGGTCGCGAAATGGCATTCGCGGATTGTCGTAAGGGTGCGGTTGACCCTCCGGCGGGTGGTAGCCGTAGCCTCTTTCGATCATATGAGTCCTTATATTTATAGTGCAGCTTCGAGAGCGGCCCATTCGGCGTTGGAGTCGTCTTCGGGTACGTTGACGCTCACTTGGTCGCCTGGTTTTGCCTTAAAGTAAGTTACGCTTGCGAGTAGCACGCGGTATTCTTTGCCTTCGACGTCTACAAAGTAATGACCGTTTTCGAGTTTCAAAGCGCCCACAACTTGTTTGCGTGGAATTGGACCAATTTGTTTGTACAAGAATGTGCCGTCGTCGGCAATGGTCAGTTTAAGAATGTCACCCTGTACGAGTTTGGATTTGCTGGCGTAGTTGGCTGGCACAGGATATATTTTGCCGTCCGAGCCGACCATGTTTTGGCCATCGAACACGCCCTCGATCACCTTACCAAGCGCATCTTCCTTGGCAGGTACATTTATTTTTTCGTCGTCACCCACCAGGCTCACCAACAGCTCGTTTGCTGCGGCAAGATTTGTTTCGGCCTCTTGAATCAAAGCCCTCAGTCGCTTGATCTGTTTGTCGGGTACATCTGCCATCTTTTGTCTCTCTTATACTAAGAAGTGTTTGTTTCTTTACACTTACTCCTAAAACTACCATGTTTCATGTGTCAAGTCAAAAAGGAACCCGACATTGCTTTATTTCTGTGGATAACTTTTGCAAACAACTTAGAAATATTACACAAAACTTAACCTTTGACATGTTTATAATTATTAGTACACTAAAACGCATGAAAGAAATAGGCATAAACCCGATACATCCTGGACTATTCCCCGAAGATATAGCAGAGCGAAGTCTTGTTGGCCCATGGGCATTTGGTGACGTACCGATGCCAACTGATGCAGGTTGGGAGCCGTCGAATGCCGATCGGCTGCGCCAATTGCACCGGAACGACTTCGCGTCGATTGAAGGCAAGCTTGAGGTTGGCGAGGAGGGTGTTTGCCTGATAGTTCCCGGCGAACAATCTCAAGACGTCACCGTTACTCTCCATCGTCAAATGCCACTTGCCCACCTCCGTGGTCTTAGCGTTGCAGCTCAGGTTTGGATGAGTGAAAATGGTAACGAGATAACAGACAATATTACTGCTGCAGATATATCCAAGATTACCGGTGTCGAACAACCTATTTTGCCAGGTGACGAACCGCGTGAGGGCGCTGCACGTGGCCGCGTGCTAGACGTGGATCAGTATCAAGAAACAATGACGCTGCGACTTGGCGCAACTCCTGATGGCGATGTCTCCTCAGTAGAAATCTGCGGGCCCTCTGGTGTTATTTCTCAGGCTGGAACTCGCGGTATGTTTGGTGAACGTGGCGTTGAAAAAAACGACTTAATTCTTGCTCGCGTGACACCAGACACAGAAGATCACCAACCACCACACGATTATCGATTGCAGGGCGACAACGCGATTACCTTCATCCACCGCCCGCACGGTGGACCAGACGCTGGTACGCAAGAGGAATGGAAATAATAAATGGGCATGGAAACAAACGGCCCGGGCAATGAGCGCCCTGAAGAATTTTGGACTAACCTCCCGGAAGGCCAAGGCATACCCGAAATGCCTCATTCTGTTGAGTTTCATGACGGCTCGAGTGAAATTGAGGAGCCGGGTAAAGTGCAGCCGCGGCCACCTATATATGGTTTCGGGCACTTTAGGCCCTACATAGAATTGGATGATCTTATAGAGTATGCATCGCCCGGAGAAATTCGCTCGGCAACGCGTGCTACTACTATCGCCCGGGGGCTAAGCGATGCCGGTCTCACTCTTGTGGGGTCGACAGAGACCAGTCCCTTGGTGCTCACTGATGACCTCTATGAAGCGGTTCATCGTTGGGTTATAGACTCACCAACTGGCCTTCGAGGGATAACCCCAGAAAATGTTGAACTGCTAACTCGTCTTATGAACGATCAATTTCCGGATCGACCACCGCTCCACGTTGCTTATCTACCGGCGATTGATGGTCCAACTCCGGAATCAATTCCAGGGACTACCTACCCGATAATTGACCGCGCATGGCTAGATAATGACCGCGAGCCAACTGAATTAGTCAGTAATCGTTCGGCGTACTGGTGGGCTCGTGATCATGGAAGTGAAGTGCCACGTACTCAATTTGGAAAGTTGTTTAACCGGCTTGCTGAGTTGTCGTCACGAGATTTCATGGCTGAGCGACCCACTGACCCTGTTGCTTCGACAATGGTTAACGAGCACGCTGCGTATGTAGGTGCTTATCCGTCGCACGATACACGGCAGTACAACAATCCTATTTGGGGGATTACTCCCGAAAAGTTTAAAGAGCTTGCGGACGATCCGGACATGATTGGGAGATATGACGTTAAGCGTAGCCGGGCGCGATACGAGCGGGCGCTTTCGGATGAGGGCATGATGCAAGAGTATGCCGCAGAGGTCGAACGCGTACAGCGCGAACTTCGTGGCGAATAATATCGAATAGACAGCCCAACCAAAAAACCGCCCTGGATATCCCGAGCGGTTTTTTGGTTGCAAACGTCGCAACTAGGCGAGTTCAACAGTAGCGCCAGCGTCTTCGAGGGCTTTCTTAGCCTTCTCAGCGTCGTCTTTGGCGGCCTTTTCGACAATGGTCTTAGGAGCGCCGTCAACGAGAGCTTTTGCTTCACCAAGGCCAAGACCGGTCAGGTCTTTCACAGCCTTAATAACAGCAACTTTCTGAGCACCAGCGTCCTTCAGGACAACGTCATACTCGCTCTTTTCGTCGGCAGCGGCAGCGCCGTCGCCGGCAGCTGGGCCAGCAACAGCAACAGCTGCAGCAGCCGGCTCGATGCCGTACTCATCCTTAAGGATGGTTTTAAGTTCGTTAACTTCGAGGACAGTAAGCTTTGTAAGCTCTTCTGCCAATTTCTTCAAATCAGCCATTTCTAGTGATTCCTTTCTTATGCGTTAGCTTTAGCCTGTACACCGTCAAGCAATGCGTGCAAGTTGCCCGAAAGGCCACTCATAACATCGTTGACAGGAGCGTTCAGGGTTGCAATAACTTGAGCAATAAGCTCGTTCTTGCCTGGCAAAGTTGCCAATGCCTTAACTTCGTCCGCGCTCAGAAGTTTGCCGTCAGCCGAGATGGCACCGACGAATTCGAGGGTTGGATTGGTTTTGGCGAAGGTTGCTATGCTTTGAGCCGGTGCAACTTCGTCTTCGCTGTTGAAAGCGTAGAGAAGCATGCCGTTCAGCGAGCTGGTGTCGATGTCTTTGAACGCGTCATTCTGCTGCAATGCTTTGATAAGCAGGCGGTTTTTGACGACCTTCATTGACGTGCCGCTCTGGCGAGCTGCGCGACGGAGGCTCTGCATAGCTTTAACGGTTGTGCCCTGGTATTTGGCGACAACAGTCATTTTAGAACTCTTGAGCAACTCGGCAACTTCCGAGACTACTTCGTTCTTCTGATCTTTTGTTAAAGCCATATAAATTCCTTCTTTTATGTAAAATCTTCGACCTAGATTTTAAAGAACTTTTCCAAAGAAAAAGTCTTTGGCGCATTGCCAAAGACTTTCTAAAAAGAATCTACAAAATTGTTGATTCATTCCTCGGTAGCGGATTAAGCCTTGCAGCAGCTACGGTCTTCGGTAATGTTCTCTGTTATTGTACCCAATTAGACTGTTTTGGTCAAGGCTTCTTGCGGCGTAGTGGTGATCACCTTGCCAACGGGTTCATTAAGAACGCGTTTGAGGTAGTCGATAAGTACATCTTTGTAATAAAGAAAGTCTTGCAAGTCGATCCATTCATGGTCGCCATGGTGACCGCCACCCGCAGGCCGTACCTGCACGACTGGGATATCGTGGGCATTGAAGTACATGCCGTCAGAGGCACCGAACGAGACAGTTGGCTCGCACTCATGTCCCGTGATAGTTTCCACGCTTGTAATAAAATCGTGCACAAACGGATTTTCCAAATCGGTCACGAGCGGTGGAATGTTAGTAGTTTCCTGCGCGGAAAGGTTATATTTGTAGCAAATGCTCTGCACGTCATTTTTTATGAGTGCCAACGAGCGGTGATCCATAGTGCGGATATCGAGAACTGCCCAGGCTTCGGTAGGTATTTGATTCACAGCCTCGCCACCGCCGATCATGCTGATGTTCAGGGTGTTGCTGTACGGCTGTTGCTCCGGAAACAGCGCGCGAATTTCCTGGAGTGCTTTCATGAGGGTTTCGGTAGCACTTTCACCTTCCCACGGGCGTGATCCGTGTGCAGCTTGGCCCGTGGCTGTCACAGCTACGTGCCAGGCGCCCTTTGCCAAACGTTCAATGTTCCAATTATCACCGCCATCTGGCAGAATACATACGCGAGGCAGGTAGCCTTTGGCGACCATGCCTTTTGTGCCATTTATTCCTTCCGTGTTGCCGCGTTCTTCATCGCAGGTTAATAGAATGCCGAAGTCATAGCGATTGAGTTCATCCTTGAGATCGTCCACGAGCTGTAAATAGCAGGCGACCGCAAATTTCATATCGAATACGCCTCGACCATATAGCTTACCATCGCCTTCGCGGAGCTCGAACATATTATTGCTGGCTGGAACGACATCAACGTGCGCCGTAAGCATGACTGTTGGTGTTTTATAGTGGGGTTTGATGGTTGCTGCCAGTGCTGGATAACCGTCGAACGTATAACGCTCCACGAACATGCCACGCGTTTCCAAGAACGCAGCAATATAATCGAACGCACGTTGCGCAGCGTCGGAGTTGCCGTCCACGGTTTGGAAAGCAACTAACTGTTTTAAAATGTCTAACATGATTTCTTAATTTCGACGATGCGCTCTTTTTCGCTCTCGCCCGAAAGTTGTTCTAATTTGAATTGGGTGTAGCGTTCGGCGGCCAGGCGTGTGAGCTCTGGGTCGTCACCTTTGTTAACGAATCGCATGGCTTCGGCGAGCATTGGATGCTTTTCGGCCAGTTTTTCGTGCATCTGGAGCACTAATTTGCGGTAGCCGGGATGGCCTTGCGGACTTGTGCGCAGCTCATTAAAATGAAATGCTTCGCGGGCGTTGTAGGTCATCTTCCAGCGCATTTTATGACCGAGCAGCGTGGCGTATTGCGCCTCGAGCTGGTAGCCCGCACGCTGCAATATACTGTACAGACTGAGGCTGATGTCGAAACATGCCTCAAACTGATCAGTCAGTCCAGCATCTTCAACAAGTTTTGGCATATCATAGCCGTACCGCGGCGTGAGTATTTGCCATTCCATGTCATCGACCATACGGTGTCGCTGCAAATCGCGAAAAATGCCGTAATCGCAAATAATGTCCCAGCTGTAGTGAGCCTTTTCGAGCGCGCGGCCCGGGCGGTGCCGACGATTAAGGCGCTCGCCCATATAGGCCTGGAATACTTCCATTTTTTTGTCGTAACCCCAGGTGGCAACCTCTTGCTGGATGTCGCGTAGCGACAGGCTGCTGTGCTCATAGAGCATATCGGGTACGAGGTCGAGTTCGTTGCGCGGCCACATATCCATGAGTTGCACAGGGTCTTGCTCGGTGGCGTATGTTTCGGGCAGGAATTGCGTCGCAAGCGCTGCTACTGATTGCTTGGTGTTAGCGAGATATGCCACTGTTGCGCCGCCGCGGTCGGGTTTATCGGCGCGCTCTAAGAACGTTGGGATGACTTTGCGTGCTTCGCGCAAGATCTTTTGTCCGGTTTCACGCGCCTCGGGCAACGCGTCTGCCAGCAGATGCATGATAAGGCCTTCGAGAGCTTGCCCGGAGGCGTAGATGCCGACCGTTGATTTGGTCGCTACAGGCAATACTGGCCGAATAGCATCGCAGGCTTGAGCCCGGATCGCGCTGCGCCACGCGCCGTCACGTTCGGCTGCGGGCGTGTTCGAGGCGGTTTGTAAATAATCGGCGAGCTTGTGCACCATCTCGGAATACAGATCGAACAGACGATCCATATGCTCTTTGTAGGCAGCACGCACATCAGCCGGCACATAGTCTGGCGTAAAGTATTTGTACTCGCCTGCGGCGTTTTTTTTGTCAAAGTAAATGTATCGTGTCGATTGCTCAAGGTATGCCGCCAGCCTGCCCCACTCCAATTTTTTCGTAAGCAAATTCGAGGCATCTTCGACGACGATGTACTGCCCCACGAGCTGCTGCACGGAATCGTCACCATATGCGGTAATCACCCGCTGCAAAAGTTTTTCGTCTTTGCCAAGCTTGGCTGCAAACTCGTCCAAAATGGTGATGCGCATGTCATCGCCACGTCGGCTCAGGCGAGCCATGGCGGCAGCTATCGTGACAGGGCTTAACTTCTCACCAAAACTATATACATTGCCTGACGAATCGGTGACCGATTCGCGCAAAAATTCCTCGCCGGCTGGCGTGATCTCGTATCTGCCATCGGGCTTTTTGTTGATGTATGGATTGTCGCCTACCGTAGAAGTGTACGATGGTTTTGGCTTGCCAGGTGTTGGTTTTGGAAGCATGGGCTCTACCTTTTGCCAGATTAGTTGATGAATGGTATCGATGCCAAGAAGCTGGTCGCCGCGTGTGCAGTCGATGCGCGTAAAATCGCGTGGAAAGAGCTGGCACAGATCGTCGTAAACTTCGACCGCTCGCTGCAAGTGTGAAAGATCTGCCTCGTGCAAGTCACGTTTTTTGTCGGTGTAACTGCGCGCATCTTTTTTGTCGACGAGCGCTTGCGAAACTTCAGCTGGTACACGCAGCACTAAGCTGGCGTCTGGCCGCGGCACGCGGAGCATCTCAAATTCGAGATTGTCGAGCCAAATGAAGTATCCGCGACGTTCTTCGGCATTGCGAAACTTGGTACCCTGATGCGCCATGTTTGAGCCGGTAAATCGATTGGCGATGACGACTTTGCCTTGTTGGAGCGCTTCGCGGATGGCCGGTGCAGCCTCGAATCGATCCAATGCATAAAACAGCGAGCCGGTGTATGGCCCGACCTCTTCGGCAGTGCCGTACATGCCGTTCAAATAGCCTTTTACGAAATAGCTCGATGGGTGGTCGTAGCGTGGAAAATCAAATGTGGCAACGTCGTGCCCGGCAGCTCGCAAGCGTTTAACGAGCAAGTCAAACTGGGTAGTTTTGCCGGAGCCATCGGTGCCTTCAAGGACCAAAAAGAATCCATTTGAAGATGTGTCTTGCTTGCTCATAGTGCTTTTAAACCTTGAATCTTTTCTGGCAGTTGCCGTTTATCTTTGTACGCGCGCGGTAGCATCTGATCCGGCACCCACGTACGAATCAGCTCTTGTACATCGGTCCCCCGTTGATACTTACCGCTAAAATCATCGCGGCCATCCCCATAATTGCCATCCACAGGACCAGTAGTGTGAAATACGGCTTGCGCAATACGCTCGCCAACGGGTAGTAGAATTGTCTCGTGTTGATTGAGGTTAAAAATTTCGAGCGTCAACCGGTTGACGTACCCAGGATCAATCCAGCCAGCATCAAAACATACGGCGATACCATTGCGGCCCCAGCTCGATCGTGATTTGAGCTCGCAGGTGCCAGGCGGCAAGATCCCGAAAAATTCATGGGTGTGGGCGAGGATACGCTCACCCGGACGCAGTGGAATCACGGGATGATTTAGTGGAATACCATTGACCGGCATCATACCATTTTCTAGGCACCATTGGCCGTGAAGCACGGCCTGTTTAGCTTCGCCAAAATATCGTGTAACATCTTGCTCGTCAAACGGATTGTAGAGTGTGTGGTCACCGGCTCGCTCAGTACGATAGTAGTAGTGGCCGAGTGTGACATCCAAGCTCGCTTCGCTGACGTGCTTGGGATTGTACGGTATGCAGATGATCTGACCATCATCAATGGCCTGGCGAATCTGTGTATTGCTATAAACCCCCATCATTCCCTCCAGAATTGTATATATTGTACGGCTTGTCAAAACCGTGATGCAAGCATATGCGTGAATTTTACAACTAGAGTACGCATAGGCGCGCGGTGACGTTACTGCGTCGGTGCGGTAAAATAGATGTATGAAACGTCTGGTTCATGCAGAGCACCCGCGTGCTTGGGCGCTTGCGCTGGTGGCCTATATGGTGGGCTTGCACGGTGCATTGCTGATTGTGTCGACCCTTATCCGCGAGGTACTTATTAAGCGGCACGATGCTACACCGGGTAGTTTCGTAGTAGCGCTACCTCTTATTATCGGTTTGACGCTTATTTATTTGAGCACACTGCTTCGCCGCAGAAAGCGTACCGCCTGGTTTTTTACCATGATAGTCTACGCATTTTTGATGCTTATGACTGTTTTTCAGGTCGCACTCATGGCGCAGCATCGCCAGCCCGCAATCGAGTGGGTGCACGTTCGTAATGTATTTTTGCCGGCACTGATTGTTGCCGCGCTTTGGATGAACGAGCGCGAATTTACCGTAAAAAGCGATATTCGAAGTTTTACCGTGACACTTCGAACGGTAGTCCTCGTGCTGCTGGTAACTTTTATATATGGGGTGAGCGGTTTTACGCTCATGGATAAGCACGACTTTCATCAAGAGATTACCGTGTGGGGTGCTATGCAACGTACGGTTGACCAGTTTGATCTGACCACCAATACGCAGCTCACGCCGCACACTCGCCGTGCCCAGGTCTTTATGACATCACTATCGGTTATTAGTACGGGAGCGGTACTGTATGCTTTGCTGTCGCTGTTCCAACCGCTCAGGGCACGGTTTACTGATCAAGGCAGTGCGCGAGCGCATGCTGCGCAGCTCCTCGAAAAGTACGCTGCTAGCAGCGAGGATTTCTTTAAGCTGTGGCCGCACGATAAGATGTATTTCTTTGATAGTTCAGGACGAGCCGGTCTTGCCTATTCGGTGCACCGTGGTGTGGCGCTGGCTGTGGGTGATCCGATTGGCGACGTAAAGCGATTTGATGTGCTCCTCGACGACTTCGATGAACTTTGTCGTACCAATGACTGGCAGGTGGCGTTTGTTCACACTGAGCCAAAATTCCAACATCTCTATAAAAAGCATGATCTAAGTTTGCAGAAAATCGGCGAAGAGGCAGTGCTTGATCTTGCCTCGTTTTTTGACGGTGTTTCGCGCAATAAGTATTTTCGTCACATACGTAACAAATTTACTAAACAAGGCTTTACTACTGAACTGTTGATGCCGCCGCACGACAAGGCGATGCTCGACCGCTTGCGGCTCATCTCGCGTGCATGGCTGGCGCAGCCCGGCCGCAGCGAGCGCCGATTCATGATGGGATATTACTCGACCGCGTATATGCAGCAGTGTCAAGTGATGGTTATGCGTGATGGGCACGGCGTGATTCAGGCGTTTATCAATCAAGTGCCCTCGCCAGATCCGCACGAAGCAAACTTCGATTTGCTGCGGCATTCGCGCCAAACGCCTGGCAACGGCAATGATTTTTTGCTGCTGGCCTTCCTCGATCATCTACATGAACAAGCAGTTACGCGGCTGAACCTTGGCTTGTGTCCACTGGCTGGTATGGCAAAAAGCGGCGATGAAGATCGCAGTGTGATCGATAACGCTCTGCAATTTTTATATGCCAACGGTGACCGTTTTTATTCGTTTAGTGGATTGTACAAGTTCAAGGCAAAATACGACCCCACGTGGAGCGGCCGCTACATTGCGTATCGTGGCGGCATTCGTGGCTTTACGCGCACGCTCAATGCGCTGAATCGAGCCATGAGCATGAAAAAGTACAGCCCATAAAAAAACCGCCCGGAGCCATATGACCCAGGCGGTTAGTATTGTACGAGGAGTTACTATACTTCGCTTGAGCTTACAGTGATTGATGGGCCCATAGTCGTGGTAAGGTGAACTGCCTTCACGTATGAGCTTTTCACTGAAGCTGGTTTGTTGTTTTTGATACTTGTGAGCACAGCGCGAGCGTTCTCTTCGAGCTTCGCTGCGCCGAAGCTTACCTTGCCAATGCTCAGGTGTACGATACCGGTGCTGTCGACGCGGTATTCAACGCGGCCAGCTTTGGCTTCTTGTACGGCCTTGGCAACGTCGGTCGTAACCGTGCCGCTCTTGGGGTTTGGCATAAGACCGCGCGGACCAAGCACACGAGCGTACTTACCAAGCTTTGGCATGTTAGCAGGTGTTGCAATTAAGATGTCAAAGTTGATAGTGCCTTTGTCGAGCTCTTTGAGGATGGTCTCAACGCCGGTAACGTCAGCGCCTTCGGCTTTATCGTCGGCGAACACAGCAACGCGAACGCTCTTACCAGTACCTGCTGGCAACACAAGGTTGTCGCGGATGTTTTGATCGGCGTGGCGTGGGTCAACGTTCAAGTTGACGTGTAGCTCAACGCTTGCATCGAACTTGGTTGGGTTCGTCTTGGTTGCGAGCGCCAGGGCGTCGGTCAGGCTGTATGCTTTACCTTTTTCGACGAGTTCAGCAGCTTTGCGGAAGTTCTTGCCGCGGCGCTCCAAGCGTGAGCGAGCCGGCTTGGCATGCTGCTTAGGCTTTTCTTCCTCTGCATCAGCGTCAGCTTTGCGCTCTTCTTTAGCTTGCTTTTCCTCGGCTTCTTTTACAGCCTTTGCGCTACGCTTGCCAGCTTTTGCGGTGCCTTCTTTGGCCTCTTTTGCTGGCGCTTCGGGAGCCGCCTCTACAACGAGGTCAGCTTCTTTTACTTCTTCGGTTGGTTTTTTGGCTTCTGCCATAATTATCTCCTTCGTGGTTCGTGCGGGCAATTAAGCCCTCCCACAAAACTTATGATTTATTACTCTTGACCTGGGCGATATGTGATCTCAATGTCGCCTTCTTCGAGGACGAAACGAGCTAGGCGTGCATGTTGTTCTGGGCCATTTGTAAGATCAATTGGTACAGCGACCGCATCCGAAGCCGGCTCTATTTCTGTGTGATCGGTTTCTGGAATTTTGCGACTCCGATTCGGGCCCCATTCGGGGTTCTCTGGTGGCCGGATTGCCGTAGCTTCTTCCGAGACTGCCGTTTGTTCTAGGCTGATATCTGCTAAAGGTACCTCTGGTACGCTGTCGAAATATCCACCACATTCAAAATTTCTTCCCATATAAACTCCTTCTCTATTGCTCGACTTCGACGCCCATTGAGCGGGCGGTGCCGGCCACCATTTTCTTGACAGATTCAACGTCGTCGGCGTTCATGTCGGCGGCTTTTTCTTCGGCGATCTTTTGCAATTGTGCTTGCGTTAATTTCTTAGTGATTTTTTCGCTGTTTGGCTTACCCGAGCCTTTTTTGATGCCGAGCTCGGCACGGATGCGGTCGTCGGTTGGCTCACCAACAACGCGGAATGTCATGCTGCGGTCGTCGTACACGGTGATGTGTGCGGTAACGGTCTTGCCTTGCATATCTTTGGTTTGGTCGTTAAACGGGTTGATGAAATCCATCATGTTCACACCGTACTGACCGAGGGTGCTACCAACTGGCGGCGCAGCAGATGCGCGGCCTGCAGGAATTTTCATCTTGAGGTTTGCTTTTACTTGTTTTGCCATATGGCTATCTCCTTTTTCGAACCGCCGCCTGGAAGGGTGGCGTATTCTCCTACCTATTTAGTAGTGCGTAACTGATATATTCTACAACAGATTGGGCACGAAGTCTAGACGCGCTTGACCTGCAAGCTGTCGAGCTCTACAGGAGTGTCGCGGCCGAACATATTCACAAGTACCTTGAGCTTACCCTTTTGGGCGTCGATTTCGTTGATCGTGCCGTCGAAGCCCTTGAACGGACCATCGGTGATACTCACGACTTCGCCGAGGTTGTAGTCGATCTTGTGTTTCGGTTGTTCGAGGCCCATGCGCTTCTGAATCTTTTCGATTTCGTCTTTGCTGATTGGCGTTGGCTCGGTGCCGCTGCCCACAAAGCCGGTCACACTTGGCGTGTTGCGCACGATGTACCAGGCATCTTCGGACATTTTCATTTCAACGAGCACATAACCCTGGAAAATGCGCTTTTCGACCACGCGGCGTTTGCCGTTCTTGATCTCGATCATTTTTTCTTTGGGCACGAGTGCTTGAAAAATCTTGTCGCGCATGTCGAGACTAGCCGCCCGCTGGCGAATGCTCTCGGCAACTTTTTCTTCGTAACCACTGTAAGTGTGGATAGCGTACCACTGTTTTGATGTGTCGTAACGATTGCTCATTATTTTACTAATACCTGCTTAAATAATTTATCTAGTCCGTAATCGGCGAGTGCGATAAGCACGCCGAAGATGATGGCGAAAACAATAACGGCAGCCGTTAGCTGGCGAGATTCACGCCATTTAGGCCAAGTTACCTGGCGCAGCTCTTTCCAGCTGTTGCGGAAATACCGCGGAAGCAAGATGAGGCTGATGATGTGAAGGACCTTGATGCGTCCTAGTCGTCGACTGATCCGACCAATCAGGCGGAATGGCGCTGCTGCTTTGTGTGCGGTGGTATGCACTCGTCGCGGTTTGCCGCTGGCTGTGGCGGTTTTTTCGACTTTGTCGCGCACGGTTTCGGCTTTGTGAAGCCGGCGTTTTGGTCGTTCTGCTGATGTTTCTGCCACCATTTTCTCCCAATTAAAATAGCCTACTTTGAGAGTAGGCTGCAACATGTCAAGAATAGGCTATTTTACAGAGGAAGTCAAGCAATTAGTTGCCTGGAGCTGGAACGATGTAGGTAGTTTCGGGTATGTCTGTAGGTTGTATATTAGCGTAGTAGGCTTCGGAACTACGGCGAGCGGCAACGCCAAGGCCAAACACAGAGAGGCCTAGAACAGCAACGCTGCCAGCCGTAGCGGCGCCAACTTTGACCAAGGTGTTATCCCATGCCTCGTGGGCAACCTTACCAAAATCTAACGTAGCGTCGACCTCGTTTCCTTGGTAATGGAGCGGATCGTCGAGATTTGGATGTTCTTTCTCTGCTCGTTCTGAGATTACTTTTTCTTGAGAATGAACTCGCGCCAGCTCGCTGGCCTCGGGTGTTTGGTGCGCAAGTGTCTGGACGCTATGCTGGCCAGTTAACGCTGTGCCCAACCCGGCAATGCCGAGGACGGCGGCACCAATCAGGCGGCGGAAGTTGATAAAGCGGGACGGACGGTTGTGAAATGGAGGTAACTCTGACATGTATCGTAATATAATATATAATTTGTCTAGCCTGAGAGTAAGCTATTTTACAGAGGAAGTCAAGCAGCCTGCGCAGGCGCAGGCACTACGTACACATCAAGCCCGTCTTCGGGGCGGCGCACGAGCACATTCGAGACTGCGATGATCGCCAGGTTGCCGGCAGTATTTCCAAGGTCGTTCCACATATTGTCGTTTGCCTGATCGGCTTCAGCTTGAAGATGATCTACCTTGGCAACAACGGCTGGATCGCGTGGAATATGCTCTTGCAAGATTGATGTCAAGTAGCTATCCGAACCTTGCATAGTGGCAGCGATTTCGTTCTGATACTTAATCTCGGCCACCTTACTATCCACGGCGTTTACTGCGTTTACACTAGCACCCACGATGCCAGCCATAGTCATAGTAGCGCCAATGAGCGCTAGTCTATCTTTGTTCGAAAGGGATTCACGATTACTCATAATGTCTATACTATATCACACTTGTGTTAATTTGTCTATATTCGTTACCGGCCAAGATACGGTATAGTGGACATATGACGATTATGGTTATCCTGCTGGCACTTGGTGCGCTGCTGGAGGTGGGCTTGCATGGTATTCGCCCTTTATGGCGTGTGCGCCGAACGCTGGTGCTCATTGCCGCAGCGTTGACGGCGTTCGGCAGTGGTGGCTTGCTGATGTGGCGGCCAAATATAGCAACCGGCGGACTGCTGCTCGTGAGTTTGTATCGCCTCTTTAATGATGTGCGCATCGTAAAGGGCCGCATGCACGAACGGTATTTGCTACGAACGACGCGCCGCACGAGCTTTGCGCTGTTAGGCTGGCAAGCATTCATAGCTGCATGCTGGCTGGCATGGCAAGCTTGGTCGCCGTACCATGTCGGTCATCTGATATGGGCTGTTATTGCTGGTGCGCAGGGCGTCTCCGCGCTTGTGCTGGTTATTTCAACGGTGCGCAGCATACGGCGCACCACATGGCCCACCGAAGTACCGCATTTGAGTGATAGCCAACTCCCTACCGTGTCGGTGGCTATTCCTGCACGCAACGAAACCGATGACCTCGAAGCCTGCCTGCAAAACCTCGTGGCAAGTAATTATCCCAAGCTTGAGATTTTGGTGCTCGACGATTGCTCACAAAATAAGCGTACGCCAGAGATTATTCGTGGGTTTGCTCATGATGGTGTGCGATTTATTCAAGGTGAAGTGCCGAGTGACACGTGGCTGCCAAAAAATCAGGCATATCAGCGGCTGGCACAGGAAGCGAGCGGTGATATTTTGCTCTTTTGCGGTGTAGACGTGCGGTTTGCGCCTGACAGTATTCGGCAGCTGGTGTCGCTGATGCAAGGCAAACACAAACAGATGATGAGCATCATGCCAGCTCGTAGCCCAGAGGCACGCGGCCGGTTCACATTTGTCCAAGCAATGCGCTATTGGTGGGAGATTGTCCCGCCGCGGCGATTGTTTCATCGGCCACCTGTCATGAGCAGTTGCTGGCTTATTACTCGTACGGCGCTTACGGCGGCTGGCAGCTTCGCAGCTGTTACGCGCTCGATTCTTCCTGAGGCCTACTTTGCGAAACGTACTATCGAACACGATGGCTACAGCTTTATGCGCAGCTCCGCTACACTCGGGGTGCAAAGTGTCAAACAATCAGCTGATCAACGTTCGACAGCGATTCGCATGCGCTATCCACAATTGCATCGCCGGCCAGAGTGGGTGCTGCTACTCACGTGCGCAGAGCTATTCTTTTTGGTGCTCCCTTTTGTAATCGCGATTGGCGGTTTTTGGTTGCCTGTTGGGGCTGGTGTGCAAGCCATGGCCACCGCCGCTAGCGTGTTGCTTATCGTCTCATATGTGTTGCTTGCTCGCGCCACGCGCGTTAATATGCTGTGGTTTGCACTGGTTGCCCTGCCCTTTGTAGTGCTGACCGATGTCGGGTTGCTTCAATATTCAATGCGACAATACGAGCTTGCTACCGTAGAATGGCGCGGTCGTAACGTATGTATTCCGGTGATGCATGTCGTACCGCACTTGCCAAAGCTGCCTGATTAGCGCTCAGGATCTTCGTAACCGGCGATGCGGCGGGCCTCTTTCCAGATATGTACAGGATGACGGCCCTGATGCAATTCCTCGACGAAGCGGTCCATGATCGTTGCGTTGTCTTCTCGTCCAGGGGATAGATCATCTATGCCCTTCCCGCCCGTGACTTGACGAATGACCGTATCGGAATATTTTATGTGGTCGCGGAAGAACGAGGCTTCACCGGAACACTGTTCGATAAATTTTTGGCGCAGCACTTCATCGTCACCGATGATGGTCAAAATGTCTTCGATCGAGCCAAGACTGGCAATGTCAATACCTAATTGCTCGAGCCGCTGGTTCAATACTTTGTCTTCTCGACTCAGGCACATACTCTCAACGGTGTGCTCGATTGAGCCGAGGGCAGCTCGTCTGCTTGTTGGGTTCAGGAGATCGGCGCCGGTGATGATTTCTTGACCCAGGACATTTTTTATGAGTCGTGAGTTAGCTGGGTCCTCGATAAGTGGCCCATATTGAACGTTCTGCGCATGAGTCTCCGGATCGTATGCAGTGGCCAAGACCTGGTCGTGCGCCGTTGTGGCAATCTCTGGATCGCTGCCTTCTTGAAGCAGATCATCGCGGGCACGCTCGGCACTCAGGCGCTCGTCGCCGCGGTCATGTCCTTGCCCTTCGGGCATAAGCGCACGACCATGCAAAAGGATAGAATCGTGTTTACTGCCAGCATAGAGCCCAGTTGCCCGGTCGACTGGCTCGACTATTTCTTCGCCGGCCGCCTCGTTGATAGCGTTGCTCAGTTTGAGCACATTACGTGGCACACCAGAGCCCAGCGGGCCAAAGCTCGTGTGGCCGTCCTCTCCACCGCTGTGATATGGAGTAACTATATCTGTCTCGTAATTGCCGGAAACAAGCTTTGGATGTTCAGGTGTACCGTACGTCTCGGTAATTTCGATACCCGAATCGACGCTCATTTCAACCAGTTGGCGCGTTTGAGGGTTAGTGAGCAGTTCTGGGTCCAGCTCTTGTATCTCATCAAGCGCATGTTGCCTATATGCGGCGGGATTAACCGCGGATAGATCTTGAGGATGCTCCGGTTGTTCCGGGCCAAATTCTGACATGAGTAAATCCTTATGAAATTAGTGCTTCATAAGTCTAGCATGGTTGGCGCGTTTTTTTGGCGAGCTTTTAGCTAAGATTGGGGATAAAAATAGAAAACGTCGAACCTTTGTTCAACTCGCTTCGTACAGTTATGTCGGCATGTAACAGATGTGCGAGCTTCATGGTGACGTATAATCCCAGACCGGTGCCACTGTTTTTGCGTGTGCGATAATCCTCGGAGCGGAAAAATTTATCGAAGATTTTTTCTTGATCGGATTTGCTGATGCCAATGCCAGTGTCGGAAACGGTAAAAATGATACCCGGATCGCCTTGCACAGCAGATTTAGCGCCGATGGTGACCGAGCCTTGTTCGGTGTATTTAATGGCGTTGGTGATAAAGTTTTGCAAAATCTCTTGAGTGTAGAGTTTGCTTGATTTGAGTACGCCCGCGTCCTTAGCGATATTGGTTTTGAGCTCAAGTCCCTTCTCTTTCGCATTGGGCGCGTAATTTTGGATAAGTTCCTGCACAAATGGTGCGACATCGATTGGCTCAACTTCGACGTTCAATTTGCCGCGCTCTGCACGCGATAACGTTGCCAGGTCGTTGATCATACTCGCCAAAAACAAGACTTGGTCGTGTGCTTCTTTGAGCGCCTGCTTGATCTGCTCCAAGTCGCCTGTGCGTTCAGCAATAAATTGAGCGTTGCTGATGTCGCCCTCGGAAATCGCGATAGGCGTGCGCAGCTCGTGACTGACCACGCTAATAAATTCATCGCGCTCTTCTTCGAGTGATTTTTCGCGCGTAATATCGCGGAGCATCAAAATATACCCGCTTTTGCCAGTACCATTTGTGTGGTAACCGAGGTGCACGGGCGCAATGCTCAGATATAGATTGATGGTGCTGCCATCACCGTACGGTAAGAGCAAATCGCGCGTCGTGGTCGGTACTTTTATGTCTTGCACCATTTTTTCGATATCTACAGGCTGTTTATTTTTGTCGATTGGTTTCAGGATGCTGCCGAGCTTTTTATCGTGTATAGAACTGTTGACGTCGAGCACATTGAGCGCGGCGCCGTTGTAAAACACCACGTGCATTGCCTGGTCAATTGCAATCACGCCATCGGCCATGCTGTTGATGAGGCTGGTAAGCTGTTCGTGTTCAACGTCTGCGGAGCTTACAGGAACAACGGGAGTTTTTGGTTTACGAAACATGCTTGTATTATGCCATAAACGATTCATCTTTGGGACGTAATGCTGGCTGATACGTGTGCACTTCCTTGCTCAACCCCCGCGCACCAGGTACGTGGTGCTCCAGTTCCTGCCAAAACGGCGGTCCGTGGCGCATTACTTTGGTGTGAGTAAGTTCGTGCCATAGCACATAATCGATCAGCTGCCACGGCAATTGCATTAAAAACAAATTAAGTACGATCTCTTTTTGCGAGTTACAACTGCCCCAGCGGCTTTTGAGTTGCTTGATCGACACATCGCTAAACTCAAAGCCACCTCGCTCGCTCAGCTGCTGCAAGCGCTGCGGCAATAAACTTTCAGCTTCTTTGCGCAGTGCTTTGATGCCGGCTTTGATCGCGGCTTGCTGTACCGCCAGGTCATCAGCGGTGAACGCCGCGGGATGGAATATGTGGATCTCGCTACCTGTGTGCCGTGTGACGACGCGGCCGCCGCTATGGGGATGAAAGTAGATGTGATGAGCCTTGCCAATGGCTTGTCCATGCCGCACCGATTTCTGAGTCGTACTACGCATTGATTGAATCCAGCCGATTTTTGATGTCGCAAACGATACACCCGAACGATATGGCAGCCAATACGGCATGCTGACGCGGATTTCACCACCTGGTGCAATGCTCAGGCGTATGCTACGACTATTGCGCCGCTTGTATAAGGTCACCACGCCGATTTCAGGAACGGTAACTTGCTTGGAGGCCATGGCCTACCTAATGACAATGTTACGACGACCCATATCCACACGCCCGCCGTGTACGTTTGGAATGAGGTTAACGAGTCCTGGTTTAATGACGTTGGTGCTGGCCTCGGTTGCCGAAATGAGATTGAGCTCGCGCAAGCGCTTCATAATGGCGCTTCGTTGCGTGTTGAAGACATGCTTGCCGCTAATAACCACATAATCTTCGGTAGTCGTTGGATTCTGCATAGCCGCAGAAAGATTTTCGAACATTGCGCGGTCCATTGGCATCGCGTATTTATCATCGATTTTACGGCGATCACGCTTGCTACTGCGAATAAAAGCACTATCAAGGTCAATTTGTTGCCATACGAGGATCGGCTCAGCATCAGCGGCACGTGCCATATCGCGCAGCACCCGGCGCTGAGTGGTCCGCGAGGCGCTCCCATCATATACCACACTCAAGCCGGCTTTTAGGAACTCGCCGGTCATGTAGTTCATGAGCTGCGACACAACTTCGTCTTCTTGCTTGTCGTAATGCGGCTTTTCAAAGAGTTCGAACCGAATTCGATCGCCGTGCACATGCGCAGCCTGCAAGGTCTCGGCCAATTGCCGTGCTAAATACGTTTTGCCCGCACCGGGGTACCCATAGAGCATAATAAGCAACGGTTTGTTCGGAACGATCTTCGCCATATGGTATATGGTATATCAGATTCCAGGCGCAGTGCAACCTTTGATGCGATTTTATAGCGCGCGATGTCGGTATAAACATAAAAACGACCCGCAGACGCGGGTCGTTTTTATGTTGAGCCTAGGTGTGCTCTATCCTTCACCTTCTAGGAATCCTAGCTCATCAACATCTTCTGGTAGCGGCTGAAGCTCCTCTCCATCCACTACTACGCGGCCGTCGCCAAATTGAATGGTTCTGCCGGAAAGGTCACCGTAGTTGCGTGTTTCCACACCGCTACCATCTGTATAAGATGTGTAGCCCTGCGGGGCATCGCCCGCGCCAAAGTTAAAATTACCATGACCAAAATTAACATTGCCGTAGTCTGTAGTGTCGGTTGGACCCTGAATGAATTCGTTGTTGTCACCACCAGCGTTAAGGCTGCCAATGTTGAAACTCTGAGTTGTGTTGCCGTCGGTCTTTGTCCAGCTAACGTCGTTATAGCTGCCGGGAAGCACGTTACCGTTTGCGTCTGTTGGAACGTCAGGACCGTTTTCCATTCCCATGATAGCTCCTCCTTTAGAAAAGCGTTACATATAATATAAGTAAGTCTTGATTATAGCACGGTTGTGTGAGTGTCAAGCGTGAGCTAGATGACAATCCTTTTTACAAAGTAGCACCCTGTTAAATACTGGTTTAAAATATGAGAAATCATGCTTTTGCGCTACAAAATAAGAGCATAATCTGGTATGATAAGCGAGCATAAAGGGGAGTAGCTCAATTGGTAGAGTAGCGGTCTCCAAAACCGTTGGTTGCAGGTTCGAGTCCTGTCTCCCCTGCCATATTGGACGTAATTGATTTATATGTTCGGAATTGCCTTCGCTAACAGATGTAGCGAAGGCTTTTTCAAAAGTTCGGTTACTCATTTTCTGTCCTTCCAAGAATTGAACCGTTTCGGCTGTCTTTTTGGCGATTGCATTTGTGAATTTTGTGTACGTAACAGATAGAGAGTCGCCGTTTGATACTAGTTTTTCGAATAGTTCGGTTATTATGACGCGTTTTTGTTCTGGAACTTTGCTGGCGTATATTTCAGCGGCCTTTTGAGACAATTCTAAGACCGTTAGGCCGCCTTCAAAGTCGGATTGCTGTTGTTCTTCAAGTTTGTTGAGCTGATCAATCAGAGAGGCTTTTTCAGTCATGAGTTGATCGTGCTTAGCTTCGTAGCGTTCTTTGGTGATATCACCAGCTAGCTTGTCATCGTAAAGCGTTTCGTCCATGAGTTCAATGCGGCTCAGTTTACTATTGATGAGCGTCGCACTTTGCTCGTAGTATTGGGCGTCGTTTTGAGACTCTGCGCGAATTACCTCGCTTGTCCAGGCAATGATTTCTTGTGATGGGCTTACGAGCTTTTGTAGCGTCTCTAGGACAAGTTCCTCGGCACGATCTTCGCGCAGGAACTTAAGGCCTTTGCAGGCCTCATCCTTGCGCTGGCACGCGCCGTAATAGCGCTCTTTGTGACGTTCCCATGTTACGGTTGCACCACAGTTTTGACAGCGGATCATATTCTTGAGCACTGGATTATGTCGTGCACGGAGCATCGGCTGTTTGTTGTGCAGCTTCTTTTGTACGGCATTGAATAGTTCCTTGCTGATAAGCGGTTCCTGCGCGCCAGGATAATCCTTGCCGTCAAAATGATTGATCCCGATGTAGAAAGGGTTGCTAAGCATCTTGTGGACGTAACTCTTGCTATGTGGTCGGCCTTTACGAGTCACAATACCGTTGTCTTTCATGAACTCAGTAATGGTGAGAACTGAGTGGTTTGGCTCAAGGTAAATACGGAATACCTTGCGCATAATACCCGCCGTGGCCTTGTCGATAATATGAATGCGCTTACCCCCGCGCGTAACCGTGATGTATCCTGGCGGCGGCGGTGCTGGCAGCCAACCTTGTGCCAGCTTTTCGGCCCAGCCTTTCATTGCCTCCTCGCGCAAGTTGTCTGTATACTTCTTGGCAACTGACAAATGGATATTCCACATAAACTTAACGTCAGATTTGGCATTCTTGTGAACGAGCAAATTTTCCTTAACAGCATGAAGTCGCCGATCCTCGTCTTGCTCCAGCCAGTCGTCGATGGCCACTGCGTCGCGCATATTGCGCGTAAAACGGTCGGTCTTTTCTACTGCTAAGTGATAGATGTCGTTTTTTGAGATGTAGTGTAGCATCTCGGTAAAGACCTTACGACTTTGCTGTTTCGATGCCGTCTCGGCAATCTTGAATACTTTGACGACCTTAAAGCCTTTTGTCTGGCAGTATCCAGTAAGTAGCTTAACCTGTGAGTCAAGCGAATACCCCTCATCCTCTTGCGCTTTGCTTGATACGCGCGCGAGTATTACTGCGTTTGTTTGCCCCATACCCTCTCCTTGTTATTATTTTATCAGCTATGAGTGCGCGTAGGGCGTGCAACTAGGCTTCTTCGGCAAGAGCCTTAAAGAACCGCACTAATGATCGCCCGATCTCTAGCGCTTCGTCATAAGTGACAGGCTTGCACTGCTCTTTTTCAAGGATAAGCCGCAAGGCCTCTATCCTCTCTGGTTCTAGTGCTACGATGTCACCCTCATGACTACTCATAGTCCCATTTTAGCAAGTCCTGGATGAAAAAGCTACTGTGAGTAGTCATTTTCTTATCCACAGATATGCTATAATCTAGACAATGAATATCGAATATCAGCAAGTCTTTGGCAAACGTGTTCGCGAGCTTCGTAAGGAGCGCGGGCTAAGCCAGGTTGAGCTTGCTTCTAAGGT
>DATASD010000011.1:0-25656 GCA_036263915.1 Saccharimonadales bacterium (SeqCode) | reverse complement strand
CGCCCCGGCAAAATCGGGCAGGGGATTGAGCATTTTAGTGTTATTCGCAGCCTCGCAGCCATCGAGCAAGCCGACGTCTGTTTCTTACTCATGGATGCCAACGAGCTCAATACGGCGCTCGACCAAAAAATCGCCGGTATGATCAAAGAAGCGGGCAAAGGGCTCGTGCTCGTTGTTAGCAAATGGGACGCCGTAGAGGGCAAGGACGCTTTTACGCGCGATGCGCTCGCGCCACAAATCGCTCAAACCTACGATTTCGTCCCATGGGCACCGCTCATTTTTACGAGTTCAGTAACCGGACACAATGTTACGAAATTGTTCGAGTTGGCACTCGACATCGACAAAAAGCGCGCCACCCGTATTTCAACCCGCGAACTTAACCAATGGCTACGCCAAATCGTCGATAAACATCCACCAGCCGGCCTTAAAAATCGCGCGCCAAAACTCAATTACATGGTCCAAGAAGACGATAACCCTATTCCGGCATTCAAAGTATTCGGCAGCCACACTAAATTTCTTCACTGGAGCTACAAGCGGTACATGGAGCGCAACCTTCGCGAAAAGTACGGTTTCGAGGGCACAGCAATACAACTGTGGTTCATCGAAAAGCACGAAACACACAAACACGGCAACAGCCCGACGCTCGCGCCGCGCAAGCGTTAATGTGCGCGCTTCGTTATGTCTGTTTCGGTCACATGTTTCGCATCGTCGAGTAGACCGCGTACGCGTTCGCCAAAACCTTCTAGGGTGCACCCCATAACGCCATCGATACTTTCGTCGACATAGGGCATGGCATCCACGCCAAGCTCCGCACCCGCTTCGCGGATTTCATCTGCAGTAGACCACGTCGACAGTCGCCGGAGATACGCAAAATCTGGCGCTACTTTAGGATGCACCGCAATGATACCTTCTTCATTAAAAGTAGTAGCGGGCGAGGGGTAATCGCCATTCCAGGTAGCCATGAATATAGCACCAGCCGGTATCCAAACCTCGCCGTTCTCGGTTTTATAGTGCGCATCGCGCCAAGCAAGTGCCGTATCTATGCCGTTATCTTTCTGGTACGCAAACGGTTCGTCTTTAGTATCAAACAAAACCAGCGCCGAGGCATAGCTTGCGCTTTCGCGTGGCTCCTGTATTGCTTCCGGCACTTCGTGCTCTGTAAGCGAGTGCACAAATCGCGGCTCGGCTTGCATGCACGCGTCCCAATAAAAATCGCCCATGGTTGTGTGCGATAAAGCATCTTCGCGAACGGTTAGCTCAAGAGATTTCCGCGTAAGTTCATGTGTTGCTTTTTCGATGCCCATTTCTGCGTTCTTTGGGCTGCTGACCGTATCTGCCGCACGCTGGAATATACCATTAACGAGTCGTCGCGGACCGTCCTTTTCGAGTGTCGTTTGTATAGCGTCTATTGTAGGTAATGGTATGCCCCGCCACCTAGAATACGCGACGAGGTCGTTCTCTTGTGCACTAAAGGCCGAAGCCAGCTCTTGGTTTGACATGTATCTATCATAAACTGCTTCGGCTAAAATGGTTAGAGAAAGTCGCTACGTAAAGGCTACTTCCATGGTCGCAGGTCGGGCAGATGCAGGTGTTTGGCGTGCTGCGCTCGATCTTGCACCCGCTCACCAATTGCCGGCAGGGTTGTGGCCATAACGTCGTCGATCTTATCCATGAGACTCTCATGAGAACGCGCAGCATCTTCGCAAAAGGCCTGGCGAACGTTTTCAGGCAACAGCCACGTGGCGAAACGGTAGAAGTTGGCATAGGCAGGGACGACATCGTTATGGACAACGACCACTCCCTCGCCAACGTTTGTTACAAGTGGGTCTAAGTATTCGTCGGACCAGCCTACGTCAAAGATGGCACCTTCGGGCACGTGCACACCGTCTTCTGCCACCTTAAGGATGGTCTCTCGCCATGCCAGCGCCGAGTAAGTGCCGTATGCCTTTAGTAGGGCAAATGGCTCATCTGCCGCGTCACACAGGGCAACCGACGGGCCGTAGTCGGCAAGTGGGCGTTCGCTCCAGTCCAACGCAGCCATAAACCTCGGCTCAGCTTCGGCGCATGCATAATCTTCGAAATCCCCGCAAGTCGTGTAGACCATCGCCTGGTCGTCTGCGGCCAGTTCAAGCGTCCGCTGGGAAAGGGAAAATGAAGGCGGCTCGCTTTCCAAATCGATAGGTACGTGAGGGTCCAGAAGTACACAGTTGGCGTGATTAAATACATTGTAAAGCGCTTGCTGCCGATCTGTATTGTCTTCGAGGCGCGCTTCGTATGCAGCGATCTCCGGGACTTCAAATGGATGCGCAGTACAGCCAGCAAGATCAGCGTCCAAAGCCTGCAACGATGTAGCCAATTCCCGCGACATATCGCACCTATAGTACCACACCGCGTCGTACGCTATACTGTTCGCATATGGCACTCTTTCAACGACGTCCGAATGTGGGCGATACCAGACAACTCTACACAGTAAGCCTAAATCGCACGATACTTATCGTGGGGCTGGGAAATATCGGCCGCGAGTACGACAACACGCGCCACAATGTTGGCTTTGCGTGCGTTGACGCTTTTGCCGAGGCAAATGATTTTGATGCCTGGATCGAGAAAAAGGACCTTAAATGTCATTTTACGAGCCACATGCTTGGCAACACGCGTGTTATTCTCATCAAGCCAACGACTTTTATGAACCTAAGCGGCGAGGCGGTGCAAGCAGTCGCCAGTTTTTATAAAATTCCGCTTGAAAACGTCACGGTAGTGCACGACGAGATTGACATTCCGTTCGGACAAATTCGTATGCGGATTGGCGGCTCGTCCGCCGGCCACAACGGCCTTAAATCGATCATTCAACACATGAGCGAAGGCTTTGGGCGTGTGCGTATCGGCATCGGCCCCAAAAAGCCCGAACAAATGGATACCGCCGACTTTGTGCTTGCCAGGTTTACCAGTGATGAGCAAGCGCAGCTACCTACTATGACACGCGAAACATCCGCGATTTTGAGCGAACTCGCCTACGGTGGTCAACTCGCCACCGGAACGCGCTCATTCCTCGTGTAGGCGGTTTTCAAATTTCACGCTCGAAAACTCTTGCATAAAAATAGGCCTACGAGAGGGGGTGGGCACCGCTCGTAGGCCTATTTTTGGGGACATCACCGAGGTGATCTCCCCTGAAGAACCTTTGCAGGTTCGACCCTTCAAGCCCACCGGAGCGGAAGCATCGTGCACTAAAACTCCAAAGTGACGTGCCGGCCCATGGGGCCATCCTATATGCGGACTCGCTCTTGATTGGTCAGCGTCGTTTACCGAAATAAACGAGGTGCTTAAAGGGGTTAGTTTGCTTTAGAGCGCATTTCTGCCCGAATGGGCAAGCGCTGTAGTTAAGTGGAGGGTAACAACTTGACTATGGCACGCTCTAAGGCAATCTAACAAAATGTTAGAATGGGGGATAAAAGGTGCGTAAGAGTCTCTTTCAACGCTTACAGTTTGCAAGTTTAGCAAATATGTGTCTTGGTGTCAATACTATTCACATGTTTTTGACTAAAATGCGACTACATAGTATCGAAACATAACCGGTATATTTTAATCGTGACAAGGAAGGGGATAGTATGTAATACTGCCGGCGAAATAGGCATAACAACAGAGGTAGATCGTCATTAGTAGTATACCACCAACCATCCGCACCGTGCAGCCTGGAGACGCAGAATTTCCAGAAAAATTACAAGCCCGATTGATGCAAAAATTACACACATTGTATGTATGTGGGGCCAGTCTTGCCGATCTCTTAGAGCGGCCTCGCGTAGCAATCGTCGGCAGCCGAAAAGTCTCGTCATATGGCAAAGCTGTTACTACCCAGCTGGCGCGCGAGCTCGCCGAATTAGGTGTCGTTGTCGTGAGCGGACTGGCCATAGGCATTGACGGTTTGGCGCACGGTGCCGCTGTCGAAGCGGGCGGACAAAGTATTGCCGTGCTGCCAGCTGGTTGTGATCGCATATATCCGGCCGGCCATGCCAATTTAGCGGAGCGCATCATCGAGCAGGGCGGGGCACTAGTGAGCGAATATCCGTCAGGAAGCATTCCCTACAAGCAAAATTTCATTGCCCGGAACCGCATCGTCGCCGGGCTCAGCGATGCAGTGCTTATTACCGAAGCAGCAGAAAAGAGCGGCAGCCTTCATACAGCCCGTTTTGCACTAGAGCAAGGTGTAGACGTGCTATGCGTACCGGGCAATATTACGAGCGCAACATCCCGCGGCACAAATACGCTCATCAAAGCCGGCGCAGCACCGGCAACCGATGTCGATGATGTGCTGCACGTACTGGGGCTGGAACGGCGGGCTACCATCACCAATAAGGTCCGTGGGAGCAACGCACACGAACAGCTCGTGCTCGATGTTTTGCAAGAGGGCATTACTGATGGCGCCGAACTCCTTTCGCACAGCAAGCTCGACATAGCCCAATATAACCAGGTCATGACCATGCTCGAAATCCGCGGCAAAATCCGGCCTCTCGGCAATAATCAATGGGCGGTATACTAATATATATGAAAGCAGCAATATGGATCGGCGCCACGATTGGCGGTCTACTTGGCGGCTGGCTCGGTAGCCTTATCGATCACAGTGCGTTGGGTTTGTGGGGACTTTTGTTCGGGACGGTCGGCGGTATAATCGGCATTTGGGCTGGGTATAAAATCGGTAAAAACTACCTGTAAAAGCAAAAAACTCCCGTGTTGTCGGGAGTTTTTTTACGATTGACGCTTGTTTTAGGCTTCAGCGACTTGCTGTGCAACCATAATGTCGGCAGCGGCCTGGACCATAGGACTCACAGGTTCTGTAATACCTTCGGCTTGTGCAGCTTGCTCACGCATCGCATCAATAAGCTCCTGATCGTGCAACCGAGCTGCAGCCTCGAGAGCGCGGTTAATTGGTAACGCCTGTGCAACACCTAGATCAGCGCGTACAATGTTTGCTGCAAGGGCAGCTTCATTCGGACTAAAAATTGACATAAAAATACTCCTTTTTGGCGCCAAATAAAAACCGCTTCCATCCGGTAGCGGCCTTGTGGGGGCGTCTTGCCTTATTTTTTCGCTGTATATTGGTTTACTCCTTTTTCTACCTTGCTGTCAAGAATTTTTTAATAATTGTTTTGCATTATGGGAAAACTTGCGTATCATAGGCAATTGCGTATAAGCTATCAGGATAAGCATGAGCAAAAATTTAGTTATCGTAGAGAGCCCCGCAAAGGCGAAAACCATTGAAAAATATTTAGGCAAGGATTATACGGTCAAAAGCAGTTTTGGCCATATTCGCGATTTGCCGCAAAAAGGCATGAACATCGATATCGAGCATGATTTTGCGCCAAACTACGAAATTAATAGCGACAAAAAGAAAGTTGTGGCCGAACTGCGCAAGGCCGCTAAAGAAGCAGAGGACGTCTGGCTGGCAAGCGATGAAGACCGCGAAGGAGAGGCGATTGCATGGCATTTAACGCAGGCCCTCAAGCTTGATCCTAAAAAAACCAAGCGTATTGTATTCCATGAAATCACCAAGACCGCGATCGAGCACGCCATTCAGGCGCCACGTACCGTTGATTTACATCTGGTAGATGCGTATCAGGCCCGCCGCGTGCTGGACCGCTTAGTAGGGTATGAGCTGTCGCCGGTGTTATGGAAAAAGGTCCGCACCGGTCTGAGCGCGGGCCGCGTACAATCGGTGGAAGTCCGCTTGGTTGTTGAACGCGAACGCGAGATACGCGAATTCAAACCCGAAAGCAGCTTCCGCGTCATTGCTATCTTTACCGTCGGCGACCAAGAGCTCAAAGCCGAACTCGCCGCCAAACTCTCAGATAAATCAACGGCACAGGCCTTTCTAGAGGCCGCAGCACAGGCTATCTTTACCGTGGTCGACATCGCCCAAAAGCCGGGCAGCCGCAGCCCCGGCGCACCGTTCACTACCAGCACCTTGCAGCAAGAGGCGTCACGGCGCTTGGGCTTTAGCATCAAGCAAACCATGACGCTCGCACAGCGCTTGTACGAGGCCGGACAGATCACCTACATGCGTACCGACAGCACGACACTGTCGGGCCTTGCCATCAAGACGGCCGAAGAGTTTATTAAAAAGAATTATGGCGACAATTACCACCAGGTCCGCCAATTTAAGACCAAAAACGAGAGCGCGCAAGAGGCACACGAGGCAATACGTCCAACCGATTTCTCTAAGCTGAGTGCCGGTGCCGACGACCAGCAAAAAAAGCTCTACCAGCTGATTTGGCAGCGGGCACTCGCCAGCCAAATGGCACCCGCCCAAACCGAAAAAACAGAGGTAACAATTACTCTCAACAATCGCAGCGAAAAGCTTATCGCCAAAGGTGAAGTGCTCAAGTTTGACGGATTTATGAAGGTTTATGGCGGCGGCAAAGACGACACGCTTTTGCCACCAGTGAACAAGGGCGACGTACTCGGCTTGGCCAATATGACGGCAACCGAAACGTTCAGCCGGGCACCAGCCCGCTACAGTGAAGCAAGCTTGGTGAAAAAGCTTGAAGAGCTCGGCATTGGCCGCCCAAGCACCTACGCCAGCACCATCTCAACCATCCAAACCCGTGGCTACATCGAAAAGCGCGACCTGGAAGGCGCCGAGCGTACCGTTCAAACGCTCACCTTATTACATGGCGCAATTACGGATGAGCCAACTACCGAAATCACCGGTGCCGACCGGAATAAGCTTGTGCCAACCCATTTAGCCGAGGTGACAACCGACTTCTTGCTCAAATTCTTTCCAAGCATTGTCGATTACGATTTTACCGCCAAAGCCGAAGAAGATTTCGACAAAATCGCTGAAGGCCATGAGCAGTGGGAGAAGATGATTGCAACCTTTTACAAGGGTTTTCATCCGCTTGTTGAGCAGTCAGCCGATATTTCACGCCAAGAGGTCTCACAGGCTCGTATGTTGGGTGTAGACCCCAAAACCAAACTACCAGTCATGGCACGCTTTGGCCGCTACGGCCCGATGCTGCAACGTGGCGAGACCGAGAGTGAAGAAAAGCCAACTTTTGCACCACTTCCAACGGGAGTCAGATTAGAAGATGTTACGCTTGAGCAAGCACTCGAAATGTTCAACCTACCCCGTCTGGTTGGTCAGACCGCCGAAGGTGAAGACATTAAAGCGAACATTGGGCGCTTTGGGCCGTACATCCAAATTGGCAAAATTTTTGTGAGCATCAAGCCGCTCGATCCGTTCAGCATCACGCTCGCCGAGGCGCGTGATTTGTACCGTGCCAAGCTGGAAAAAGAAGCCAACAAATACATTCAAGAATTTCCAAGTGGTATCAAAGTAGTGAACGGCCCGTATGGCCCGTACATTACCGACGGCAAAAAGAACGCCAAAATCCCTAAAGACGTCGAGCCAGCAAAATTGACCGAAGATGAATGCAAAAAACTTCTTGCTGAAGCGCCTGCACGCAAGAAATTTACGCGACGCCGCGCTACCAAAAAGTCATAATTTTTTCATATTTTTGCCATTTTAGCCACATATGTCTTTCGTTGTATTTTTACAACACAATATGGGCAGGCGTGTCCATTTCGTGCTACAATAATCCAATAGACCGAGTGTTTGACTTTTGCATCCTTACGTTATATAATTTACATAAAGTCAGTCATTCATTAACAGACAGGGAAGTGACATCATGGCAGAGGCACAACAGGCGACATCTGTACTCAACACTGAACAATACGTGCAAGATATTCTATCGAGCATTGAAAGGGAGCGTGAGCGTGAGATTATCGCTCGGCGTTTTGGTCTCTTCGATCGCAAGGAAACCCTAGAGCAGATCGGAGAATTGCTTGGCATTACCCGTGAGCGTGTTCGCCAACTCGAAAAGTCGGTGATCGCTCGCCTGAAGGCTACTGCCGAGCAGGGCGGTCTGCCACATATCGAAGAAGTACAAACTGCCTTCGTCAGCCAACTCGAAACCATGGGTGGCGCGGCGCGCATCAGCAACCTCAGCGCCCGCCTTACGGCTGAAAACAGTCGAACCGACCAGTCACGTATCGCTTTCTTGGCGCTCTTGTGTCCTGATGTTGCTGTCATCGAAGATAACGATACCTACTACTACGCTCTCGGCACCATCAGCCGCCGCGATGAAAAAACGATGAAATCAGTCATCGCCAAGCTCACTGAAGCTATCAAGAAGCATGGCGAACCAACTGAGATCGCACATATTGCTAAAGCGGCCAGCATCGATAGCCCTATCGAAGCAGAAGCACTTGCCAGCATCTCTAAGCAACTCGCCACTCTCAACGGCAAATGGGGCCTCGTGAAATGGTCGATGGTCAACCCTAAGAACATTCGCGACAAGATCTACGTTATCCTGAAAGAGCATGGCAAGCACATGCACTTCAATGAAATCGCTGGAGCAATTAAGCAGTCCGACTTTAAGCGCAAAGACGTTACCACGCAGGCAATCCACAACGAGCTTATCAAAGACAAGCGCTTCGTCTTGATCGGCCGTGGCATTTATGCACTTAAAGAATGGGGCTACAAAAAAGGCACCGTCGCCGACATCATTGCCGAAGTCCTGCGCGAAGCCGGGGAACCGTTGCACCGCGACGAAATCGTCAAGCGCGTGCTCAAGAGTCGCTTTGTAAAAGAAACGACTATCTTGCTTAACCTCCAAGGTAAATCGCAGTTTAAACGCGTTGCCAAAGCCACATACGCACTCGACGAAGAATAAATGTAAGAGGGGGCATCCCGTGATGGAAATACCGAGCGATCGGCCTAACGAGCCTATTATTAATTACGTTTCGCTAAGTGAGATGGATATCATAGCAGATCGGGCTGCTTATGGGGTCCCCGATTTTGACCTCGACGATCGGCTCGGTATAGATCCTGAACGGCCGAATGATGTCGTAAGAAAGATTACGTTTGATAAGGCAAGTCCGGACATACCGCCAGGCAAAACCCTTGAAGATCTTCTCGCCGAAAAAGAGAATGTATTACAGCAGCTGGCCGGGGGCGGTGTCGCCGTTCCGCCCCATGACTATACTGTCGAAAGAAGCTGGGAGGAGTGGCCGCTTACGCGTCTTCACCAATACGTTGAGCGGATAGAAGGTGAACAGCCTAACCCCTACGACCCCGGGCACGCCGATCATATTAAAACAATTAGTGGCGCGCTTCTTAACTACCTAGAAACAGTTAATCCCGGCGAACTATACGATGATGGGGTAGCATACTCCAAACATTACCGCATCGGCCATCAAATTACTGAACCAGAGGCGCAACAAGGCGACCAACCTTTTATAACAAATATGGAGCCACAATTCGTTGATATGCGACGTCCAGACGCAGATACGCCGCCCGGTGAAGACCGCTTTGCGTTTTCACGAGCAGTGGAGCGCATACGTGCTATGCTCGACAATGCCGCGGCCTATGGCGACGAAGATGGCACGTATCAGGCACTCATGGATAGAGCAGACGGATTGTTACAACAAATCCAACAGCCTCCAGAAGCCTAGCAGAAAGTGCCGTGCTTACTGGACGGTGCAGGGCACGCCTTGTATAGTTGGAATCATGAAAGAAGCTCACAACCAAATACCGCCTGAGCCACCAGAACGAGGAGCTCTGCCAGAGCTCACCCCAGAAGCATTACATCAAACACTTACGAAAACGCTGCTTGGAATGCCCTACGGCCCTGATGCCCACTACTATCATGGTGCAGCCAACTATATAAGCGAAGGTGGCGAACCAACGACGACCCCATACCGGATCAGCGATTATCATGCTGCCGATAGCGAGCACTGGGTGTTTCGCTTTGCCGTACCCTATGGAAGCGATGAGCAAGAACAAAAAAGATTGCTACAAGAGGGTCGCGGCGTAATTGGCATTCAAACAGAAGCTCCAACCTTCGACGAGACCATAGTCTACAGCGTTTGCCGGCCTACCGAGATTAAATCAGAGAGCACTAATGGCCTTACCATGCACCGAGAACCAGATTTTCCTGAGATACCACCACCCCTTGAATTGCCCGTAGGCTGGCCCGAGCCACCCGCAGAATGGCCCGTAGAAGGCCCAGTTGTCTTTGAAAAGCCTCATAGAGAAGCAGCTCATATCATTGATCCCGCAACTCATCCATTCCTACGAGCAGTGTACGAAGACCTTCATGAGCAAGATTGAACATAATACGAACACAGAGCATGGGATTGGTTGCATAAACCGCGAACAAAGTACGAACAGGATAATGCGTGCATGAGCGGAGCAATTTGGTCCCACGGCCTATACGGACAAAATCGACAGCGACACGGCAGCAGTGGGGATTGGAGTAAATAATATAAGCAAATGCATAGGGCTAGGGATCAATGGAATAGATGAATCTAGCTACGAAGGCAACAATACAAGGCATACATTAGATGTCGCACAATGTATATTTTGCGACTCAAATATAGATACTATAAGAACGATAGAGTGTATACCTCTATTGCAGGGGAGTTTGCTTATGAAATGGCCCGTTGCTTACATACGCGCTAGTATGGTTGCTAAAATACGCCTTTTATAAGTTGTATTGCTGGACGTTTGTCTCGTTGCATAGACCCCATGCTAACTGACACGCGCAGCTTACAACGATTTGACTTTTCCACAATTCTATCGTGAAAATATTTGCTTTTTGACCATTTTGATATTATTTTTATACTCCCCACTCCTCTCCTGCTTTGCTCGTACATTTGTTTGACATTCCGTTTCTTATGTATTTTTATATTGTTTTTCACGTAAACACATACTAACTATATATGAACAAAAAACGAACAGCGAGGGGAGCGCAGGGACCAGGGGGCTATTTGTAATACGCACGACCAGGCACACGCACATCAATATACTGACCTGGCGTAATATGTTGACCACCTAGCTGCTGCCGAACCGCAATAAAGGTTCCCGCCTGCTCTTTTGCATCACCCTGCATATTAAACTTCACAAGATAAGGCACGCCGGTAACCTTCACGTCTAACTCGCTTGCAGCGGCCGGCAACGTTAGTGAATCATAACCGATATGCTGCGCCTGCAACTGCCCTGCTACCTGGGCAATAAAGGCCACATCGTTGCTCGGTAGGGCAATCTGGCCGACCCGCACTTCTAGGCCGCTGTCATCATGTACGGTAGGAAGGTTCAATTTCGCAGCCTGCACTGCATCATTACCTGATACAAGCGCCCTCCCCGATTTATCCAGCACAAACACACCTCCATGTTGGTTCGTTAGAATAAAAGTTGGTGCTGCCGGCTGGATATACACGACTGGCCGATGCCCCAGTAGTGGCAGTGCGATCGAAACACTCTGCAATTCAGGAAATTCCTGTTTGAGCTGCGTTGTAATGTGGCTGGCATCTACCGTGAGCTTATTACGATTCATAATAGAGGTATCAAAAAGCTTTTGGGCAGCGTTTTGGTAGATGCTACTACTACGAATAAAAAGCTGCTGGCTCGCTTTGTCGGTTTTATCACCAATAGGTATAACCTTGGGATTATTGCTAAGTGTAATGGCATTGCCAACGCAAAATAGAATGATAATAAGTGCAATGTATGCGGGTATACGTCGTACAATGCGCCGAGCGCGCCGCTTAAACTGCCTTTGGGGTGGTTCGTCGGACGTTACACGGCCAAGGCGATCCTCGCGAACAGAACGACTTGCATGGTACGAGAAAACAGGCCCCTGTTGCGGTTGCTGCGGGACGGTTGGCCGCTGACGTTGACGTGGCGGTGGCGAGGACGGACGACGAAATAAAGGCATATATTATTGGTTTGTTTTTTGTGACGCTGCTACTGTATCTAATAATACCATTGCAAGCTGGTGGGCCGAATCAAGTCGTGCGAGCGTTGCCAAACGCTCACTGAGTCGGCCGCGCTTTTCGGGATGATCGAGTAGCTCGACCAGTGGGGGCAACAGTGCCAAGCCGTCGCTCACAAGGTCGTTTTCCCGTACAATTATAACCGCCTCGCGGTCGGCGAGCACTTGGGCGTTCTTGAGCTGATGCCCACCCGTAAGGATCGGATTTGGTACCATAATGCACGCTTTTTCCTGGGCGGCAAATTCAGCCAGAGTCGTCGCACCGGCGCGCGTGATGACGATGTCGGCCGCGCCACTGTAGCGGTACATGTCATGCACAAATCCTTTTACGATCACGCGCCCGCGGTCTTTGCTTTGCACGTGTGCGTCATACGCTGCGGCAATATCATCTTCGTGGCCCCGGCCGGCAATATGAACAATGGCAAGATTTGGATACTGTTCTAACAGATCTGGTGCGCACGTTTCAAGTGCCTGGTTCAGCCGCAGCGCGCCGTTGCCACCGCCAGTCATCAAAATGATCTGCTCATACTGCTCGAGGCCAAGCTCTTGTCGGTAGCGTACCTTACCGCTAGCTGTTACTGGTTGAAAATCGCTACTAATAGGCACGCCTACTGTCATGGTTTTATCAGGAGGATACTGATAAACCTCTTTGGGCAATGCAACCGCATGCACCGTTGCCCACCTGGCAACAATACGATTCGCGAGGCCTGGCAAAGCATCAGAATCATGCGTGACATACGGAATATGCCTAAGCGCGCCCATAAGCCCCACAGGGACCCCTACAAAGCCACCCTTGATGAAAATCATGTCAGGTTTGATGCGGCGTAGTAGCCAATACACTTGCCACATACCCCGTAGCGTGCGAAAGACATCACGCACGTTGAGCGCGACTGTTTTAATGTCGAGTAGTTGCCGAAGCCCCTCGCCGTGATAGCGACGCAACTTCCCTGCCCAGATGGTGTAGGCCGCGTCGATATTTTTATCTTGCGCTGGCACATCACCGAGCATGTCGCCGCGCTGGCCAATGTATACGATGGTACAATCAGGCTGCAGCTGCTTCAGTTCATTCGCGACCGCTAAAATCGGGGTGATATGCCCCCCTGACCCGCCGCCCGTCACGACTATTGTCATATCTGCCTCCTTGATTTAACGGAACAAAATCTGCCTCGGGAACACCATGCGTAGTGTAGCGCGACACCTGGAATACTAACCCTAATGCAGCCATCACGAGCAGCACACTGCTCCCCCCGTAGCTAATGAGAGGGAGCGTGATGCCCTTCAACGGCAGGAGCCCTACCATCGCTCCGACGTTAATAATGGCCTGTGTACTTAGCCATACAAAAATGCCAGTTACGATCAGGCGGCTGAAGTCATCCGGTGCATGCTCCATGATTCGTTTAAGTTTGGCGAAGAAAATCATCATCAGCCCAAGGAGCACCGCGCAACCAATAAAGCCGAATTTTTCGGCATAAATAGCAAAAATCGAATCGTTCTCGGCCTCTGGCAGATAGCCGTAGGCCTGCACACTGCGGCCAAGACCCAAGCCAATCATGCCACCCGAGCCTACCGAGATCAGTGCTTGGCAAGCTTGGTACCCTGTTGTTAAACAATTACTTTGCGGATGCAAGAACGTGAGCAAACGCGCTCGCCGGTACGGGATCACCGACACTGCCAAAATCAGTCCGATTGCAATAATTCCCAAGATCATCAGCAAGCGCCTCATAGGCAGCCCAGCCACAAATGCCATAATGCCCATCATCGCTACAATGACTGCCGTAGAGCCAAGGTCGCTTTGGATACCGGCAACTACAACCCCTACAGCCACTAACGCGATCAGGAGAGGCCGCAGCGTCTTACGTGAATTGTTGATAGTTTTTGTACGGATGCGGTCTGTCAAAAAGCCGGCAATACCAATCAAAAGTGCAAATTTAAGGAGCTCCACCGACTGGAACGAAAGCCCTCCAAAACGAATCCAACGATGCGCCGGATAATCAGCGTTTACAGGCAGCGCCAACGCAAGCAGCGTCGCCAGCCCAGCGGCCACGAGCAGCGGAATATACCAGCGACGCCATTGCTGCAACGGCACCTTAGCGGTCACTACGAACATAACTGCACCGAGGCCGATCGCGATAAGCTGCCGCACAACGAAATAGTTGCTGCTCACATTCTTTTCAACCGCCAAGGCGGGGCTGATGGCATATACCACGACCACGCCAATGGCTAACAGGACTGTCATCAACACCAGAAGCCAATAGTCTGGTCGATGGCGCCGAGGCGCACCTTCCCGCGTTACAAAGCCGGGATCACGGCGTGGCGTTACTGCCCCCATGTTATGCGTACCCTCCAGTCCAAAATGCAATCAGCCCCATGTTTTTCTCTTCCTTATTATATATTAATGTGTTTTTGGCGTCACACCGAAGTCATTAATAAGCATATTTACCGCGTTTACAAAGATTGGTTGCGCTGCGGCCGTACCGGCATACCCTCCATTATGCGGCTGATTGACACGTACAATGATCACATACTGCGGTGTATTGCCGCCGACAAAGCCAATATAGGTACCGTTGAATTCGTTGTCATAGTAGCCGCCACCGGACTTGGCGATCTGGGCTGTACCAGTCTTACCGCCGACACTGTACTGGTCAGGAAAATGAAGGTAATGCCCCTTAACCACGCCCTCCATCAGGCTTTGCATTTCTCCGCTCACCCGCGGCGCCACAACGTTTGACTTCACGACTTTGGGCGATGTTTTAGTTGTTGTGCCATCCGGCGAGATTGTCTCGTCCACCAGATGCGGCTGATAGTACGTGCCGCCGTTCACAATTGCGGAGAGGGCCGCAGCCATCTGGAGCGGCGTTGCCGTCATACCCTGCCCGAACGCCGTGTTTGCATATGTTAGGTCGAGGCCATAACCATGATCAGGATTGGGAATATACCCTGGCGATTCGTACCCCTGCTCGATACCTGTTTCTTTACCCAGCTGGAAATGATTAACCATATAGTTATACCATGCGTCGCGGCCTTTTTGATTGATGGTGGTGCCACCTGGATCGCCCATCTGCATAAGCAGCCACGTTGCCCCTGTATTCAGCGATAAGTTCAAGATATCTTCGATGCTTTTTACACCTGGCCCGCCGTCTTCTTCGATGTTGGTGATGTTAAAATCATCGACCTCCCAGTGCGCGGGATCATTATAGGTGGTATTTTCCTGCACTACTCCTTGATCGAGCGCGGCAGCAGAAGTGAGCGTCTTCATAATTGAGCCGACTTCCAGCGGCGAGCTGACGGCCGCATTATTGAATACACTGGGATCGCTTACATCTTGGTAATCGCCCGGGTTGTAGCTGGGATAATTAGCCATGGCTTTGATAGCGCCCGTGTTCGGATCCATAATAATCGCGCTGCCCGAGTCCGACTTCGCCTTCTGCACTCCGTCTTGCAAGATCTGCTGCAGTTGTTTTTGCATGCCGGCATCCACCGTCAGTGCAACGTTATCGCCCGCCACTGGCTGCTGTTGGACGTTGCCATTGCTGGCTGCCAGTGGGACACCGTTAATATCGGTTACCGCCTTGAGCTCGCCCGGTGTACCAGTGAGTTGTTTGTTCAACGCCTGCTCAACCCCGTAGACGCCACTATCAGAGTCGTTCACAAATCCGAGCACTTGCGATGCTAAATCGCCCTGCGGATACGTACGGTAGTCCTGTTCTTGGGCGCCGATACCTGGATATTTGTGCTTCAGCAGCTGATCTTTTTTGTCGGCTGCCACACGTTTAGCCAAAATAACGTAGCGTGTTTTTTGCTGCTGTATGTCTTTGACGTAATCGTCGGTGCTCCCGCCCAAAATGTCGTGCAATGTGTCAGCGATTTTCTGACGATCGCTGGCTTTTATAAGGGTCGGGTCGACGTATACGGTGTAGAGTTTTTCATTTAGAACGATGGGCACTGTTGAGTCGCCTTCATGCGCATAAATCACACCGCGTGACGGTTGGATTTCGTACTGTTTGAGCTGATCGCTCAGCGCCGTTTTGTGGTAATAGCCATAGCGAATCACCTGCAAATAAAACAAGCGCAATAAAAAGACCCCGAAGACAATCAGAATAAACGCGTACCACCATCTTGCACGCAATACAGCTGAAATTGGCGCGATTCGAGCGCTACTTCGGGGACCCATTAGTGATAGTATACCGCTTAATCTTGTACGGTGCCACTCGGCGTGGTTGGTACAAGCGCTTTGGCAACATCGCTGTTTTGGACGCGATCAAGCGATTGCAAGCGCGCCGAAGCAACCTGCAAGCTGTCGTTTTCGCTCTTGAGCTGCGTTTGCTGCTGTTGGAGCGAATTCACCTTGTAGCCGTAGGCGTTGGTTTTGGTTACCTGGGTGAGGTACACCATACCAAGAACGCACGCTAAGACAATCAAGATGATGGTGTTAGTGATTGGCCCGAGTGTACGCTCTTTGGTGCGGAAGCTAACCGAATTTTGGCTGCGACCACCAAAGCGTTGCTGGCGACTCATGGCGAGTGAACTAGAGTATGTCATAATGTTTGTTTTTGTTTTCTTTTGATTACTTTTTTGGTGGGGTGGCGCACAATTTTTGTATGCACCACCCCTGTTATTTTGCGCTGATCAGCTACACGTAGACTAGGCTACAGTAACGTGAACTTTTTTTGCGCGGGGGGTAAGGTCTACAACGCGGATTTGCATAGTATTCTTGCCCTTTCTTTTGGTTTTATTTTTGTTTCAATGCGGCGCGGAGTTTGGCACTCCTTGCTCGCGGATTAAAAACTAATTCGGATGTGTCGCCCGTGACCGGCTTTTTGGTAAGTATCTGTAAGGTTGCGTCGTATCGATCGCCTCCTGCGTCTTGGAACGCCTGTTTTACCAAGCGATCTTCCAAGCTATGGAAGCTGATGATTGCAATGCGACCGCCGGGAGCCAGCAAATTATCTATCCAGATCGGCAAACTTTGGCGTAAAAGCTCAAGTTCGTCGTTCACGGCAATACGGAGCGCTTGAAACGTCCGTGTTGCAGGATGGACTTTACTGCGCCCTGGCCAAGCCTTGGCGACAACTTTTGCGAGTTCGCTCGTGGTGTGCAGCGGCCGATTGTGCACAATGAGTGACGCAATCTGCCGAGCCTTCGGCTCCTCGCCATAACGCTTAATCAAATCTGCCAAATCAGTTTCGCGGTAGGTGTTTACTACCTGCTCTGCCGTAAGGTTTTGCGTTTGATCCATGCGCATGTCGAGCGGCCCATCCATCTGGATGGAAAAACCACGACTCGCTATATTAAGGTGCGGTGATGACACGCCCAAGTCGGCCAATATACAATCGAACTGCCTGCCTTTATCCGCCAGTCCCCTGCTCGCCGTCAAAAAGTCGGCTTGGAGAATTTCGGTCCCCTGCCCTGCGAACTTTTTTTCAAGTTCGGCGATCGCATGTTCGTCGCGATCTACCAGAACAGCGGCATTGGGCTTTTTCGTTCGTTCCAGTATGGCTGCCGCGTGGCCGCCATACCCGCCTGTGAGGTCGAGGTACGAATCCCCTGCCCTCGGGTCTAAGTATTGCAGCACTTGCTGGAGCAATACTGGAATATGATTTGTATAATGTTCGTCTTGGTGCATCTTGCTTTTATTTTACACTGGTTTCCCAGTGCGGTGATGTTTGTTTTGCAAGGTCACCTATCCAGCAGTCAACTTTTTGTTTTTGGGGTTGTTTTTGTTTTTGTAGGTGATCACTGCTTCCGTATGTAAAGAAGAATTTTATTTGAGAGAAGATTTAAAAAATCTTGTGAACTTCTTACTGGAGCAGTGATCAAGTTTGAGAGACTTATGTGTGAGGTGGAGTTTTGGGAGGTGTTTCCAAGAAAGGTGCAAGGGTTATTTAAGTGGTGCCCTACGATCCACTTGTTGACTGCCAGATAGCTGACCTCGAGTGTGGTTTGCTATCTTTCCTAAATTGTTAAAGTACTATCTTGGCTAACGCTAGCTAGTACCGGCCATAATCCGCCAATACCGCCCGACGCGCACGGCAACCACATCACGCTTAATATCTGCATAATCGAGCAGATGCTGCTCAAGGGTGATACGACCTTGTTTTTCGTCGATCTCCCCTTCACTTTTCCCAGTACGGAATTGTACGTTCAGGTCCGCCGTTTTCTCGTCCAGGATATTACCCTGAAGGAGTGGCTCAACCTGCTCGTCCCAAACCGCCTTTGGGTACAGGTGCAGATATTTTTTGAAGCCGTGTGTGACGACTACCCCGCTGGCGAACTCGGCCCTAAGTTCGGTCGGTATGGTTAACCGCCGCTTGTCGTCAAGCTTTCGCTGGAAGTAGTCTACCGTGGCCATAGGTGTTAATAATTTGCTAGTGGTTTTTTATTTTTGGTAGGCAGCTTTTTGTTTTCTTTGCTTTCGGGCTACCCACGATTACCCACTGCCATGACTATACTACCCACTATTACCCACGCACAAGTAGTTTTATAAACAAATAGTGGTGATTCCTACACCACTTATCCACAGTTTTTGAGATGATCACTACTTATCCACAATATGTAGTGTGCCGAGTTATCCACTGCGCGCTACACACACGGTGTGTCGCCTGTTCAGCATTACCGACCTGAAATTGTTTGCCAACGACTGCTTCCAACGTTAAGCGGAATTCGTGTCATTTCGCCTTCACGCATATACGCACCGATCATACCAAAGCCTTGGTCGTACGCCTGCCGGACCATAGTCACCAAACGACTATCGAGTTTTGTCACGCCGACAAGAATCAGCAACACAAGGACGATGGCACTCAGCCGAGCATGCACAATGCGGTGTATGACCAATTCTATTTTTGTTTTTGTTTTCATGGTTCTTGAATAACCATAACAAATATTGCCATATTTGTCAATTTTGTGATGTTGTAGACTATAGGTTTCTTAGAAACTGGGCGACCGCTTCGCTATCGTGTCGAATAAGCGACCTATGAGCTGCCAGCACATCGCCTCGCTGGCGGGCGGCCGTCATCGCGGCAATCAGTGGTGCACCGTGTGCCTGGTAGTGCGCCTGGCGCAGCGCAGCCCCATCCGGCTCAACGAGATATTCACTTTCTCGGGCATATCGTTCAAACAGCTCTTTAGGCGGCTGTGCGGTATTGTATAGCACGTGGTCGAGCACTGGGCCGCCCGCAAATCGTTCAATTTCGCTCGCAAAATCTGACACATGGAAGCCTGTAGTCTGCCCCGGCTTAACGACAAGATTGCAGACATACACAATCGTTGCCTTTGCTGCAGCCAGTGCCTCAGCAACGCCATCAACGATCAAAAGCGGCCCAAGCGATGTATAGATATCGCCTGGGGCGATCACGATCATATCGGCATCAAGGATAGCCGCCTTGGCATCAGGATTGATCTGGGCGCGGGGTTCAAGTGAGAGCTGCGGCCGCTTGTCGCCATCTGCAAAATGCATGACATCAATCTTCCCTTCGCCGCGAACACGAAAGCCATTGGCGGCATGCAGCACCAACCGCACGTTATCAAGGGTGATGGGTACAACCTTGCCGCGTACGTTTAGTACTTCACTCGCGGTTTCGACTGCTTCTGCAAAGTTGCCGGTAAGTTTCTCGAGGGCGGTCAGAAAAAGATTCCCAAAAGAGTGGCCGCTCAACGTACCTTCGCTAAAACGATAATTGAATAAATCGCGGACTTTTGGTGATTCCGATAGCGCCACCAGGCATTGGCGGACATCACCTGGTGGCAGTACGCCGAGTTCGTCGCGGAGTACACCGGTCGATCCACCATCGTCGGCCATCGCCACGAGAGCAGTAATATTGACAAAATGGGCCTTGAGGCGCTGCAACAATGCAAAGCTGCCCGTTCCACCGCCAATTACGACTATTCGTGTCTGTGTATTCATGGTAGCTAGCACATTATACCCGTTGTCATGTTATGAAGGAATGGCGACATCGTCACCAAAATGTTTCTGCAGCCGCTTTTTGATGGAGCCGGGATGACGACCGAACACTTCGGTCAGCTCGGGTAATTTTTTGCCATCATTGAACAATTTTTGTAGTCGGGCATCATCTATTTTTGACCAGGGTTTATAAGCGTTCGGATATGTTTCGCGCATGCGTTCTAGCTTTTCGGACCAAGCGTTCGGAGCTTTGGCAGGCGGCGTTGGTTCTTCGGCGCGGTGCTGGGCGGCCTCGGCCAAATGTGCAAATTTTTGGGCGTCAGCAGCCGATTTTTCGCGCAACTTTTTGTCTATAGTTAATGCCTCGTCGCTCACCCTAAGCGCCATGGTATTAATGCCGGCAAGGCTCAATGTATCGAGTCGCTTGACCCGCGAAAGTGCCACATAGCCCATGCCGGGCACAAACGCTTTGCGTAAATCAATGCGCGCGGCGTCAAGCGTCATTCCCTGACTTTTGTGCACGGTAATTGCCCAGGCCAAACGCAGTGGCACTTGGCTAAGCGACGCGCGTTTTTTGTCGCCGTCGCGCAACTCCCACGTCTCTGGACGCATGACCACTTTGCGGCCGCTGCGTAGCTCTACGATCGGATAGTCGGTACCCTCTTCAAAATCGACAACCACGCCAAGTGAACCGTTGACGTATTGTCGTTCAGGATTGTTGCGGATACACATAACCAATGCGCCTTGTTTGAGCATAAGTGTCTCCAGCGCAAGACATGATCGCTTGAGTGACTCTACGTAATTGGTCTTGCCCGTTGTCTCCATATAATATTCGTGCGAGTCGCCTTCGATTTCTCTGAGTCGCGTTCCATTGATAGAATCAACGTTTATATTCGTTGTGTGCAGTTCGGTGATCGGCTGCGTCGACGCGAGCTCGGTGCCCACCCGCGCGAGCAGGGTTTCGGCATGGCGACGGCGAATGTCGCCAGCACGCAGCGCATTGAGAATATCCAGAAAGCTCGAATCATCTTGCCGGTGTTGCTCGGTTAAATAACATATTACCGGATCGAGCTCTTGCCAGACGCGTGAGTTCACTACGAACGAGCCTTCACGGCTATCGCCGCGGTTTACCGGTGGTAATTGAAAGAAATCGCCACATAAAATAACTTGCAGTCCGCCGAAGGGTACGTCTGCTTTTCGAATCTGGCGCAATGTTTCGTCGACCATGTCGAGGCGATAGTCGTGCAGCATGGAAATCTCATCAATAATAAGTACATCTGTTTTTTCGATGATATCGCGGCGCGAGTCAGTAATGTTTTCGACATGTTGTTTGGGCAATTCGTCGAGGATGCCGATGCCGCTCCAGGCATGAATGGTCGTGCCATTGAGGTGTGTGGCAGCAAGTCCGGTCGTTGCAGTAACCGAGACTTTTTTGCCCGCTTTTTTGGCATAGCGAACGAATTCGTTCAAAACATATGTTTTGCCCGAACCGGCCGGCCCTGTGAGCATCACGCTCTCCCCCGCCAGCATAATCTCAAGTGCCAAACGTTGCTCCATCGCCGTTCCAGTATACCTATATTTGGTTCATGGCGACGAATCATTTTTTGCAACAATTAAATCGTTATTAAATTATTGCACGTATATTTACCGGCCGAGGCAAAGTATGGTAAGCTCCCGGCGTCATGGGGCAACACCGTCGTATAACCGATATTCCAGAGGCCGATCGGCCACGCGAAAAAATGCAGCGCAAAGGAACGCAAGCGCTGTCAGATTTCGAGCTCCTCGAAGTTATGATCGGGAGTGGGAACGGCACTACGGATGTCGGCAGCATCGCACGTCAATTGCAGCGAGCACTGCGTGGCGGTACGGACGCTCTTACGCTTGAGAATCTTGTTCATCTACGCGGCGTTAGCGTAGCCCAGGCATGCAAAATACTTGCCGCGCTCGAGCTTGCCAAACGGCACCTTGTCCGCGATTCACTGCCACTCCATACACAGAAAGATATTTTGGCCAGGTTTAGTGACTTGCGCGATAAGCAGCAAGAATATTTCGTGTGCTTGTCTCTCGATGGCGGCCAACGATTAATCGCACAGCGGACTGTTACTATTGGCACGCTCGATGCGGTACTTGCTCATCCACGCGAAGTATTCTCGGATCCGATTGTTGATCGGGCCGCAAGCATCATTGTTGCCCATAACCATCCTTCAGGTGAAGCGCAGCCCAGTCCAAAAGATATCTCACTCACACAACAACTCGCTGCATGCGGCCAATTGCTCGGTGTCCCCCTGCGGGACCATATTATTATCACAAAGACCGAGCATTTCAGCTTTGGGCAGCATCATATGTTGTAGTGCACGGTCATAACGGAGGGAAAAGACAGTGGGTTCGTACTATTTAGAGATTCGAAAGCAGCCCGGCAGCGGGGCTGGCTTAGCGACTGATATCGCTAAACATTTGCAACGCCGGCAGCATTTAGGCACAGCAGTTGTAGTGAGCGATCGCCCGCTCAATCTTATGTGTGTGGTGCGTAAATTTTGGATGAAACTAGCGCGTGCGTTGCAACGCGAACGGGCCGGCACTGTGAACGCACAAAAGATCTTGCATTTAACGTACGCCGTTACGCGCATGCAACATCTGACCTTTATTGCCAAGACTCCGGCGCAAATACCTGACGCGGATATATATTTTGTGTCACCGCACCAACTCAGTACGCTGCCCGTGAATTGTTACAGCATATATATTACCGAAAAAATATCCGAGGCGATGCTCGCGAATATTGTTGCACAACTCGCCAGCAAAGCACTCATTATCGACTACACAGATAGCATCGCTTCCACGGAGTTGATGCCATTGCAGCCAAAGACTGTGCTCGTAGACCAAGTGACCGAAGCGTGGGAAGCCGTGCGGCATTTCCTTGCTTCATCACATATCGATATTGCCACTGTGGCAGAAGCGGTGCCACTCCATGCAGCCACCCCTGACGACGCGTTGGATGTACTGCTCGATCAAAGTCGCGGGTTTTTACAAGTCGCCAGTGAATTTCATCGCTGTTTGCAGCTCGCGCAGCCGTTTGACCCGCCACATGAAACGCAAAAACTCTACAATACTTTGTCGCTTCTCGCTCATCGCGTGCAGGCATTGAGCACCGGCCAAACAACGCCGTATCTCGAATCATTGCCGGACACGTTCTTCTTGCGCGACGACGGGGCCAACCTTTGCGAACGCAAAAAGCGCCTGTTTTTGGCGGCGGCTGCGGTCTGGCACGAACAATGTGGCCGGCTTCATCTCAGCAAAGCGCTCAAAGCGCTCAGCGCCTCACCGCATACATCGGCGACTACATTTGATTATGAGGCGGTAGCAATGAGTTGTTGATGCCACCATGCTGCAAGGTGTTCGGCTATGTCGCGATTGCAGCTGAGAAGCACTCGGTCGTAATTGAGCGTTTCCGGCTTAAACACGATTGTAAGTACACCCTTTTGCCTAACATCCAGACACCAGAAATCTCGCTCGCCGCGCTTGTGATATGTTCCTGCAAGCAGTACACCAGGGATACGTGCGCCCGGAAAACGCACAAATGACCACTGGCCTTTCATTCTTGGCTGTTCGTCGACGAAAGCAATATCTGCAATGGCATAGGCAGGAATTTGCAAACGACTCTTAAGTGCCCATAGTTTTTCGAGCCCTTCGAGCTGCACGGTTAACTGGTTTTGTTCGGTGATATAGTTCACCCTTTGTATTCCATTGGGAGTTTACCTTTGGCGCGCAACACCAGTACGTCGTATCCTTCGTGCACTTCGCTATGGGGTGGCACGCCGAAACTCGAAAGGAGTTGCCATAGACTCTGCACAGCAACGTCATGATCGGCATCATCGGGCATAAGAAGCTCCGCCTCTATGAATGTGCCCAAACCTTCGACGTCGTCAATGCATACTTCTATATCGCCGACTTTAGCCTTTTGGCGCGTCTTGGTGATGTCCGAGAACAGCTCATAGCCAAGCTGTCGAACAATGCGTTCCATCTCCGTTGCATTGTTTACTTTGACCTCCAACTCGAGATTATCGAGGGAACCATTGACTGATTTTTTGAGCGTAAAATAAACTGTTTGATCGTTTTCTATACGAATACGCAGCCAGTTGGATCCCACTGCAAACCCAGGCGGACCAAACACCACATCGTGCTGCTTCAAAGGCGCACTCAATGACACCTGCTGCTTTGCAATGCGAGCAAGTAGCCCCGCTTTGTCCGCTACTTGTGCCTTAACCTCTATTTCTCTCACGAGTTCCCCTTTTGGCCGGGTCCATTATATACGCCGGCATGTAACTCTTCTATTATGAGGGTCATGCGATGCTCGCGCGTTCTAAGATCTTTAGCCGTCTGCAACCAATGCACATAGCCCTTTTGCTGATCGAGCGGGCGCAGCTCGAACGCTCCGAGTGCACCTTCAAGCTGCAAGACGCTGCGGATGTTATGGGGTATCTCAAAAATGTGTTCAGTATTTGGCATTTTATCGGATTATGCGCTCCTTTTGGCGACAATTATCGATACTCGGGGTTTGGCTGCTTAAAGTCAAAGTGCTCGCCTTTGTTCCATTTCGCTCGCTGATTGCCATATGCTGGAATGCCGCCTTGCATTTTGAGCATATTGGCAAGGTGCATGAGGTTCCACGTCATAAAGGTAGTGTTGCGATTGGTAAAGTCGTTTTCGGGGCCACCGGACCCTTTATCGAGATAGCTCGGCCCAGGCCCAACTTCGCCAATCCAACCAGCATCGGCTTGCGGTGGAATCACGCAGCCAAGGTGCTGCAAGCTGTATAAAACGTTCATTGCGCAGTGTTTTATGCCATCCTCGTTGCCGGTAATAATACAGCCGCCAACCTTACCGTAGTAACTGTACTGTCCTTCCTTGTTAAGTTCTCCAGAGCATGCATACAGCCGTTCGATCAGCTTTTTGGTTTGAGAACTGTTGTCACCGAGCCAAATCGGACCGCATATCACGATAATATCGGCTGCTTGCACCTTTTTGTATATCTCGGGCCATTCGTCTTTTTTCCAGCCGTGCTTTCGCATGTCCGGGTACACGCCAGTAGCGATATCGGGATGGTCGATGGTCCGAATTACTTCTGTTTTGACGCCATGTTTTTCCATGATTTGGCGACTAACTTCAAGTAAACCTTCTGTGTTGCTAACTTCCGGTGACGGTTTGAGCGTGCCGTTAAAAAAGATTGCTCGCAAATTACTAAAATCCCATTGCTTGTTGCTCACAAAACCCTCCAAGCTTACAACCTTAGCTTAGCACAGACTTCAGCAAATCTTCGTCGTCGGCGGGTTTGAGCAGTTTTTTGCTTTTGATTTCGTAACGGAGGCCTGTCATGGGCGATTCGATGTAGTCGTCGTTCAGTAGGTTCACGAATTTTTCCATGTCCTTGCTGTCCAAGATGATAATTGCACCGTTGTCATCAACCATGATATCGATGCCGAGCTCTTCGGCGTGCGCCACTAAATCGTCTTGCTTAACGAGCGATGGCTCAATCTTTTGCAGCTTTTTAATGGTGGCACGCTTGCCTTTTATCAGCGACTGCATATTCTCGCCGTCAGCAAAACTGAGCTTAAAGTTTTCGAGAATTTCGTTCACCTTCTTTTCGGCGATGCTGGCCTCTTTGGCATCATAGCCAAAGAGCGATTTAAGTTTGCCTTGATTAAAAACGTACAAATCTTGATCGAGCACCAACAGGTGGTTTTCGGTGGGTATGCGCAGCGCGGCATCGGCATCGAATTTTTTAAAGACATTGTTGCGCAACATCCAGCTCGCATTACCCTTCATCATTTGCGAACTCGGCAGTTGCTTGATGATATAAAACGGTTGTTTCATATCCGGGTGTGAGCAGCGTGCCAACACACCTTTGATGCGCTTGATATCGTGCTCTTCTTCCACGAACGG
>DATASD010000008.1:0-15159 GCA_036263915.1 Saccharimonadales bacterium (SeqCode) | reverse complement strand
TAATGTCTTCGACCAGGTGCAGCGCGAATTGGCTAACCGCTATGATTTTAAAGGTACGCCCGCAGGAGTGGAGTGGCTGAACGGCGATAAAACAGGGCTCAAAGTAACCGGCGCTGGTGAATGGCAAATTGATACCATTCTGGATATTGTGCGCAAAAAACTTGCTACGCGTGGACAAAGTCAAAAAGTGCTCGACATCACGCGCGAGATTGTCGAGAGCAATCTCAAAGCCACCAAAGAAGTACCGTTCAAAGAGGGCTTAGATCAAGACAAAGCTAAGAGCATCGCTAAGCTAATCCGCGACGATTTCCCGAAGGTCAAAACGCAAATTCAAGGCGATGCCGTCCGCGTCATGAGCGCCAGCAAAAACGACCTTCAGGCCGTCATCCAGCTCTTGCAAAAGCAGGACTTCGACTTTCCGGTCGCTTTCACCAACTACCGCTAATTGTTTAGCTGTGGAGATCGGGCTTCGGCGGCACTGGCGGCACCAGTTCTGTCCGTAGCACCACACAGTTGTAGTCGTTTCGTTCATCCGCGGTACGGTCTTTGCTCATCAGTTCATTCCGCGATGCGACTTTTTTACCGTTGATCGTCAACGTCTGTGGATCGTCATTCAAGAACAGATACGGATCGCCTTCGTCACATGTATCGTGCGTGTTCAACTGGGCATTATCAACCGAGCCTACATTCACTGTTTCTTCGTCGGTACGCAGCAAATCATCGACGCCCAGTCGCGGCTGAACGCCTTGCAGCACATATTGACGCGTCGAGCTACTTTTATCTGTCGTAAGCGTCAATTGCTGGGCGCTCAGATTTTCCATGCGTATGAATACGACTTTATCCGCATTAATGGTCATGCTGCTTTGCGTCATGTTGCCCTGCACATGGAACGATGAGTCATCATTGCCATACACTGTCACATGTGCAAGCGAGGGAGCATGAATGATCACCCTGAGATCGCTGTCGCTGTAGATGCAAAAGACCGTGCAAGTGCGCAAGTTCTGTTCAAGTTTGTTGGCATCGATGTTCAGCATGTCGCCACTTTCGCTCATGCCCACAAACGGCGTATTGGTTTTGCCCAGATAGCTCACCTCAACCGCATATTTCGTATCCGGTACGTAAGTAAAACTGGTGTTGTCACCAGTAAGCGTAACGTCCTTAAACGCCGCAACAGTTTGCGTTTGCGTGTGGTGCAATGCGTCGAACCGGTTGCGTACATCCTGAATTGAATTTGCGCCTAAAGCAACACACAAGCTCGCACCAACAAAGAAAATACCAATGAGCCCGGCCACGCCCCAACCTGGCAGTGACCACTTGCGACGCATCATAGCGATGCCGCTCAGCAGCAAGAACAAAAAGATGATTGCCACGCTGACAAGTCCGGCCGCCAACGCCACTGTTTCGTGCGTGCCTACCGGCAAAAGCACCTGGCCGGTGATCTTACCCTGTCCGAGTAAGAAGTACATGCCCACGGCCATCGTCCAGAGCAGCGCTGCCGCACTGGCAAGAGTAACGGCAAGGCCAATGACGCCAAGAATAACTTTGGCGATCCATTCAATGCCGTGACCGATCGTTCGGTTCGCGCGTTGAGCGGCTCCGGTAACGTCCGCCCGGTCGATAACTTCCTTGAGGCTATCGACCGTTACGGCTTTCCCCCGCATTTGCAGGCGCTCCGCATTCGTTTTTGCCTCGGGTACGGTCAGCCATAACCCGAGATAGATCAGTATTCCAACCCCGCTAAAGAAGGTAAGAATTATAAAGATGACTCGAATAATGGCTGGGTTAATACCCAAGTACGCGCCGATCCCGGCTGAAACACCAGCAATCAGGCCGTGCTCAGTGTCACGAAACAGGCGCTTAGTGCCTTCGTCAGCTGATGCTTTGACCCCCGACGGCTCACCGTCTTCATCCTTAAAATCGCGTGGTTCGCCCAGCTGCTCTTTCAAAAAAGCAACATCTTCGGCGAGCACCACCTTCTCGCCACCGAGACCGCGCTCGCCCAACAATTCCGCCATGCGCAATTCAACTTCTTTTACGACTTCTTGGCTGCTATCACCAGCCTGTTCTTTAATGGCGTCTACATACGCGCGTAATTCATTGTGGGCATCAACCGCGATCACGAACTGCTCGCGACCGAGGTGAATGTGTTTTACTTCGTTCATGCCTTTCCTTTCTCGAGTGTATTAATTGAAGTATGCAAGCGGCGATACGTTTGCTGAAGTGCTGAAAGCATTTTTTTGCCCTCGTCGGTCAGCCAATAATATTTGCGTGGCGGCCCTTGCTCGCTTTCGCGCCACTCATAGCCGAGCAGACCATCCCGCGCCAAACGGTTCAACAGCGGATACAGAGTGCCCTCTACCACAATGAGCTCGGCTTGTCGCAAACGGTTGATGATCTGCGAGCTATACACTTTGCCATCTTTGCAAAGCAGCAGTACACAGTACACCAACATGCCCTTACGCATCTGCGTTTCTGATTGATCTACCAGATTATTTTGGTCAGTTGTTTGTTCCATACAGTACCATGTTATACAAGGTACTTATATATGTCAACTAGTATTCCAGCATGAGCAATTCTCTGTTATTCGCCGTATTCTTCGAGATCGATGCCTGCTGCTTCAAGTAAATGACGGCGGCTATCCGGTGAGATCGTGAGTGATTCTACAGTATATACGACTGCCCTATTGAGATGATTATGTATGTTGTTGAATGTAATTTCTGCATCTTTGCGCTCTTTTTCGTCTTCGATACTCTCCGGAGACCAGGGTGTATCCTGGAACGCATGAAGCTCGCCGACTGCATGGCCAAACGTAAGTGCATGGCGCTCTGCTGCTTCATCTCCACCGCGCATAATAACGCTGGCGCCCATGATGAGTTGCGGCAAGAAGCTTGTTTCTCTAGAAGGACGTTGCGGCAATAGCTCATCAGGGACCCGATAAAACGAATCCGGTTTGCATTCGCCTTCGAGGAGTTCGACAAGCCGTTCACGAGTTTTTGGGTCAAAATTCGCTTTTATGCGCTCAACCACCGTTGCAGCTAAGCCGTTGTCACCGATCTGCGTCGCATCATAGTATGTGCGCAAATTGCCGAGCAGCGCATTAAATGGGCCTACTTGCGGGTCAGGCCGAAACGGCTCGCGTTCAGTTTGGTCGTAGGCCTCAAACGAAACTTGTGCAAAATGAGAAAAAAGGGGATTTGTCCCCTCTACAAGTGGTTGCAATTCAACAGACATTATGTCTTCCTTTCTAACTACCGCAATTATACTCCTGCATGCAAGCATGGGGTATACTAAAAAGCATGAGCATTGAACCAGATCTGTTTGAGCGCGCAAAAGACGTACTGGTTTTGAATGATCGCGGGTCCTACACAATACCCGCGCACGGCCTCTACCCACATCAATGGCTTTGGGATAGTTGCTTTATCGCCATCGGCCAACGCCACTATGATATTGAACGCGCGAAGATGGAGGTCCAAAGTCTGCTGCGAGGCCAATGGACCAATGGTATGGTGCCGCACATGATCTTTACGAAAGATAAAATATACCGGCGCGACCACAACATCTGGCGAAGCTGGGTCAGCCCCTTTGCGCCAGATGACGTTATTACCAGTGGTATCACACAGCCACCCATGCTGGCCGAGGCAGTGGTAAAGATTGGCGAAAAACTGCCGCTGCCTGAACGTCGCAGTTGGTATCGGCTCGTATTCCCTGCGCTGCTTGCGTATCATCAGTGGCTGTATCAAGAGCGCGACCCGCACGGTGAAGGTCTCGTGTTACAAATTCACCCTTGGGAAACCGGGCTCGACAACACACCGCCCTGGATGAGCGAGCTTCACGAACACTTGCTACCCTGGTGGATTCGGGTGCTCGAAAAAACTAAGCTCGATTCTGTAACGGGTATGTTTCGGCGCGATACCAAGCATGTGCCCATCGAGCAACGGTATTCTAATATTGACGCCATGGCGTTGTACGCCGCGCAAAAACGTTTGTGCCGCAAAGAATACAACATTGACAAGATTCTTGACCATTCGCTTTTTACTATCGAAGACCTGGCTTTCAACTGCATTCTTATCCGTGCTAACGAGCATCTGCAACAGATTGCACGCAGCCTACGCGTAACGCTACCCGACGAGCTACAAGAACGCATAGAGTTATCACGGCGTAGCCTCGAAGAGTTATGGGACCCTTATACCGAACAATATTACCCGCGTGATTTCGTGACGCACAAGCTTATTAAAGAGCCAAGCATCGCGTCGTTACTGCCGCTGTACGCCGGTTGCATTAGTAAAGAGCGAGCCGCCACGCTGGTGCGATCAATCGAAAACCCTCATATGTTTGGGCCGGCCTATCCGGTACCGAGCACACCGCTCAATTCACCGTGGTTCAATCCCGTGCGCTATTGGCAAGGACCGACGTGGATAAACACCAACTGGCTGATCGCCGACGGCTTGCGCCGATATGGATGTAACGACCATGCCGAAGCACTGATCGAAGGCTCACTCGAAGTGATTGATCATCATGGTTTCTCGGAGTATTTCAATCCACTCACTGGCGAGCCCCTCGGGGCACACAATTTTAGCTGGACTGCTGCGCTTGCGGTCGACTGGCTTAAGACTAAGCGGTAGGCACACCACACAGGTCGTTCAGGGCAAGATGTGCGAGCCAGCATGGCGGCTGTGGCTGATCATGTGCAGTCGTAAAGCGGTCCAAAAGAAGCTGATCGACCGGCAATACAGCCTCGGCTACGTCGTCATCGTAAAACGCTGCATACTCGGCGCTAACAATTTGTTCGTCAAAATCTCGATCTGCCGCGCGCTCGCGAAGCCCCATAACCGTATCCCATTCCAAAGCATCATCAAACGCTTGAGTTGCATCTTGTATAAGACCGAGCGCCTCGAATTGCGTTGCCCGCTCAAGGGCAATATCGCGGCCCATACGCGGCACGCACGTGTATCGTTCAATAAATGTTTCGCGCGGGGATGGGGTAAAAAAATCTTCTGGCCTCGGCCAATCAGCATGTGGAATGTCTGTCATGGTGCACACCTCCTGAGTTATACAGATTGATTATACAGACTCCTCGTTGAGCTTATAGCTCCTCTTCAAAGATGTCCGTTTGGGCGGTGATTTCGGCTTGGCCGGTCGTTTTGTCCGCCAGGCGCTGCACTTTGCCAAGCTTACCTTCGATGGTGCGCGACTTGCGACTTGCGCTGTCGATAGTATTTGTTGCCTGTACTAACTTTTCACGCGTCTTGTCGAGCAGATCGCCGAACTTGCCAAACTCACCTTTGATGGTGGTGAGTAGTTCCCATACCTGGCTGGTTTGTTCAGCAATGGCCAGGGTGCGAAAGCCGAGCTGATAGCTGCTTAGCAGCGCCGCAATGGTTGTTGGCCCCGCGACAGTAACACGGAACTCTTGCTGCATGTTTTCGAACAAGCCGGGCACACGCAATATTTCGGCATATAGTCCTTCGGTCGGCACATACAGCACCGCAAAATCGGTGGTTTTGGGTGGTACGACATACTTTTCTTTGATGGATTTCGCCTCTAGTTTAATGCGCGTTACCAACGCTTTGCCGGCCGCACTAACCAGCGCTTGATCGCCTTTTTCCTGTGCCGCTACCAATCGTTGATAATCTTCGATCGGAAATTTTGCATCGATCGGCAAATAAATAAATCCGTTTTTGTTGCTTTTATCTGGCAGCTTAATCGCGAAGTCTACCACGTCTTTACTGCCGGGCTTGAGCATGACCTGCTTATCGTAGTGATCTTTAATAAATACTTGTTCGAGGAGATTTTCGAGCTGGACTTCCCCCCAGGTGCCGCGCGTTTTCACATTAGTGAGCACGCGCTTAAAGTCGCTGACATCGCTGGCGAGACCTTGCATTTCGCCGAGCCCACGCTGCACTTGCTCGAGCCGCTCACTGACCAGCTTAAAGCTCTGTCCTAAACGTTTCTCGAGTGTGCTTTGCAGTTTTTCGTCAACGGTGGCACGCATTTTTTCGAGCTTGTCGGCGTTGTCTTTTTGCAATGATTCGAGTCGGCCTTCGACGGTTTTGCGGATCAGCTCCAGCTTTTCGTCGTTTTTGTCGCGCAATTGCTCTAACCGTTTATCGAGCGACTCCCGCGTCTGATGAAGGCCGCCAGTTACTTCTTGACGCAAGTCTTTGTTCGCCTCGGCAAATTCGCGGCGACTTTGGGCGAACTCCTGCCGAAGCGCGCCATCTACATCGCCCGTCTTGCGTCCAGCCAGCAAAACACCAATAATAATCAATCCAACAAGGTTGACGACTCCCAAAATCACTGCCAAAACTATCATAATGCTATTGTATCCCGCCTTCCCTTCAAAATACTAGTGTTTCCACCTAAAAGACCCGGGGACGCCCCAGGTCTTATGGAAGCCTCACACTTCCAATTTCAGCTTATGCTTAGGCCTGCTAAATTGCAAGCAAAATATTTAGATTTTTGACACGAACGGATTACCACGCAGGTAAAAGCGCCATGGCTGATCAGCGGCCTTGGAAATGCCAATGCGCGTGGTTTGTACCACCGCTGTTTGCGGCACTGCTGCATTCACTGTAAGGTGCAGTGGCTGCTGGCGAAGGTCGTGTCCGTTGAGCTGCTTGTCGATGCCGAGGGCCTGACAAAGCTTCGCCGGACCATTGGTGAGTTGATGATCGTTACTGATGCCATGCCGATTTTCGCGCATATACTCAATGCCTTCGAGCGGCTCAATTGCCCGAATGAGCACTGCGCTCGCATGGCCCTCCCGTCCGGTAACGATATTCATGCAATAATGCATGCCATAGGTAAAATACACGTAGCTAAAACCGGGCGGCCCAAACATCACCTGATTACGCAGGCTCGGACCGCGGAACGAGTGGCTGGCCGGATCGCTCTGGTCATAAGCTTCGACCTCGACGATCTTGCCACGCAAACGGTGGCCATCAAGCTCGCGCACGAGCTCGCAGCCCAATAGCCGTGGCGCAACCTCAAGCACATCACCACTCAAAAAGGACGCATCCTGCATGATCACTCCTTCAGTGCCTGGCGCGACGCTACAACAGAGGCGGCAATAATCCCAATGCCAAGCAAACCCGTCACGGCTTCGGGGATGCCTACAAAAATACTGACGAATAATAATACAGCCAATATGCCAATGGTATAGTGTGCGCCGTGTTCGATAAATTGGTAGCTATCGAGCGTACCGCGGCGAACCATAAATATGGTGAGTGAGCGCACCCACAAAGCACCGACGCCCAGGCCTGCAGCGATCAGCACCACTTTGTTGGTTACGGCAAATGCGCCGAGCACGCCATCAAATGAAAAGCTCGCGTCGAGCACCTCCAGATACAAAAAACTTACGAAGGCGGCAATGCCCGTCTGCAAGCCAATCTGCGCTTTTCGCGCTTGCATACGCTCAAAAAATGTCGTGAACCCATGGATCAGGGCATACACAAGCACGCCGAGCACGCCAGCCACGATGGTATCGCGCCGATGGTGATTAAACGGCAACACGCCAATGACCGCTATGGTAAGCAATGAAATAACTGGCGGACCCCAATGCGTGGCAATGCGCTGAAGTTGACGCTCGAGCCGCTCGAGCCAGCGGATTTCGCGTGTATCGTCAGCAAAAAAGTGCAGTGCGAGCATCAACAAAAATGCGCCGCCAAACGCGGAGATGGCCGGATGCGCATGCTCGAGCTTTTCGGCATATTCGCCGGGGTTGTGCAGCGCCAAATGAAGCACCGTACTCCATTCCAAGTGCGCGGTCACCGCAACAATCAAGATCGGAAATACGATGCGCATCCCAAAAATGGCGATAATCGCTCCGGCGCTCAAAAACATCGTCTGCCAAAAGCGCGACATCTTGCTCAGGATTTTGGCGTTTAAAATCGCATTGTCGAAACTAAAAGCAATTTCCACCGCCGTTAGTACGATGGCGATGAGCAAGCCGCTCAATCCCATGCCAAAGAGCACTCCTGCCAACACGACAAGTGATGCGATCGACGAAAATGCAAAGATACGAAATGGCGAATGGGCGCCAAAAATAGCCTTCATTGCGTATAGTATAGCAGTTTACGGATAGCGTTATTACTCAAGGCCGTGAATCTGCTCGTGGTTCAATCCAAAATAATGAGCAATTTCGTGCCAGATAGTATGTTTGACCTGCTCTTTAAGTTCGGCATAAGTGTTCACGCTGCGTGAAATGGGCCCACGGAAAAGTGTAATTTTGTCGGGCGGAAAGTCGGTCCGACCATTGCGGCGCGTAAGTGCCACACCCTCGTATACGCCGAGCAACGTTTGGTCGTCGCGCAAGTGCGAGCGCTCGCGCTGCTCGGGCGACGGCTCATCGTCCCACACAACAGCAACATTTTTGACCGCCTGCATGTGGTCACGCGGCAACTCTTCCATCGCCTGTGTAATAAGCTGGGCAAACGCTTCGCCGGAAATATCGACCACTTACACTTCTCCTTGGCCGGTTTGATTGTCTTTGAACGTACCCTTACGCTCGCTTCTTTTGACCCCCCTTAGATATCGCCTCATACGACGATCTTCCTGGGTCAACTTCGGCACAAGTGTTGCGTCAGCGTCCTCAACGTCGGGGTCCTCAATCCGCTCGGCCTCCCCGCGACTCTCATCGTCTGTCCCTAGGTCCTCAAACGCTGCAGTCGGCAATAAAATGTGACGAAGAGTTCTAAAACGATCGAGGTCGACCCGGCTCGGATTTTTGTTGGTGCCAACGATGTATGTATCGTCATGTTCACCATCATCGAATAGTTCCTTGCCTCGTACTTCAATTAGATAGCGTCGATCATCCCGATCACTCATATCAGTAATAAACAAGTCGACTGGTTTTGTCTTCTCCCCAATTGACACATCAGTCGTTGCTATCAATTTTGCGACCATACCGTCTTCGGTTATTTCGACGACTGTTTGGTCGGCATACATCATAAAATGCCCCTCCAAGCTATATATCGCTTTATCCCGCAGACTGGCGGGGTCGAACCCTTGGTCTTGACCGTGCTCCATGGACATATACATACCATACCATGTTTTAGATGGCGGCTAAAAGGTTTCTCCATCGTGCCTTTTTCGGGCAATATCTACATAAAAATCACGCATAACGATGTCTTCGTCCAGGAGTTGTCCCACATACGTATCGTCCGGTCGTTGTGCCGTGGGTATAGATAACTCAGCTCTCGCGTCGCGGAAAACGGCTTTTGGCAAAACCATTGCGCGTAATTGCCTATCGGCATGTGCTGTCGAACGATCGAGGTTTTCGGCATTATTGTCAATCGAGAACTTTTGCCTGGGAGCAATAGAAAGCTCGGGTATCGTCGTCATTTCAACATAATACTGCGACTTCGTCCGCTCGCTGGCATCTACCATGACAACATTAAAATGAGATGGCTCTGTTCCGTGTAGCTGAAGAGATACTGTGCCATACAAGGTAGCACGCATACCATCCCTGCGTAGTTCAATGGCTGCTTTATCGGCGTTAGCCGCATAACATGTACGAAGCATATCGATGAGCAGTGCACGCTGTTTGTATGGGTTGTCGTTTGTAGGACGATTTTCGTGGTTCATGCTTTTATTATACAAGCATTGGACCGTCTGGACCGTCTGGATCATCGGGGTGATCACGATGATCTTCCTGCGGCTTGTCATGCCGGTGTTCGGTAGGATCGGGGCAGTTGGGCGCGATATCTGCCTCGCCGCAGAGGAGCCGTGAAAAGTTAAGTTTCGGGTCTGGCATGTCGGGGTTATCAGCCTCAGGCTCCTTGATATCATCTTCGAATGCTCCGCTTGGCGGTATAAGTTTTAAGTGTCGTAGATGGTCGAGTAACTCGCCATCCGTGTCAAAGGTGTGTTCACCGAGGCGATCATCGGAGCTTAGTTGTAAGATCTCACGATCTTCTCTTTGCCCAATCTCCACACTACTCACTCCTACTTTAAATCGATAGTCTTCCCCTGGATCGGTAATCCAATCATCTTCAACCGCAATAACGCGGAACTTCGGTGGCAAGAGTGAATTGTGACTTCCCCGTATGGTCGCATTAAATGCCTCCTCGTCGCAGGTAATCTCGGTGGCATCAGGGTGCTGCATAAAGAGGTCTTTGATTTCACCCACCACCTCCTCACGACGTAGCTTGGCGGCTTCGTCGGAATATTCGGGTTGGGGTGATGCTTCGCGCATAGTACTTCCTAGACTTTGGTGCGTTTTCGCTTGACCGGATCAAGTTCGCGTTTGCGGAGGCGAAGCGATTTTGGCGTCACTTCGAGCAATTCGTCGTTTTCGATAAAGTCCAGGCATTGTTCAAGGCTGAGAATAGTTGGGGGCGTCAGTTGCACCACGCCGTCGCTGCTGGAACTGCGCATATTAGTCAGGTGCTTGGTTTTGCAAACGTTGATTTCCATGTCTTCCTGGCGAGTGCTTAGGCCGATAACTTGCCCAGCATAAACCTTGACGGCTGGACCGACGTACGAGATACCGCGCGCTTCGACATTTTGCAGTGCGTATGGTGTCGTTACGCCGGTTTCGAACGAGATCAACACGCCATTGCGCAGCTGCTGGAGCGGCGCACCGATTGGCTGATAGCCGGTTACGAGCGAGTTCATAACGATGGTACCCTTGGTGTTGGTCATCAGGATGTTGCGAAGGCCAAGGAGCGCGCGGGTGGGGAGTTCGTAGACGAGTTTCGTGACACCTTTGGGGCTCGCAAACTGTTCTTTAAGCGTTGCGCGGCGCTGGCCGAGTTCCATTTGCACCGTACCGACATGTTCGGCCGGAACTTCGATGATTAACTCTTCGACCGGTTCCATGGTCTGGCCATTTTCTTGGTGAGTCACTACTTGAGGGCGGCCGACTTCGATTTCGTAGCCCTCGCGGCGCATGGTTTCAATCAAAACGCTCAGGTGCAATTCACCGCGGCCAGCAACCAAAAAGCCGATACCGTCGTCGTCAACACGCAGGCCGACGTTGGTTTCGAGCTCTTTTTGCAGACGTTCACCGATTTGGCGTGAGGTGGTAAATTCGCCCTCTTGACCTTTAAACGGAGAGGTATTTGGGCCTAAGTAAATGCGCAGCGTCGGCGCTTCTACTTCGAGTACCGGCAGTGCTTCTGGCTGAGCAGCGTCGGCGATCGTTTCGCCGATTTTCGCATCAGCAATACCCGTGAGCTGCACGATATCGCCGGCTACACCTTCAGGCACCTCAAACTTACTAACTCCATGACTCATAAATACGAGGTCAACTTTGGCTTTGGCTTGAGTACCGTCTTTTTTGCAAAGCGTCACTTGGTCGCCACTTTTGATGCGGCCCCGCGTGATGCGGCCGATGGCGTATTTGCCCTTAAAGTTATCCCAGGCAAGTGCTGTAACCAGCATCTGGAACGGCTTGTCGAGTTCGATCGAGGGCGCCGGAATGTCAGAAATAATTGCATTAAAAATGACGTCGAGACTAGCTGGCTCGTCGGGATTTGTTGGCGGCGTCTTCCAGGCTTTGCCCTCGCGGCCGATGGCGTAATACACCGGGTAATGCAGCTGATCTTCGTGTATGGCAAGCTCCAAAAACAGATCAGCGAGCTCGTTTTCAACCTCGGCGATGCGGCTGCCGGGCTTGTCGATTTTGTTGATAATCACGATTGGCTTAAGGCCGTTGGCGAGCGCCTTGGTAAGCACAAATTTGGTTTGCGGCATTGGACCTTCTTGAGCGTCGACAATCAACAAGCAGCCGTCAGCAAGATTAAGCGTGCGCTCGACTTCGCCGCTAAAGTCGGCATGACCGGGTGTGTCGATAATATTGATGCGGTAGTCGTCGTGCTGTACAGCGGTCACTTTGGCGGTGATAGTAATGCCACGTTCGCGCTCTTGGTCGCCGCTGTCCATAATCAGGCTTTGAGCCATCTCGGCCTGGTTGTCGCGGAAGGTTTTGGACTGCTTGAGCAAGCCGTCTACCAGCGTCGTTTTGCCGTGGTCAACGTGCGCGATAATCGCGATATTTCGAATTTTGGTAGGATCCTGAGTTGCTGCAGCCATGATAATGCCGATCCTTAGGTCGGCCAGAGGTACTTATTTTATGAAATTATATCATAAAACTTGCAAATGGCCAACTGTCAGTCGCTATCTTTCTTCATGAAGGGGGCAGCATGACGACGCAGCTGATCAAGCGACACTGGCTCCAGAGGAGTCGGTCGCGGCCTTCTGTTGTTATAGAATTCTTGCCGCACTCGATCTTTGTCAAGATCATTAAACATTTTACCAATATCAGCACAGCAGCAGCCGTCCATTGCTGCCGACATTTCAGCGATAGCCTCCGGCGTAACATCAGGACCAAAAAGTTGCGAATTCTGATATTTGGCAGCCAATTTGCCCATATTGCCTTCCATGACTTCTATGCGCGTGTCAAAGTCAGGATTTGGCACTTCAATCCTGTCGGAGCGGCCACTGCGCGTAGCTGCGTCGTCTACCAAGCTGTCATCGTTGGTGCTCATGCAAAAGAGCACATTTGTTCCCTTTTCGGCAACGTCGCTAAATCGTCGTTTAAATATGTTTGTGAGGTTATTGGCTGCATGACCACCATGAGTTGTATCACCCAGTTTACCTATCAACGAGTCACATTCATCCATGATCACAACGAGTGGCCGACTTTTCGCGGGATCACGTTTCATCACTTCCTTGAAAATTGCGTCCAGCTTATGTTCTGAATTACCAATATACTCATCGAGGACGTCAGACGCATTCAATGTCCATACTTCGGCCCGAGCTGTATTCGCGATTGCTTTAGCGATCATTGTTTTTCCATTGCCGGGCGGCCCCACGAGGTACAGGGCAGGCTCAATAGATATGCCTCGTTCACGGTACTGTGCCCGCAATCCTGGATCTAGCTCCTCGACCTTGGTACGACCTACTTGCTTGACTTCCTCGTACCCATATATATCACCAAACGTCTCCTTGGGATGGACGACCTCCACAAAAGCTTTTAGGCTCACCCCATCGTTGCGCCCTTGGCCATCTTTAGCGATAAGAGCCTTACTTTCCGTCACTTGCCATGGCTGATCCCCGTTACTCGGAGCGTGCTCTGGGATATCAATGGATAGATCACGCGAACCAACAAGCCGTTTTTCTGTGTAAATGCCTAGGAATTCGGTCTCTACGGTACTTGCTGCATTCAGCGTATGCAGGTAGGCCTTCATGAAAGCCGATGCTACCTGAGATTCATCAACGAAAGCGCCGCCAGGTTTAGCCAAGTTTGGATCGTCCGCTACCAGCGCAGGATTTTCATTGGATGCACTGTAATTAGTAACGACCAGCTGGTGATTGTGGTATTGGTTGTCTAATCTGTTGCGCACAAAGACATCAAATGGATTACCGTCTATATCGTATCGGCGCAGCGGCTCTATGTTGTTGTGCTCATCCCCTCGCGCGGTAGCATCTGGAGGAGGAAGCACCTGAAAGTCAGTACCTCCATCTCGGGGCGGATTGTTCAATAAGGGTTCAGCGATATCTTCGCCGCGGAGGCTGTGCTCCATAGCAGGGTTGCATCGAAGGTTGATAAAAGCAGACCAGCCATATCCAGGACCAGCGTCTGGCACATCCACTATGCCCGCTGTAATCTTTGCCTCTTGGATCGGCGAATCAAGGTCAAAATCAGTATCAGTATGAACAACGTCAGGCGCACGATTGCTCTCTCGAATATTATCGAGGCCAGAAATTTCCATAGTCGCTCCGGCCCACTCGACATGCACCTCCCTGGGAATATTGGGGTAGCGCTGCGAGGAGATCTCGGACATGATTTCGGAATAGTACATCACTTATGACACATCGTCAACATTTATACAATATACGGAGGTAAACGGCGTATAATAAGAACATATGGAGCAGCCACTTGCGGAGCGTATGCGACCGCGCCGTTTGGATGAGGTAATTGGCCAGAAGCATTTGCTTGAACATGGCCAGATTATTCGTGAGATCATCACCAAAAAGCAGCCGACAAGCTTGATTCTGTGGGGACCGCCCGGCAGTGGGAAGACGACGCTGGCGCGAATTATCGCCCGTGAAACCGGCGCCGAGTTTGTCGAGCTGAGCGCCGTAACTGCCGGCAAAGCCGACGTAATGCGCGTCATTGCGCAGGCCGAGGCCAACCAGCGGCTGGGCATGCGCACGATCTTGTTCGTAGACGAAATCCACCGTTTTAACAAAGCGCAGCAAGATGCATTTTTGCCGCACGTCGAAGACGGCACAATCATCCTTATTGGCGCGACAACGGAGAACCCCTCGTTCGAAGTTATTACCCCACTCCTGAGCCGCTCGCGCGTGCTCGTTTTGGAACCGCTCAGCAAAGACGACATTGTTGCGATCTTGAAAAAGACGGCAAAGGCTGAAAAACTGACCGCAAAGCGCTTGCCTACCAAAAGTATCGACTTGCTTGCGGAGCTATCGGGCGGTGATGCCCGTGTGGCCCTTGGCAACTTGGAGTTGGCCCTGCAACTCGCCAAAGGCACCATTACGACCGATGTCGTAACGACCGCTGCCCAAAAACGCGTGCCCGGCTACGACAAAAACGGCGAGAATCACTACAACATTATCAGCGCTTTCATTAAGTCGATGCGCGGTAGCGATCCAAACGCTGCGTTGTATTACATGGCGCGCATGCTGCAAGCCGGCGAAGATCCTAAATTTGTCGCCCGGCGTATGGTGATCTTCGCCTCCGAAGATATCGGCATGGCCGCGCCAGCTGCGCTCAATCTGGCAGTTGCGACATTCCAGGCTGTAGAGCGCATCGGCATGCCGGAATGTCAGTACAATCTGTATCACTGCGCTGCGGTACTCAGCAAAGCTCAAAAATCGCGTGCCGTCACCGACGCCATGCACGCCGCCCAAGCTGCTGCACGGGAATATCCCGATCTGCCGGTACCGCTACACCTCCGCAATGCCCCAACGAAACTCATGAAAGATCTCGGCTACAACCAAGGCTACAAATGGCAAGCAGACTTTAAGCATGAAAAAGGTTTCCTGCCAGCCGAGCTCAGCGATCTTGACCTCTTGTTATAATAGTAAGGTAACGAGCATCGCTCGGAAGGAGGAAAACATGCCAAATCCCGACGACTTAATGCGCGCTGCGCGAGAGCATCGTACTCATGCAGACAACCTGGAGCGCGA
>DATASD010000017.1:0-46782 GCA_036263915.1 Saccharimonadales bacterium (SeqCode) | reverse complement strand
GTTGAATGAAAACTGTGCAAACGGACAAGGGGCAACCGAAAAGTTTTTGGCAGTGGGCTGCCAGGTATCGTCCGGCATAAGTAAAACAGTGTAAGTGTGATAGTGGTCGATCGCCTGCAAGTGCTGAAGTAAACGGTCGGTATAACGGCCGGTGCTGCTGCGCCGAATGCGCGCATCGACCACAATGTGTTTCTTGACGGAGGTCATATTGCTATAATCATAGCATAATGAAGCTTCTCCGGCGCCTCCCTTACTATGGCTGTATTGCATTACTTGCGTATATGCCGTTTCACATCTTTTTGTCGCAGTGGCTGAGCACGTACACGGGCGGCTTGGACGAATGGAAGCTGGGTAAAGACGTTGTTACGGCCGTATTAGTGCTTACGGCGGTTTGTTCGGTATGGGCATTTCGGCGGGGGACGAGGCTCTTTAATCGGTTGGTGATTTTTGCAGCCGTGTATGGTGCGCTGCACTTGTTGCTGTGGGCGGTTCATCCGGACCTATACAAACAGAGTGCTCTTCTGGGTATTATTTACAACAACAGGGTAGTGTGGTATCTGCTAATTGGCTATGGCGCACGATTGTTGTACCCCGAAGGTTTTGTGTGGCGGCGCATTGTTACGATCGTGCTGATTATAAGCACGGTCGTTGCGGCACTCGGCGTGCTGCAATACTTTTTGCCAAAGGATATTTTGACGCACTTTGGGTATAGTACAGCGCGCGGTGTGAAGCCAAATTTCTTTATTGACGATAATCCCGAGTTTCCGCGGATCATGTCGACGATCCGCGATCCGAACACACTTGCTGCCTATCTGATGGTGCCGACTGCACTTCTTGTTCATATAGTGCTTCGACTTCGTGATTGGCGCAAAAAAATAACAGCTACTGCGTTACTTGCCTTGCACGTGGCCGCGCTTTATTTGACGTTTTCGCGGAGCGCCTGGGCCGCCGCCGCAGTAATGATTATTTTGGTGGTGTGGTGGGCTTACCGTTCGGCACTTTGGGCGATCGTACGCCGTTATCGACTTGTGCTGGCAGCGCTCGTTTTGATTATTGGAGTCGTAGCCTTTACGCAGCGGCACAACGCCAATATTAATGGTGTTCTCACACATGCTACGACGGCGCAGGTCGGCCAGTACGATTCCAACCAGTATCACCTGCATTATGTGGCCAAAGGGCTGGAAGGTATCGTACACCAACCACTTGGTCATGGGCCGGGCACCGCAGGTCTGGCCTCCATTCAGAATCCGCACGGTGGCCTGCTCACCGAAAATTATTATATCCAGATTGGGTATGAGGTCGGCGTTGCCGGCTTGGCGCTCTTTGTGGCAATGAACGTGGGCGTGTACGTATATCTTTGGCGCAGCAAGGGTGTTTGGCATCCGGTGCTTCTCGCGAGTTTTTGGGCATATGTGATCATGAATATGTTGCTTCAAATATGGAGCAACGAGGCTGTGGCATTGCAGTGGTGGCTGCTAGCAGGTGTGGCTTTAGCTGCTGATGTCAAGGCAACGCCGAAAGTTTAGGCTTGCGTTCGACCTGCGAGGCGGTGCCACATCGACCGCAACCGCTTCAGTTTGTAGGCATTGGGTGGCAGATCGTGGACGAAAATACTCCACAAATAGTGGTTGGATACCTTGCGTGTCTTCTGGATGTACTGCCGCTGCCATAACTTCTTAGGAAGCTTAAGCCAAAATAATCCGACTCCTTTTAATGCCCCACCCCCTCGATGGTCTGGGAACGCCTTTATAAAAAACAGTGTATATGCCAATGTGAAACGTGGCAGAACCCGGCATAACAGCCGGAACGGCATGTCTTTAACTAATATGAACGGCAGGTTCTTCATGTACTGCTTAGTTGTAAAAGGTGAAGCAGACCGGTCGCCGACCTGCCGGCCAGCCAGGCGCGTGCTCGTCTTCCCTTGTTCGTGGTATACGACCGATTGCGGCACGAAGGCTATTTTCCAGCCGGCGAGCTGCGCCCGAAAACTCAGATCGATATCTTCGTAATAGGCAAAGAAATCTTGATCAAACATACCAATTTGTTTGAGCATCGACACACGGTACATACTTGCGCCGCCCGAAGCACCGAAGATCTCCGTATCTTCGTTGTAGCGAGAGGTGGCAGGCTCGTCACGGCCTCGAGGGAACGGAATACCCCATATAGTGTATTGATCGGCTGTGCTATCGATCGTTTTACCATCGGCATGCAGAATGGTACAGGCAGCAATGCCATACGACGGGTGTTGTTGCAAGAAATCTACCAAATGTTTGAGCCAATCTTTGTCGGCGCGAGCATCATTGTTGAATAGCGTTACAAAGGCGGCGTTTTCCTGTATAGCGATTTCAATGCCGGGGTTTACGCCACCGGTAAAGCCATAATTCTTATCTCGATATACGCTTCGTATGCGAGGATCTTTCCGTTGATACTGTTCAATAATAGTGCGAGAGTCATCACTCGATCCATTATCGACAATGACTAAGGTAAAATCCTTGTAACTTTGGGAAATGATCGAATCTATAGAGGTTGGAAGGTCGGGGCCACCATTCCAGTTAGGTATAACAACGACAACATTCTTTTGCATAAACTGAGTACTATCTTATAATGGTTTATTAGAATTATGGTCATCAAAAAGATATTAAGCAAGCGAAACCGTGCATTGTTGCGGGAATTGGTCGTCACGGACTTCAAGCTTCGTTATCAAGGGTCTATTTTGGGGTATGCCTGGTCCTTGCTTCGTCCGCTCCTCTTATTTTGTATTTTGTACGTGGTATTTGTAAAGTTCTTGCGGCTGGGAACGAGCGTCCCCCACTATCCTATCTATTTGCTTTTGGGTATCGTGCTGTGGAGCTTTTTTACGGAAATGACCAACCAAAGTCTCGGTTCCGTTGTTGCGCGCGGCGATCTTATACGCAAAATACGCATACCACGCTGGATTATCGTTGTATCAAGTAGCGTATCGGCCCTCATAAATCTTGCCCTAAATCTTATAGTTGTGGGGGTATTTATGGCATTCAATGGGATTCATCTCGCAGACTCACTCCTATGGTTCCCGTTGGTTCTTGTTGAGATTTACGTTTTTGCGCTCGGATTGTCCCTTATCCTGGCCGCAGCCTTTGTAAAGTACCGTGATATTAGCCCTATATGGGAAATTATATTGCAGGCATTATTTTATTTAACACCGATCCTCTACCCGATCACGCTCATCACCAATACTACTCTTCAAAAACTCATATTGCTCAATCCTGCGGCCCAGGCTATTCAAGACGCCCGCAACTTCCTGGTTACGAAGGATACAGTAACGATTGCGGAGGTATTTCATTCTTCCGCCGCGCGCTTATTGCCAATTGCCTTTAGTTTGCTTGTGCTCCTCGTAGGCGTACTTTATTTCAAAAAAGAAGCAAAGTATTTTGCGGAGAATATATAATGTCGGCTCATACGAAGCACGCTGATCCAGACGCAGCTATCATTATTGAAAATGTCAGCAAGACATTTAAGCTGCCTCATGAGAAAACAGGGTCTATCAAGAGTGTGGTAGTCAATTTTTACCGTCGTAAGCGTACGTACGATTTACAATCTGCGTTAAGGAACGTTACTTTTCAAATCAATAAGGGAGAATTCTTCGGCATCGTGGGCCGTAATGGAAGCGGGAAAAGCACGCTCCTAAAAATGCTCGCAGGTATTTATACTCCTACGAAAGGTAGCATTGCTGTTAACGGTACACTCACGCCGTTTATTGAACTTGGGGTTGGCTTTAATCCCGAGCTCACAGGCCGCGAAAATGTATTTTTGAATGGAGCATTGCTAGGATTCAGCCGCAAGGAAATGGACAAGATGTACAAAGACATTGTGTCATTTGCCGAGCTGGAAAAATTTATGGAGCAGAAGCTTAAAAACTACTCTTCTGGTATGCAGGTCCGACTTGCTTTCTCTATTGCAATACGAGCACGAACAGACATTTTGCTGCTGGACGAGGTTTTGGCTGTTGGGGATGCCGCCTTTCAGCAGAAATGTTTCAATTACTTTGAAGAGCTGCGGGAACAAAAGAAAACAGTCGTCTTCGTCTCGCATGACATGGATGCTGTAAGGCGATTTTGTACGAGTGCAGTATATATCAAAGATGGAAACTTGATACACAAGGGGAGTCCGTTGGAGATTGCGGACATATACCTAGAAGAGAACATGGAAAGTTCGCGACAAGCCGAGGCCAAACAACAGGGTCGCGACTTGCCCAAGAAAAATTCGCTTTCAGCCAAGATCGCAAATCCAGAGGAAGAAACGGTCGCTATACGGTTTACTTACAAAACGGAAGAAACAGATGAGATGTACCTAGGCATTTCGATTATAAAAGATGGTATGTCATTAGCAGAGCTCAACACATCAAAAGGAAAATTACTCAACGGATCTGGCCATGCCACATATCACTTAGATACTCGTATACTTAACGGAGGTGTCTATTCCATAGGAGCCGGCCTCTTCAGGGCAAAAAATGCGGAGCTCTTAAGTATTAACACCAACAAGGCTCAATTTATCGTCAAGGGAAGCGACTCAACAAGAGGCGGCGCCTTGAAGTTAGCGGATACTTGGGAATATGAGTAAGCCTGCGGGTGGTGGAATGGAGAGGATTAATGTCACCAAAACGTTCTTGCCGCCACTAGATGAATACATTTCATATGTACGGCAAATTTGGGATAGTGCGTGGCTGACAAATCAGGGACATTTTTTACAGGAATTTGAAAGAAAGGTCAAAAAGTACCTTGGTCCTAGGTACTTTCAATTTGTTAGCAATGGCACCACTGCATTGCAGCTTGCTATTCGGGCGCTGGATATAGAAGGAGGTGAGATCATAACAACACCTTTTTCCTACGTGGCAACAACTTCAGCGATTCTCTGGGAAAGAGGTACGCCAGTGTATGTTGATATCGAGCCGGATACGTTTTGCATAGACGCAGATAAAATCGAGGCTGCTATAACGAAAAAAACGAAGGCTATTATGGCCGTGCATGTCTTTGGCTTTCCTTGCGAGGTCGAGAAGATCGAGGTCATCGCCAAGAAACACAACCTGCCGGTAATATATGATGGGGCGCATGCGTTTGGCGTAACATACCAGGGTAAGTCGCTCCTGGGCTACGGCGATATTTCTATAACCAGCTTTCACGCTACAAAATTGCTTCACACCATAGAGGGCGGCGGTATTATAGCGAAGACAAAAAAACTGAACGAGCGCATAAATCTCATGAAACAATTTGGCCACGAAGGGGACAATCACTACTTGCTCGGTGTAAATGCCAAGGCTTCCGAATTGCAGGCCGCCATGGGTCTCTGCAACCTTGCATATGTGCAGCAGATTATAGCCGATAGAAAAGTAATCGCCGAACAGTATGATAAGGGGCTCAGTAGCAGATTCAAGAGAGCAAAGCCAGGCCCGGACACACAGCACAACTATGCGTATTATCCAGTAGTATTTGAGTCGGAAGCTCAGCTCCTTGACGTGCTCGCTCGATTAAAAGCTAAAAATATATTTCCCCGCAGATACTTCTACCCCAGCTTAAACACACTTCCCTATGTACAGGGCGCAGCCTGCCCTATATCAGAAGATATCGCGAGCAGGATCGCATGTCTGCCTATGTTCGTAGGACTCGAGAAAGAAGCTGTCGAAAAAATCATCAACACGATAAATGAGATATAAAATGCTGAAAGCGTTATTCGAAAAAGCAGCTGCGGCACGAACTATCCGTGAAAATATTGTAGTGATAGATTCAGTCCTTCCTAGTAAAAACGCCATAGGGCCGAGAAACTCTGATCTGCTAGAATTTGTGAAAAAGCTGCCTGGATTTGCGTACTACACAATGTATCCCATGAAGCCAGGCAAGGATGCTTGGTTTTCCCACGGATATGGCATGGCAAAAGAGGACTTCAAACGCAACCTCAAAAACTACGTAGCCCAGCACCCAGAAGCGAAGGGCAAAATAAAGTTACTCTTCAGCAAAAGGAAATATCAATTCAACTTAGCGTACACCTATTTTTTGGCCGAAACGTATACGCTGCTTCCTTTCTTGGAAAAACACAAGATCCCTTTTGTATTTTTGCTGAACCCGGGCGGCGCGTTTGGCCTTAACAATGAATCGTCGGATGCTATGTTGCGAAAAGTTTGCTCTTCAAAGTTTTTTAGGAAGGTCATCGTTAATCAAAGACTCTTCAAAGATTATCTGCTCAATAAAGGATTATGTCGCAAGGACGACGTGCTGTATGACTTTTCAGGATCAGCTCAATTTAAACTTTCTGACGTTAAGGAGAAAAGGAAATTTAAGCGAGAGAAATCCACGTTTGATATATGCTTTGTGGCTGCAAAATACAGCCCGAAGGGTGTCGATAAGGGATATGATTTATTTGTAGCAGCTGCAAAGCGCTTGGCAAAGTATCGCCCTGACATACGGTTTCATGTTGTTGGTGGATTTGACGAAACGGAGATCGATGTATCCGACATCAAGGACGTCATAAAGTTCTATGGTTACCTAGACCCTGTAGCGCTTCCGGAATTTTACAGTACCATGGATATTTTTATGTCTCCCAACAGGCCCTTTAAACTGTATGAAGGTAATTCGGACGGGTTTCCGCTTTCTGCCGGGGCCATGTACTGCGGCGTCTGTGGGTTTAATGCCGATGAGCTCAACATGAACACGGAATTCGCACATGATGAAGTTGTTATTATCAAAACACAGGTAAAAGATATCGTAGAAAAAGTAAAACATTTCTACAATAACCTAGACGAGCTGTATGCGATATCTCAAAAAGGCCAAAAAAAGGCGCAGTTCTTTTATGACATCGAAAAGCACATCGAAGGAAGAATACACTTATTCAGGGAGTTAATTGGAGAAAACGCATGAAAAAGACGGCGATTATGCAACCATATTTTTTGCCATATATTGGTTACTGGCAACTCATTCATTCGGTTGATGAGTTTGTCGTGTACGACAATATTCAATTTACGAAAAAGGGTTGGTTTAATAGGAACAGAATATTAGATGGAGACCACGACCGCCTCTTTACGATACCTATTAAAAAAGACTCAGATTATTTGAATGTTAACGAGAGGTTCCTCAGCGACGATAGCCAGAACGAAATAATGCGCACGCTGCGAATTATTCAAAATACGTATCGCAAGGCACCCTACTACGCGGATGCCTATCCCGTCGTTGAGGCTTGTTTCCTCGGTACTGACAAAAATCTCTTTAGCTACATTTATAATTCCATCAAATTGATGTGTACCTATCTGGGTATCGATACAAAGATAACTATTTCGTCGAACGTCGACATTGACCACCAGGCGCTTAAAGCAGAGCAAAAAGTGCTCGCTATTTGCAAAGCAACAGGTACGGAAATGTACGTGAATGCAATTGGCGGCATGGAACTCTATAATAAAGAAGTATTTATGTCTCAAGGCATAGATCTAAGATTTATTAGGTCGAAAGACGTAACATACGAACAGTTTGGCAATTCGTTTGTACCCTGGCTTTCCATTATTGATGTCATAATGTTTAACGATCGGGAAAAAGTGAGACAAATAGTAGATATGTACGAGCTTGTATGAAAAAAACAATTCTCGTCATTGGAGCAAATGCTGCACTTGCTAAGGCGGTTATACCGGTTCTATCGAAAGGCAACACGATTATTACTGCTGGCAGAAAGAACTGTGATATCGTTTGTGACATTACTCGGCCAATCAAGATCCCCGATGGCATCGACGTTCTTATAAATTTTGCCGCCAGTTTTGGGGGTGAACGGGATGACGAAATAGTCGATGCCCTGCAGACGAACGTGCTGGGTACTCTAGAAATATGTAAAGCAGCCAAGAAAGCACATGTCGCCCACGTGGTCCTTATCTCTTCGATTTTTACCTTGCTGGATGACACCTCTCCTTTTTATTCGATCTACGCATTAACTAAGAAACATGCCGACGAATTGGCTCTTTTTTATTGTAAACGTAATGGTATTCCGCTCACGATTTTGCGACCTTCAAGGATTTATGGAGATGAAAATACTTTCGAAAAGAATCAACAATTTTTGTATCACATGGTAGATCATGCCCAAAAAGGCGAAGATATCGTACTATACGGTACGAACGATGCAGCTAGGAATTACATACATAGTAGCGACCTCGCAGAGATCGTTCGTCGGGTGATTGATCGTCGCCATGAAGGTGTGTACGCTTGCACGTCGCCCAAGAATAGTACATATTCGCAGATCGCCCACGCTGCTCAACGGATATTCGGTCGGGGTGGCAGCGTACGATTTGCCGCCGACAAGCCAGACATACCGAGCGACACATTTCCGCTGGACCAGGCTATATACAAAAAAATAGCCTACCAGCCTACCATTTCGATGGAGGCGGGCTTGGAAAGGATAAAGAAGTATAGAGAAGGGAAACTATGAAGACCATACTTGTGTCAGGTGCTTCGGGGATCATAGGTTACGGCGTCCTGAAGTCGTTACGTCAGATGAAACCAGCGTGCAATTTAATTGGAACAACTATTTATGAAGACTCGGTTGCACCAGCCTTTTGTGATATTTTTGAACGCGCGCCGCTCACGAACGATCCCCATTATATTGATTGGCTGTGTAAGATAATAAAAAAGCACAAAGTAGACCTAGCTATTCCTTGTATTGATGTCGATATGTATGCATGGAACGAGCACAGGGAGAGAATTTTAGAAACTGGTACAAAGCTCGTGCTTAACAACCCAGATTTAATAAATTTATGCGGCGACAAATGGAATTTCTATGAAAAGCTGCGTGATGCTACGCCAAAATATTTAATTGAATCCAGGCTAGAAGGAACGTTCGGCGAGCTGAAGGACGCCTATGGCCTGCCGTTCTTGCTTAAACCCCGCCGTGGCTTTGCGTCAAGAGGTATCGTTATCGTAGATTCCAAGAGTACATTTGATAAGCATCAGAAGGATATAGGCCCGGTAGTAATGGCGCAACCCATTGTTGGTGATACAGAAACGGAATACACGGTGTCGGGCTTTTTTGACGACAAAAGCGAGTTATGCTGCTTTATGGGTCTACGGAGAAAACTGGCCAAGGAAGGATTTACTGAAAAAGCTGAGGTAGCAAGCCCGCCCGGTGTAGAGACCGCCATGAAAGAGATGGCAGCGGTGCTCAAACCGATCGGGCCTACAAATTTTCAATTCAGGCTTCATGACGGGCAGTTAAAGTTACTGGAAATTAACCCGCGCATTTCTTCTGCGACGTCAATCAGGGCCGCTTTTGGGTATAATGAAAGCGTCATGGCTGCTCATTATTTCTTGGATAGCATCACCCCAACACAGCCTAGGGTGAGAGCCGGCCATGCAGTAAGATACACAGAGGATCACATTTTTTATGATAGCGATACTATCTGACATTCACGGTAATTACGTAGCCCTCGAACGCGCCTTGCAGGCAATAGATAAAATGAACATTAAAGATATATATTGTCTCGGGGACATCGTAGGGTATTACCCTCAGGTGAATGAAGTGTGCGACGAACTTCGCAAGCGAAACGCCAAGTGTATCATTGGCAATCATGACTGGTACATGCTCGCTGATAGTTTTTGCGATCGTTCCCAAACGGTTAACGACACCCTTGCATACCAAAAAAAGATCATTACCAAAGAGAATCTGGAATGGTTGAAGAGCTTGCCGGTTCACCGAGAATACAAAGGCCTTTCAATGGTTCACGGTGGCTGGACGAACCCGCTCGATGAATACCTAGAGCCGAGCCGGGCCTACTTCGACAAAGTAGGCGGTACGTATTTCGCCTCAGGGCACAAACACGTACAACGGCTCGAGGATTATGGCAATAAGGTGTACTGCAATCCAGGTTCGATTGGTCAGCCGCGAGATGGCGATAACCGTGCCGCATTTGCGACGTGGGATGGATCCACGTTCGAACTTCATCGGGTTAGCTACGATTACGAGAAAGTCGGTGAACTTATGGAAAAAGCAGGCTTCAGCGGGTACTACTACCAGCGACTGGCACTCGGCGCAAAAGATAATGGTTGGTATGATGGGAAGGTTCATGAGTGGAAACATGTTTAGATGGCGTAAGTTGGGCAGGATATTTGATCCGCGAGATTATAAGGGTATACCCTGGCTGGAGGAATATGCTCAGGCTCCAGCGACGCTCGTTTTTGACGATTATGTGAGGGTATATTTCTCGTGTCGTCCGAAGCGAGATGAAAATGGCCAGTTTGTAAGTTATACAGCCTTCGTAGACCTAGATCGGAAAGATCTGTCTCGTGTCGTCCGTATCGCAAAACAGCCTATCTTGGACTTAGGCAAGAAAGGCTGTTTTGACGAATTTGGCACGTACCCCACATCAGTCATCCGGATGGAGGACGAAATATGGGCGTACTATGCGGGCTGGACGCGGTGCGTTTCTGTACCGTTCAATGTCGGAATCGGCCTCGCCAAGAGCACGGATAACGGAGAGACGTTTCAGCGTTTGGGCGACGGTCCTATATTGCCCTATACGCCGGAGGAGCCGTTTACGATCAGCGGCCCGAAGATCCGAAAATGGAATGACACATATTATCTCTTCTACGTTGCTGGAAACACCTGGCTAAAAATAGAAGGAAGGTCAGAGATATCCCACAGAATACGCGTCGCGGTTTCGGATGATGGCCTGCACTGGCGTCGACATAATCATGACCTCATACCAAATGCATGGGACGAACATGAATCGCAGGCCAGCCCCGATGTGTTCTATGCGAACGGCAAGTATCACATGTTTTTCTGCGGCTGGGTGCCCAAGAACTTTCGTCAGACAAAAAATCGCAGGATAGGTTATGCGAGTTCAGATGATCTGATCCATTGGCAGCGCGACGATACCAAGGCAGGTATAGCCATCTCAGAGGATCCGGATGCCTTCGACAACGAAATGATCGCCTACCCGCATGTATTTGAACTTGACGGCAAGGTTTATATGCTTTATTTGGGCAATTCCGTGGGCCGGTATGGTTTCGGCCTGGCCGAACTCGAAGGAGAACTACGATGAAATGGCAAAAGCTTGGACAGATTTTTGAGTTTGATACTTCCCCGTTCGTGGGTCGCTATGTCAGTCATGCCCAATCACCGCAGGCGCTTGTTATGGATGATCGTGTGCGAATCTATTTTTCGACGCGAACGAATGATACCCCCGGAAAATTTTTAAGTCACGTGCAATATGTTGATTATGACGTAGACCTAAAAAACATCATCGGTTACTCCGATCATGAGGTTATTCCTCTGGGCAAGCTCGGCTGTTTTGACGAGCACGGCATCTTCCCGCTGAGCCCAGTGAAAGTTGGGGATAAAATATACGGTTACACGAACGGTATTTCCCGAAGAGTATCCGTCCCCGTGGAAACGGGCGCTGGCCTTGCGATAAGCTCAGATAACGGCAAGACATTCCAACGACATGGCGACGGCCCGGTTCTCAGTGCCACTACAGACGAGCCATTTCTCGTAGGCGACCCCTTTGTGCGGTTCTTCGAAGGTGCATTCCACATGTTCTACCTATTTGGGAAAAAGTGGAGCGAAGAAACCAAGGAGCATCCTTCCGAAAGAGTATATAAGATAGGGCACGCAATCTCAGACGATGGAATTGAGTGGAAAAAAACAGGCGGGTCCATCATTGCAGACAAAGTTGACGAGAACGAGTGCCAAGCGCTACCTACCGTTATCAAAATCGGTGAGCGATATCATATGTATTTTTGCTATCGACATATGGCAGGCTTTCGAGACGAAAAAGGGAAAGGATATCGCCTAGGGTATGCCTATTCCGACGATCTTACGCATTGGACGCGGGATGACGAACACGCCGGCACAGAACTCTCTGCCGAAGGCTGGGACGCTGAGATGATGTGCTATCCCAACGTTTTTGAGCATAACAATACCATCTATCTGTTATATAATGGAAATAATTTCGGACGGAATGGATTTGGGATAGCAAAACTAATAAGCGAGTGAGATTACTATGAGCAATCAGAGGAATTACAACGAAGAATTTGATGACAACGTTGGCCGTAAATATGCCTACGGATTTGACTATGACGTCATGCACCCCTATATGGTCAAGTCTTTTAAACCCTTCTTTGTAGATGGCAGCTTATTGGAACTCGGTTGTTTTAAAGGCGCAGTTACCAAGCGACTCGCGCCATACTTTGAAGACATTAGCTGCGTAGAGGCGTCAGACGTTGCGGCTGCCGAAGCAACCAAAAATCTGGATGGCAAAGTTAAGATGTACAACGCGCTTTTCGAAGACGTAAAGTTGCCCCAAAAGTACGACAATATTGTTATGACCCACGTACTCGAACACCTCGATGACCCCGTCAAAGTTCTAAAGCGCGTGAACGATGAGTGGCTTTCGGACAAGGGAAAATTCTTTTTGGTGGTACCAAACGCGAATGCACCATCACGTCAAATAGCCGTTAATATGGGGCTCATATCGCATAACACTGCGGTAACCGATGCCGAAAAAGCCCATGGGCACGTGATTACCTACACGCTCGACACGCTCGAACGAGACGCGAAGGCGGCAGGATTGAAGGTTGTTTACCGAAGTGGCGTTTTCTTTAAGGCATTGGCCAATTTTCAATGGGATGAGGTAATCAAACAAAACATTGTGTCGCCAGAATATTTAGAGGGGTGCTACGCGCTCGGCCAGCAATACCCCGACCTTTGTGCCAGTATCTTCCTTTTGTGCGAAAAAGGGTAGGATTGTAGTGAAAAAGCCCCTGCTTTCCGTCTGCATTATTACGTATAACCATGCGCGATATATAGAAGAAGCTATCGATAGTATTCTTGCCCAGAAAGTCGACTTCCCGTGGCAATTGATCATCGCAGACGACTGCTCTACTGATAGCACAAGGGAGATCTTGCAGGCATACAAAAAGAAGTATCCTGACCTCATTCATCTCATACTACAGAAACAGAATGTGGGGCCGGAAAGGAATTGGCTGGATCTCATCGCCTATCCAAAGACGAAGTACCTTTTGTATGCGGAGGGCGACGACTATTTGATAGACCCTACAAAACTGCAGCGGCAGGTTGACTTCCTGGAAACGCATAAAGATTTCTCAATGTGCTTCCATCCTGTACAGGTTCTCTATGAAGATAAACCAAAGATCCATGAATTATTTCCCGACCCAAAGCAATTCGCAAACAAACGCACATTCGGCGTTGACGATTTACTTGCACATAACTTCATCCAAACGAATTCGGTTATGTACCGCTGGCAGTTCAGCCGAAAAAATGTAAAAGACGTATTTCCCAAAAATATTATCCCTGGTGATTGGTTCCTGCACTTGCTACATGCCGAGGCGGGTAAAATAGGATTCATGAACCGGGTGATGGCTGTCTATCGTCGACACCCGGGCGGCATCTGGTGGGAATCGTCGCATAATGTTGATGTCATATGGAAGAAATACGGATTGCCCCACCTCCGGTTCTTTGTCGAGTTACTCAAACGATATGGCAACGTACCTAAAAGAGCCAGCATGATACATGCTGCAATATATACCATGCTTGATACATTTATTTCCGTTGACGCAAAACATGATAGTCACATATTCTTGCAGTCAACAGAGGAGTTTCCAGCAATTATCACCGCGTATGCCATACAAAAACGTGATAGTGAGGATAAAGATCAGATCTCGTTACAGAAGCAGCAGCAAGCCATTGAAGAGCTACGTCGCGCCAAACAAAGTGCCGAGTGGCATTACGAAGCTCTTCTGGCTCAGAAGCAGCAGCAACTTGAGGCGATTAGGGGTTCTAAAGTGTGGCGGCTTCGTAACCGGCTAGTAAAGCTCCTTGGTCGAACAAAGACATAAACTGTACCCTGAGCACAGTATAGTTTATGATTGCTATATAACAGATACTGTTTTATGAAACATGTACACATTCCCTCTCCAGAAACGGTAGGTATTCTTTAAGCTAATCTTTTCGTTTTTTATTAAGCTCTTTTTCGTAGCGGTCCTCAAGTTCATCTGCATTCCAGGAACTCACATTGTGGTCAGCGCGGAATCTGTAATGCCGTTCCTCTTCACTTATTTTCTCGGGGTCCATATACCAGGGCATGTGTCGGGCGACGTAGGGCGCACCTGTACGGAGGCTCGGATGTAACTTATAGGTATACGTAAACGGCTTGTAGAGGGCGAATGTCGTGTCGACGCCAGCTTCGTAGACTCCTGGCGCTAACTCTTGTTTCCAAAATTGACTCTCCCATTCTATGACCGATTGTTTGAGGCGATAATGATCGGGAAGATCGTCTATACGCAGGCCAAAACCCACTTTGAGATACATGAAGTATTGTTTATGTACATCAAGAAAATGCTTTAGAACGTCCTTGGGGCAGTCCTTGGTAGGAATGACGTCCGGGTCGCTCACAATGTAGAAGTCCTCTGGCACCAAAGCGCGGACGAGGCCAAGCCCCCAGGGTGACGTATGACCCACATTACGATACAACTTGATAACCTGATAGGGTGTCTTATGTAGGTAGTCGACCAGCGGCGGATACACAGAGTCATTGTCTATAAAAGTGATTTTGTGAAGACCGTTTTGCTCAAGCCAGCGCACGAGTAGCCGTAAGTCATTTACTCGATCGCGGCAAATAATAAATACGGTTATGTCGCTCGGATCTTTGAGAAGTTCCTTGATCCTTCTTTCGGTAATCTTTTTTTGTCGACCTAGGTCTCCGGGCGTAGTATTGAGGATGACTTCGTTGCGTATATGTTTAAGTTCAAGGGCTAGTTTGTGGCGCCGCAGCGTTACGGTAAAGAGAACCAAGTTTTTGATGCGGGCTGCTTTTAGGTAGAGACTTACGTTCCGTAGGAACAACCAACGGATGAGTGATGTAAATTGGTATATCCGATAATATTTTGCCTTTATCCTGCCAAAGAGACTCAGTTGGCCGTCACGAGCAATAGAGCCGTCAATTTTTAATCGTATATCAATGGCTCTTGATTGTTGTTTGCTGATGCGTAGCTCTATGGGCTTATGGTCGTCAGGGTTTCCTCTAAACCAGCTCAATCTTTTGCTGCGCTTGGCATATCGCATAAGGGCTAGGGAGCTATCGACGAGAGCATTTTTCTGTTCGACGCCGCCCACAAACGTAAAGAATTGCTTGTGTATAAGCACAGTGGGACTGCATTGCGTTTCATCGCCAAAGGCTACAATACCAGCGGCTGAGTTCATGGTGCTGGCTAAAGCTTGCCGTAGCACGTCCGGCTTAGCAGGGTACTTTGTGTCACACAAGGCCATCCAATCAAAACGTGCAGCGAGGCAGCCTAGATTGTAGGGAGACGCATTAAAATATCCTCGGTCGATTACATGGCGAAGATTGGGTTGACTACTCGAAAACTCAATGGGCATTTCTTCGCGAGTGACAAGAATATATTCGTGTAGCGGATTTGTATCAGTGGCCAAGTGTTCTTGCAGCGCTTTGATTTGTGTGGCGGTATGTTCGCTGCAGTCATACACAACGCTTAACCCGGTCTGCTCCTGATAGATTATATGATTGTAGCGGCTTTTGCCTAAGTGCATGCGCAATCGAAGCCGAGAGGCATATGTAAGGGGCAAATGTACGACGTTATAGATAGCGGCCTTGGCGTACGCTCGATTCATAACTTTATTCGCGCTGCCAGGGCGTAGCCACCAACGAAGGAGCGAAGAGAAGCCGATACGGCAATAAATATACCAGAAGCGCACTAACGACTTTGTTTCAAAATTACGCATTGCAAATATGAAGCGATTCCGGAAAATCTGGTAATAAAAGAAATGAGAACCTGATGAAGCACCGGAACTTGCACCATTGCGATGCCAAATGTGCAACTGTGGATCGTACAGCACGGTGTATCCCGCACGTTTGATGCGCGCAAAAAGGTCGGTCTCCTCAAAATACGCAAAGAAGCGGTCGTACAGATAGCCGACCTCATCAATAATACTGCGGCGTATGACCACAGCCGATCCAGAGACGTTATTTACGACCTGGGGAACTCCGTAATCCGTCGACAACATAAAAGCTTCTCCGGTACGGACATTAATTTCCTGGTATGCATAAAAAGAGTTGCTCGTGTCAAGAATTGGCTGATCGTCATTCCAGAAATACGAACGACCTCCAACGGCCGCCACCTTTGGATCGTCAAAAGATTTCAGAGCAAGTTTGAGGTAATCTTTTTGCATAACAGCATCGTTGTTGAGCAGTACAACAAATTCACCCGAAGCCTTTGCGAAGCCATCAATGTGACCCCCCGTAAAGCCGCGGTTGGTTGGGTTGTCCACGTATACAATATCCTTCACTTTGCTCAGATATTTCTTTTGCTCTGCACGTGAACCGTTATCGACAACGATAATCTCGTAGTTGGGGTAGTCCAGCTTTCGTAGGTGCTCCAGGCAGATCTTAGTATCATCTAATCCGTTCCAGTTGAGCACAACAATACTCATACGTGGGTAGTGCGGTAGTTTTTTCATGGATCCTCTGTTATTTGCCCATTAATTTGCGCTTAAGGTCCGCTGGTGCGGCTTTAAGAATCGCTTTTTTAACGATCTTTGGGGTCATGCGTTTGACCAAGGCAAGGCGTTGGCTGCGGAGCGGCGTTGGAGCACCCTGTAGCGGCGTTGCTTTAGGAACTTTCTGGGGATTGGAAAGGAGATAGGCAATAAGCGGTGCCATAGTCTTTTTCCAATCGAAATCAGGTCGTATGCGCTCGATATTCTTCCGAGCACGTGCGAGTGCTTCCGGTTTGCTCGCTTCGATAATTGCGTCTGCCAGTAGTTCGGGGTCGAATGCAGGCACCGTTCGCCCGAGCCCTTCTTGTTCAGTGAGGATGGCGAAGTAGTCACCCCGGGTAGCTATAGTTGGCAGCTTTGCCAATATATGGTCTAACACGCGGGTACGGTGAGAGAACTCCGTTTCTATGGAAGGCTTATGAGTATAAATACCCAAATCAGCCTCAAGTAAAAAGTTTAGGCGCTCATGGTAAGGAATCCAGCTATCGAAGAAGAAAACGTTTTTGCCGATCAGCTGTAACTCTTTTGCCTTGTGAACCGTATCAATCGTTTCTTGCCACTTGCGCATAGACGGTGTCGGGTGTTCGGTACCTGGAAAGATCATTTTAATTCTAGGATCTCGCTTCCAGACTAACCGCATGGCTTCTATAAGGGTGACGCCGTCATACCAGTTGTATATGCCGCCGTTCCAGATCATGACGATGTCATCTTTGCCTACGCCTTTGAGAACACCTTTGTAGAGAGGTGCGCCTTTTTTGAGCTTGATACTCGTATCGATGCCCATCGGTGCTTTAATAAATTGGTTATAAACATTGCGTTTACTGAAGGTTGTGGGCGAAACCTGACCAGCGCCAAAGGCGTAGCCCAGCCAGAAGTCGAGTTGTTGCTTATTCGAGTATAGAAAGGCGTCTCCGTTTTCTAGGAATTTGCGGTAATCGTTAATCTGGGACATAAATTCAAAATCTTCCGCTTCGCCCATCTTAGTACCCGAAAAGATTTTAACTGCTAGATTCTCTACGGGTACAGGTGCATAGATATCAAAAATAAGAAGCTTGCCATTTTTGTTACAGAAATCGATAATCGCGTCGCTTACCCACAGGGCGATAACGACATCAGTTTCACGAAAGGCATCGTGAAACTGATGTACGTCGATGTGCCGCACTTTGTAAGAATGTTTGAATGCTTTATCGGGGACATTCTCTGGTCCGAAAAACCCAAGGGTGACGTCAAACGTCTCGGCCAATGTCTCGGCCATGTAATGATATCGAATACCTGGGCCGGCCATTTGTGTACCGACTTTGTCATGAGACATGATAAGCACGCGTTGCTTGCGATTAACTTTGGTCATACGTCTGTTACTTCCTCCGTATTCAATATATTGTCTCAACAGCGATCACCATAGTGATCGAGACCGGTGCCCTCGTGATTCCATTTTAGCACGTATAAATACTGCCGGTCGTGGAAGGTAAGGAGGCAATATCGTAGCTGAGCCAATCCGCGGCACTGTAATGCAGACGATCGGCGTAGCACTCCCAGGGACCTAGGGGTCGTTTGACCGGCGTCGCGCCACTATAATCTATGACGTATATGTTGCCGTTTGCAATTGCAATGGTGCCTTGGCGGGCGTTGAAGTCGGTGCCTGCGGGCAATGCAGCGTCACCACTGGTACCGTTCCTGATGCCGCTCCAATAGAATTCGTAGCTGTCGAAGGCAAAGCCATTGACGACATATTGGAGCGTACCCTGAGAAATCATATAGACACGAGGGTTATTCGGAAACTTAACCAAGGTTCCCGAAGGATGCACTGTATCGAAAAGAGTAGACGTAAAGGTGGCAGCCGGAACTTCGGATGGATCTACATTCATGACATCATTCCAGTGATAGCCGAGAGCGTTAAAGGCGTCGTAGGAGATATGCTGTTTCTTGAGCGTGCCGTCAGTATCGTAATTCATTACGTACACAGGTTGTCCTGGAGCGGTAAAGAGTGTCCCCGGACCAAAGGTGCTTATAGTTGGGCCAAATCCTAAATTGATATCGCCGGTGGTCTCAGTTTTTACGTCAGACCAACGGTAGTGATAACTGTTAAAAACTTCGGCATTCTGGATGTAGTCCTTTTGGCCGTTATTAATAAGGTATACATGATTACTTTCGAGTATGAGCGTGCCGTTGGGGTGGGCGGTTGTGGTGTCGTTGGCATAGGGCAACCCAAACCAACTCGTGAAGGTATTAAAGAAGGATTGATTGCCGGAGAAGTGCGGGGTATACCAATAGAGAGAAGCGGTCGCGCCATTGCTCATAAACACAGGGCTGCCATCAATGGTTTGATAGCCATCGTAGTATACGGTTTGGCCACTCGGACATATTGCCCAGGTGCCTTGAGTCATAGGGCCGCTGTAGCAGCTTTGGGGATCGTCTGAGTTATTCCAATTCCCACGAATAATAGCCCAAGATGTATTACCTTCGGAGCGTTGCTCACCAAATTTGAGAAGCCACGCTGCCCGAATAAGTTGTTGCGTAAAGCCAGCTTTGAGCGCACTGTTAACGCACGTGCCAGTAACTGATGTGACCGTGGTGCCATGGATGGTATACAAGCTAAGGCCGGAATAATTATATGTCGTGCCGCTGTCGGGACAACCATAACCCGTAGCCCCTGTGTAGCGCAAAGTACTACAGCCGGCACCACCTGAGACCAGGCTTTGTTCCTTTTGCAAAGTCGTGAGGAGAACTTGAGGGTTGATGTCGTAGGCTTGTGCTGCGTGGACAATGATGGTGCCCGCGGAAACGTTTCCTCCGTAGGAATATCCCGAAGAAGGAGAATATCCTATGGGATCTAATGCAGTAAATCCATTGTTGGTACTTAGGCAGCTACTGGGAAAACTATTCAGAAAGGCGTCGACCTGGGCGATGGTCATAGTATTTGAGTTATCAAGAACTCCATCATCGATGACGCGCGAGGGATTAAAAGATGCTGCCGATGCTATAGGTGCGGTTGTGAATATGGCACCCACAATGATGAGGGCACATATACCATTTAGTACGAGGCGCTTCATTTATTGCTGCACCTCTAACGTTAAAGCATCATCTGCGGTTTTGACTTGCGTTCCTAGGGTGGCTTTGGCTTGTATGTGCCATGATCCCGCAGTTAAGCCTATATCCTGTAATTTCCATGTCCAGTACGTTGAGCCTCCACGATCAGTGACTTGAGCTGGCAACATTTTGGTTACCGATCCCATGGTGAAGATAATTTGGCAAGTCGCTCCTTCTGTAGTTGTACAGGTAGACTGAATGATATTGGGCGCTGGTTTACCGCTTAAATTCGGATGATGATTGCTCACAAAGTTGCCGGTGATATCGACGAGTGTAGCGGTTGGTGTACTACTGCCCGTGCTGCTTTTGTCATCACCCGGTTGATTGGTACTTGTTGAGCTGGTGGTATTTGGCGAAGCTGAAGCGCTTGCCGCTGGTTCGCCTTTGGTTGCTGAGTTGGCGGTAGGCGATAGGGTGGTATTAATTTTGCTATGGCGGTGCCACGCATAAAGGATAGCGGCGGCCCCAAGGACTATGATAACAATAGCAAGCAGTAAAAACGTTCGAAGACGGAATATGCGACGAGGGCTGCTATTTTGTTTATTTTTTGTATTTTTATATTGATATCGCATAGTAATAACTATACAGGGTTAAAGCATAAGTGTAAATAGTGTCAAGGCATTGACACGTCGACGGATGCCACAAAACAAATTACTGAGCTGACGCTATGGGCAAATTATTCGAATAGCCTTTGTCTACTATCGTCTGCTTGATGGCGCGGTCTACGCAGCTTGGGGTATCTATATATACATAGGTATCTTTTGGAGAAAGGTATTTTGTAAGCAGCTTGACGCTCTTTTTCGTAGCGTCGGTACGGGCGGCGGTATCCACATTCGAATGAGCCTCACCCTCACTCAAAAAGATAGCACCGCTCCATCGGTTAGCTAAGTAATCAGCACCGCCACTGCAGTTGCCGAAGAAGACCATATCTTTGTATTTTGTTTCAGCAGAAAAATGAAAGAGTGCGCGAAATTCAGTGACAGGAGTCGTATTGTTATACCAGTCATGTAGGTACACGGCGGCTGCCACTGGCTTGAGCGTTACGACCGCTGATGCAAAGACAACTACGACACCAGCAGCAAGCAGCCAGCGTTGCGCAGGCCGCAGCGTGGTATCCAATGTGTGGATAAAAAGGAGGGTGACATAGGTTATGGCAACTATGGTTAGGGGGATGAGCGTGTAGAGAGACTTGTAATAGTAATACGAGAAATGCCCAATAGTTACATACTGATATGTGCCAACTGCAACGGTGAATAGAAGCCATGCAAGAACGACGATACTAATAGAAGAGAACTGTTTACGTTCCAGCTTTGGCCTGAGGAAGATGGCACCGTACCCTACAAGAAATAACGCCATAGCGGCAGCGGTAGCGGCATCCACCCCTCCCTGTTCATTCAGTGAGCTCGTTTGCGTAGAAAACAGACTCAAAACAACGGGGTAAATACCAAAGAGTGCTAGTACTATCAATGCAACGAGGCGGCCACGATATTTCAGGAGTGTCGCACGCTGCTCGTAGGCGTATGCAAGTATCGCTATGCCGGCGATCGGGCACAAGAACCACCAATCTGCTGCGATACCTCCAAAAAAAAGGAGCGAGCCTGCAAGGACAGTCATCACCGGAGTTTTTTGTTGCCGCGAGACGTATATAAAATACAGAAAGCCAACGAGGAGTAGATACGCGGCAATTTGAGACTGGAACCCGCGGCCGAGCAATTGGATGAACGGCCCAAAAGCGAAAAGACAGCTGCCGATACCTATGGCAGCCACACCGCCAGCCACGGTTATTCTCTTGCCTACCTTTTCATATATGGTCATTGCGAGGAGGAGGACGCCATAGACGAGTAGGGCAAAATTAGTTACAGCCAGCAGATAGTAGACTTTTATGAGCAGCGCATTATGGCTGAAATAGCTTGCGCCAAACAAACCTTTTGCCATCCAGGCCATGTTCAGCTCACTGCCCTGGGGGTAGTTTGTAAGCGTAGGAATAAGACCGTTATGATTAGGCGGCGTTGCGTATGAGTAGCTATCGTGAAGGTAGATATACTTAAACATCGCGAAGTGCGAAGCATTGTCCTCGCCACTATACAAGAGATGAAGCGTCGCCTCGGCATAGGATTCTTTGGGCGAATGATTAACATGAATCGGATAGAGCAGTACTGCAAATACGCCCACACTTGCAATAAGGCAAATCACGTCTTTACGATCAATAAAATGGCGCCCGGGGACCCTGCTACGACGTAGAAATAGTATGATGCCAGCGATCACATATGCACCGCCGACCAAGGTAATAGGAAGGTGAAGATGTACAAGCGAAAATACCTGATACACCAAAGCGTTGCCTGCAAAAAAGAATAAGATACTTATAAAAAACCGCTGCAAGAAACTGAGACGCCATGGTATGAACGCGGCGAGTCCGATGCAAAAAACCACCATCCCCCACACGGGGAAACGCAGGAATATCAAGATGCTTGCCAAACTAGCAACGCCCGTTGCAATCCTCCAAATTTTTTGTTGTTCAAAATGAACCATCACGGGTATAGTACAGGAGAAAAAAAGTCAGGACAACAGCTGCATATCATATCTAATCCTTAGGAAAGCCTTAATGATACAATACATAAAAGGATGGATATGAAAAATTCCGATGTGGCTGTCATAGTGCCAGTCTATAATGAGGAAAAAGTTATCGCTCAAACTATTTCCGGCGCCCTCAAAGTGTTTCCGCTGGTTGTGTGTGTTGATGATGGCAGCACCGATGGATCGGCCGATCAAATCGCTCAAACCGGCGCTTGCCTGGTGCAGCATTCCATAAACCTTGGCCAGGGCGCTGCGCTGCAGACCGGCATAGACTTCGCCCTTCAGAATCCAGACGTAAAATACTTTGTGACGTATGATGCAGATGGCCAGCACAACCTTGCTGACGTCCAGAAAATGCTCGACCTTATCCGCACAGAGAACATAGACATTGTGGTGGGCTCCCGGTTTTTAGGAAAGGCTGAAAACATGGGAACCTTCAAAAGATTTTTGTTGAAGCTTGCTGTCGCTTTCTCGAATCGAACAACAGGACTCGCCCTGACTGATACGCATAATGGCCTACGAGTATGTAATCGCAAGGTTGCTTCGGAGCTTAAACTGACTATGCCAGATTTTGCACATGCTTCTGAGATTATTGAGCGTATTGCCGAGAAGAAGTTCTCCTACAAAGAGGTACCGGTTACGATTGTCTATACGGACTATTCACGAGCGAAAGGCCAATCCATGTTGAACGCTATTAATATTACTTTTGATCTTCTTTTGAATAGGCTCATCAAAAAATGATAGTCATACAAACACTTCTGATCGTCCTCCTCATTCTTATGCTCTATAAGGTACTGAGCAATTTGCACACGTACCGCATGAAAGCATGGATGAAGATTTTTGGAGCACTATTTACACTAATCGCCATAGGGGTTGTACTTTTTCCCAACAGCTCGAACAGGGTTGCGAAATGGGTTGGCGTAGGACGCGGAGCAGACTTACTTTTGTACTTACTGACGATCGCCTTTATTTTTACGGTGCTACACATATACATAAAAGGCAAACAGGAAGAACGGCGGCTTGTCATTCTGACCCGTAAGGTGGCGATTCTGGAAGCGGAGCTAAAACAGAAGCGAAGTACACGATGAAACAATTCATGCAAAAAACGTATGCCGCTCAGCCAGTACGGTATGTTGTAGCGGGCGGCTCGGCGTTCTTAACCGAATACGGGTCGTTCTATGTATTATTCCAAATATTGTCAGTTCAGGTATATGTAGCGAACTCGGTGAGTTTTTGCCTGGGACTGTTTGTTAGTTTTGTGCTGAATCGTACATGGACGTTTAGCTCGGGATCATATAAGCGCCGTGCAAAGCATCAGGCTGGTATGTACGTGGCGCTGGCGATATTGAATCTTTTCATTACGAACGGCATCATTGGCCTGCTAAAAGCGATTGGCGTAGACCCGCGGTTCGGCAAAATCATTGCCATGGCAACGATCGTCGCTTGGAATTTCTTTATCTTTAAGTACCTTATTTTTGCCCGTCATACAGACGTTGCTCGTTAGTTGTCGGACAACAAATTGAGCAAATATTTACCATACCCGGATTTAACGAGTTCGGTCGTAAGCTCGCGCAGTTGATCGTTGGTAATGAAACCTTCTTGCCAGGCAACTTCCTCGATGCAGCCCACTTTAAAGCCGGTGCGTTTTTCGATGACTTCTACAAATTGGGCAGCGTCGTTCATAGAGCTAAAAGTGCCTGTGTCGAGCCAGGCTGAGCCGCGGCCCATGCTTTGGACTTTGAGTTTGCCGCGACGCAGGTATTCTTCGTTCACGGCAGTGATTTCAATTTCCCCACGGTCGCTTGGTTTGATGTTTTTAGCGATCTCGACCACATCGTTGTCGTAAAAGTAGAGGCCGACTACGGCGTAGTTAGATTTAGGATGGACTGGCTTTTCCTCGATCGAAATGGCCGTGCGATTGTCGTCGAATTCGACCACGCCGTAGCGTTCGGGGTCGGCAACCTGGTAGGCGAAAACAATACCACCGTCCGGATTAGTGCAGCGCTTGAGACTATTGCCAAAGCCATGCCCATAGAAGATATTATCGCCGAGCACCAATGCGACTTTATCATTGCCGATGAATTCCTCACCGATAATAAAAGCTTCGGCTAGGCCGTTTGGGTGTGGCTGAGCAGCGTAGCTGAATTGGCAACCGACCTGCGATCCATCACCCAATAAACGACGGAATGCTTCCTGATCCTCGGGCGTAGTGATGATGAGAATCTCCCGGATGCCGGCCATCATGAGGGTGCTCAGCGGGTAGTAGACCATCGGTTTATCGTAAATGGGCATTAGTTGCTTGGAGATGCCTTTGGTGATTGGGTACAGACGGGTGCCGGAGCCACCGGCTAAGATGATACCTTTCATAGTTGCTCCTTTGATTGTGCCTTTTCGGCTTGTATGTACGCATGCAAGTCGTCATGCCAGTCACGCGGTTGTAAGCCGGTGGCCTTAATTTTGCTGAGATCCATTTGACTGTCCAGTGGCCGGGGCGCTACATGTTCCTTACTCATAAAATATTCCTTGGTGGATGTATCGGTGACGGTCAGATCATCGCGACCAAGCTCCTTGAAGATGATACGGGTGATGTCAGCCCAAGAGGCTGGCTCGCCGTCATTGGTGACGTTGTAGGTACCGTAGTCGGCTTTTGTTTGCAGTAAGTGGTCAATAGCATCCGCAAGCGTAGTCGTGAAAGTAAGTCGGCCAACCTGGTCGCTGACCACTGTCGGACTGATGTCTTTTGCAGCAAGACCAGTCATGATGCGTACAAAATTTTGCCCCTCGCCAATGACCCATGCTGCGCGCAAAATGTAGTGCTTGGGCGTAGTGCTGGCAGCGATATCACCGGCTGCTTTAGTTTGACCGTAGACGCCAAGTGGAGCAAGATCTTCGGTTTCTGGGTGGTTCCGGCGCGTGCCATCAAAGACATAATCGCTCGAAATATGTACTAAGGTTATATCATGTACGGTAGCGACTTTTGCCAAGTAGCCCATCGCCGTAGCATTGATTTTCCAAGCCATGAGACGGCCTTCGTCAGTTTCGGCACCGTCGACGTTGGTGTAGGCTGCTGCGTTTAAAATAACATCAACCTTTGCCCAGTCGTAGGCTTCGATCGTTGCCCAGTTGCCTATATCAATCGTTGTGCGGTCGACTGCAATTGCCCGTGGAAATTTGGCCTGCAATGCCTTGCCCAGTTGGCCATTTGCACCCACAATTAAAAAACGTGACTCATCCATGCTATGCCTCCAAAGGTGTTATGTCTTTAAGCATAGGGTGATTTTTGTCTTTCTCGGACAGGATGGCTTGGTCGAGGGGAATTGGCCACTGCACGCCCAAAGCCGGGTCCGCAAGGTTTACAAACGAATACTTTTCGTAGTCAGGCGTCCAGTGTTGGTTGACGCTATATAGGTAATACAGATCGTCGGTGAGGCATTGATATGAGTTGCCGACACCGCGTGGCACAAAAACTGCTTTATCGGGGTCTAGTTCCAGCGATACCACCTTGCCGAATGTCTCGCCCTGGCGCAGATCAACGTACGCGACGAACGCTTTGCCGTTTATAATTGACACATATTTGTCCCATGGTTCAGCGTGGAAGCCGCGAGTGACGCCCTTTTTATTGAATGCCAGGCTGTTCTGAATGACGTTGAACGATTCGGGCAAGCCAGCTGCCACGAGCTTTGCCTTATGAAATTTCTCTTGGAACCAGCCGCGCTCATCACCGACGTGCGTGACGTCGAACCAGATGAGACCGGGGATGTCGGTCTGGTGACCAGTTACTTCGGTTGTTGGTACTGCCATTATTTCTTCTCCTTTATTATGCCGTGCATCTTTGCCATATATATCGCGGTAATGACAAGCCCATCGACGAGCTCGCCTGTTTGGATCATTTGCTCAACATCCGTGAGGGTAACGAAATGACGATCTTTGATGTCTTCGTCGTCATCGGTCGCCTTGTCGTTTGATTGCACGTCGCGGGCTAAGAAAGCTTCTACGGGCGCGTTGCCGGTTCCAAGGATCTGGTAGAAGCGACCTAGGTGCACCCAATCATCGCTTTGCAATCCGGTTTCTTCATGTAATTCACGTTTGGCTGCCTTGAGCGGCTCCTCGCCGGCTTCCATGTGGCCTGCTGGAATCTCCCAGGTACGCATGCGAACTGTGTAGCGGTAGGTGCTTTGCAGCAAGATCTCGCCTTTGGCGTTTACGGGCACAATAAACACTGATGGGTTTTGCAGTTCCATGTAGCTGTAGGTGAGCGGCTGACCATGTTGGTTAAGTACTTCATCGCGCCGCACCTTGATCCAAGGAGTTTCATATACCACTTCGCTGGACCTTGTTTGCCAATCTGCCATGATTTATTGTCCTTGTTTAGCGTAGGCGGCTTCGACTTCTGATTTTTCGGCTTGCCACCAGTCGCGGTTATCGGTGTACCACTGGATGGTTTGCTTGAGCCCTGCCATCATGCCGTTGTTATCGGTGTACTGCGGCTGCCAGCCGAGTTCCGTGCGGAGTTTGGTGCTGTCCATGGCGTAGCGCATGTCGTGGCCGGGGCGGTCGTTGACGTGCTCGTACTCGTCGCGTGGCTTGCCCATGAGCTCCAAGATCATCTCGATGACCATCTTGTTGTTGGTGTGGTCGTTGTCGGCGCCGATGATGTACGTCTCACCGAGCTTGCCCTTTTCCAGAATGAGGTGCACCGCGCTGTTGTGATCGTCCACGTGAATCCAATCGCGGACTTGCTCGCCGGTGCCGTAGAGTTTTGGCTTGATGCCTGAGAGTACATTGGTGATTTGGCGTGGAATGAATTTTTCGATGTGCTGGTATGGGCCGTAGTTGTTGGAGCAGTTGCTGATGGTAGCTTTGACGCCAAAGCTTCGCACCCAGGCACGCACCAAATGGTCGGACCCGGCTTTAGTACTCGAATACGGGCTCGACGGATTATACGGCGTGTTCTCGTTGAAGCGGTTGGGGTCGTCGAGTTCCAGGTCGCCGAACACTTCGTCGGTCGAGATGTGGTGCAGGCGCTTGTCGTGCTTGCGGACGGCCTCCAGAATAGTGTACGTGCCGACAACGTTGGTTTGCACGAACGGCCATGGGTCGCGCAACGAATTGTCATTGTGAGATTCGGCGGCAAAATGTACCACGACGTCGGTTTCGGCCACGAGCTTGTCCATGAGCTCGGCGTCGCAGATGTCGCCCTGCACGAACTCGATGTGGTCCATGACCGGTGTAAGATTGGCCTTGTTGCCGGCGTAGGTGAGCTTATCGAGCACGGTTACTTTGTATTCTGGATGGTTTTTGATCGTGTAATGCACAAAGTTGGCACCGATGAATCCGGCACCGCCGGTTACAAGCATATTTGCCATAATTACTCCTTTTCCTTTGTAGGGTTAGTGGTTTCGAGGGTGACGACGAGCGGCAAGTGATCTGATATGTCGACGTCGAGGCAGGTTTTGCCAGTTACGCGTAGATCGTTACTTACATACATAAGGTCAACCGCAGCCGTAGCGTAACCTGGATTATCTTTGCGCTGCATATTAAAAGTAGTGGTGAGTGAATTGCCAAAAACACTTGTCAGATGTTCCTCGATGGCACGCATCGCTGGATTGGTTGGCTTGGCATTGGTATCGCCAGCAAGGATGACATGTGGCTTATTCTTGACCTGCTCGATAATGGTATCGCTCATCCGGCGGCGCTGCTCGCTAAAGTTATCGCCGTCGAGATCCCAGACTCCCTGGAAGTTGAAAACGTTTATCTCACTTCCGTTGGCATCGAGGGCGACATGTTGCAGGTTACGCGGCCACGCAGGTGCCAGCGCCGGATCATAGGGGTGTTCGCTCAGTTCGCCGGATAAGAAATGTACGTCGTGGCCCAGAATAGGGAAGCGCGACAGCACAGCATTACCTTCCTGGATCTTGCCAGCCTCAAGCCGGTTTATGACTGCTGGGGCAAAATCGGCATAGGGGTAGTCGAGCCGTTCCTTGAGTACTTCAAAAGCCCGGAGGTTTTCGGTGAACGAGGGATCGGTCCCGTTGTTAACTTCTTGCAGAAGGACGATATCCGCGGCCTGTTCTTTGAGAAATTGCAGTGCAGCAGGCATGAGGTATCCATGCCATATGTTCAAACTCACACATTTGATGTTCAAGGCTATATCCTACTCGTTTGTGATGAGTTTAGTGACAGTGGCGACGAGTTTATCGAGCGCCTCTTGGGTGGGTGCCTCGGCATTGAGCCGCACAACAGGTTCAGTATTGCTTGCGCGCAGATTGAACCATGCACCATCGTCGAATTGTACAGTGAGTCCATCGAGCTCGTCTTGCTGTTGGTCTTTGTATGTGCCACGCAAGCGCTCGAACACGGCTGCCGTATCGGTAACCTCAAAGTTAGTCTCGGTGAGCATGGGATACCGGCGATATTCGTCGACAAGTTCGGAGAGTTTCTTGCCGCCAGCCTCGGATAAAGCCTGGATGGCCATCAGGGCGGCGATAAGACCGGAGTCAGCGTCGAAGTTCTTGGCAAAGAACAGGTGGCCGGTAGTCTCACCGCCAAATGGCGCGTGGTGTTCACGCAGTACACGACCGATGTTGATGCGGCCAGCTTTGGTGCGGACGGGTGTACCGCCCCACTCGCGGATGAATTCCTGGGTGGCGCGGCTGGTGCGCACCTCGTGCACTACTTCGGCGCCGGGATTCTCGGTGAGGTAATGACGTGCAACCAAGGTAAGCATGTCGGTGCCGAGTACGGGCCGGCCTTTGTCATCGACAAGCGCGGCGCGGTCACCGTCACCATCGAAGGCAATGCCAAAGTCGTAGCCTTTGTCGGTTACCACCTTCACGAGGTCGCGTAGGTTTTCGGGCTTTTGCGGATTGGCTTCGTGATTAGGAAAACTGCCATCGAGGTCAAAGTACATCTCTTCAACCTCCAGCGGCAAACGCTTGAGTACGCCGGGTAAAATAGCGCCAGCCATGCCGTTGCCAGCGTCGATGGCGATGCGGTATTTGGGCCAGCTGTCTGGCTGTACAAAGCTGAGGGCGTGGTCAATCCAATCATTGGTAATGTCATGTTGTTCGATGGTGCCAGGAGTAGCAGCGGCCGGCTTGAAAGTGCCGCTCAGTGCCGCGTCGCGGATCTTGTCGAGGCCGGAGTCGAGGCCAACAGGGGTCACCTGGTCGCGATATATCTTAATGCCGTTGTAGGCACCAGGGTTGTGACTGGCTGTGACCACAGCGCCACCGGCCAAGTTGAATTTACCAATGGCAAAATAAATCATATCACTGGTCACTTCGCCAATGTCCCACACAGTACGGCCTTGGGTACGCAGGCCATCGATCAGTGCGTCAGCGAGCTCAGCGGAGTCAGGACGCATGTCACGCCCCACTGCCACCACGCCATCGGTCGGTAACCAATCGGCAAACGCTTTGCCGATTGCACCGGCGACTTCCGGGGTGAGTTCACTACCCACCTTACCACGTACGTCGTACGCTTTAAAAATATTGTTGATAACATTCACGGGGATTGCTCCTTTGCTTACGTTTATGCATCAACTAATGCCAAGCACTAGCTGGGTCCACAATAAGCCTTTTGGTGTTTGACGTCAAATGCTATGATGCAGGAATGATCGCTGTTATTATCGCCGGTGGCGCTGGGACGCGGCTTTGGCCATTGTCGACACCGGATTATCCCAAACACCTTTTGCGCGTCAACGGCAACGTTTCGTTACTGCAAAGTGCGTACCATCGAGCAAAGCACCTTTCGGATACTATTTATGTAGTCACCGAGGTGAGTCATGCACACCATGTTCGCGCCCAACTGCCCGACTTGCAGGACGATGCCTGTATCATCGAACCGGCGCGCCGAAATACAGCGGCCTGCCTGTTGGCAGCGCTCTGTCATGTACGTAAACGCCATGACCGACACGAGCCAATCGCTATTTTATGGGCGGATCACTTTATCCGCGACATAGACGGTTTTACGCAATCGTTCCGTATTGCGGGCGAGGCGTCGGCTAGGAGCAACCGCGTAGTACTGGTAGGTATCGAGCCGACGTATGCTTCGACAGGTTTTGGATATATCCAGAAAGGTACGCTATTTGACGATACGAACCTCGTGTATGAAGTGGCTAGCTTTACCGAAAAGCCACCGTTTGAAAAAGCACGCAAGTATGTTCGCAGTGGCAAATATCTCTGGAACGGCGGCTACCTGGTGGGTACACTGGATGCGTTTGAGGAGGCAATGAAACAGTACTGCCAGGAATTGTGGACTGACTACCAGGCACTAGGCAATGCTCGTACGGCCGACATATATAAGAAGACGTATCTAGCACTCGAAAACATTGCACTGGATTATCGTTTTAATGAAAAGGTGAAAGATTTACTCGTGTTGCCCGCCACGTTTGATTGGATGGATCTCGGTTCCTTTCACGATATGTATGAAGCTGTCGATCATGATGAAGCAGGCAATCATGTGCAGGGTGCTGTCGAGCTCGATAGTGTCGAGAACTCATACATATATAACGATACCGAGAAACCTGTGGCTGTTATTGGGTTGGATAATGTAGTTGTAGTACAGACGCCTCATGGTTTATTGGTGGCACGCAAGGACCTGTCGCAAGCCGTCGGTACCCTAAGTAAACGTTTCAAGCAAGGTAATTGAATAAGGAATAGCATGGATGATATCCCTACCAAAAAAACTGCAAAAATGACCAAGCCGCTTCCGGGCAACCTCCGGGCCACACCGGAAGTTGAGGATTTTGCGCATAAATATACCGAAGAAGGCAGCGGCAAAGTTGGCGGCAAGTTGATCGACAATTACTTTAAAAACGTTGCTGACCTGATAATTACGAGCGGTGTCACGCAGAAAAAGAAGGCCAAAGCAGTTGAAATTGGTTGCGGCGAGGGCTTTTCGACACAACGGCTTGCTGCCATGCTGCCCAAGGGCGTAACATTGTCTGCCTCTGAATATGTGAAGGCTATGATTCCGCGCGCCAAAAAGAACAATCCGGGCATCGCAGTTATCGAAGAAAGTGCGTACGAACTGACCTACAAAGACAAAAGCATCGATATGATCTTTTTGTTGGAGGTGCTCGAACATTTGGATTATCCCGACAAGGCGCTTGCCGAAATTGCGCGCGTGCTCAAACCAGATGGCTACTTGGTTTTAGGTGTACCGCGCGAGCCACTCTGGTGCATGCTGAACATGGCCCGCGGCAAATATCTAAAGCACTTCGGCAACACGCCAGGGCATTTGAATCACTGGAGCACACTGACGCTCCAGGCATATCTCATGAGGCATTTCGGCACGCTCAAAGCCGTTCGCACGCCATTGCCATGGACGCTCGTACTTGCCCAGCCGCACGCTATTCAACGGTAACTGATTTGGCAAGATTGCGTGGCCGGTCGACGTTGTAACCACGTTCAATCGCCACGTAGTACGCAAACAATTGCTCAGCGAGCGCTACGAGTTGCGGTTGCGTGTGCTCAAGCGTATCGGGAATGTAGATGACATCTTCGGTAAGCTGCTTGATGTCTTTGTTGCCTTCGGTCGCAACGGCAAGCACATGACCGCCACGTGCTTTAATCTCTTCGATGTTCGAGTAGGTTTTTTCGAGTAATGGCGAGTTGCAGGCGATGGCAAACGTGGGGAAGTTTTCGTCGATCATTGCCAGCGGACCGTGCTTCATTTCGCCGGCGGCATAGCCTTCGGCGTGGATGTATGAAACTTCCTTCAGCTTGAGCGCGCCTTCGAGTGCACATGGAAAGGCGTAGCGTCGCCCGATGTACAAAAAGTCGCGGTGGTGCGCATATTTTTTGGCTAGTGCTTGGATTTTTGGTGCTTGTTTGAGGATGGCGGCAGCTTTTTCGGGCAGTGCGGCCAGTTCGTTCAAAACGGGCTTAAAGAGCTTCGTATTGTTGTTACTGAGCTTGAGCGCAATCAGCGTTAGCACGGTGACTTGGGCGACAAAAGCTTTAGTGCTTGCCACGGCTTGTTCTGGGCCGGCATGCAAGTACACGCCCGCATCGGTAATGCGCGCAATTGTTGAGCCTACAGCGTTCACGACGCCGAGCCGCAGCACGCCGTAATCTTCGACTTTTTTGAGTGCTGCAATGGTGTCGGCCGTTTCGCCTGACTGCGAAAGGGCGAGCACAGCCGTAGAGCGCGTCATAGGTTCGGTGCGATATTTAAACTCCGAGGCATATTGCACTTCCACCGGAATGCCAGCCAATTCCTCGATGAGATATTCTCCTACCAGGCCAGCGTAATATGATGTGCCACAGGCAACAATTACGATGCGCTCAACACCTTTTAGCTGCGTTGTTACACTTTCGAGACCGCCGAGCTTCACGCTTGTGCTCGCGAGCTGTACGCGACCACGAATCGCCGCACGCAGAGTGTCCGGCACCTCGTGCATTTCTTTGAGCATGAAGTTGGGGTATGATCCCAGGGTGGCATCGCCAGAATCGATTGTTAGTGTTTCGGCATCGCGTTGAATTTTTTTATCTTGGCGGAAATTTTTGATTGCGTATCCGGTTGGCGATATGGTAACCATCTCGTAATCTTCGAGATATATCACGCGATGTGTGTAATCCATAATGGCGGTGGGATCGGAAGCAATTAGGTATTCACCCTCTCCTACGCCAACGACAAGCGGGCTCGACAAGCGCGCGACATACAACATGTCAGGCTCATAGCTACTGATCGCGGCGATGGCATACGCTCCTTGCAATTCGCGGAGAGCCAGCTCGAATGCTTCGCCAAAATTATGTGTTTGCTGGTAGTGGTAATCAATCAGTTGCGGAATAACTTCGGTATCAGTTTGCGACACAAAATGATAGCCGGCTGCTTCGAGTTTGGCACGCAACTCTGCATTATTTTCGATGATACCATTGTGTACTACATAAATGGTTTTGGACGTGTTGAAATGCGGGTGCGCGTTCTTGATAGTTGGGGATCCGTGCGTTGCCCAGCGGGTGTGTCCGATGGCGAGCGATGCGACTTTTTTGTTTGGACCAAGCGCGGCCCGTAAGTTGGCTACTTGTCCGACTTGTTTGACGACATGAGGCTGCTTTTTAGCATCCAGGAATGCTACGCCTGCTGAGTCGTAGCCGCGGTATTCAAGTGACTGCAATCCGCTGAGCACCACGTCGATGCCATTTTGTTTACCAATATATCCGACAATTCCACACATAATCCATCCTCCTAGTTATGTGTTATTTGGTCAATCAACTGTCTGAAGTGCGTCTGAAATACGTCGGGTGCAAATGTCTGCGCAGCCCGGCGAATACGGTCATGGTCGAACGAATAATGCGAAAAATCAGTGAGCGCGCTACACAGCGCATCCACGGTCTGCGCTTCGAAAAAGAGGCCAGTCTTGCCCAGAATAACGTAATCCAAAGCGCCCCCAGCTTGGTATGCAATAACTGGTGTGCCCGCTGCCATAGCCTCGATCGGCGTAATACCGAAATCATCTATGCCCGGAAACAAAAAAGCCTCAGCTTCGGCCATAAACTTTGGCATAGCTGCATCGGTTACGTTGGTATAAAAATGAACGGTAGGTCCGGCAAGTGATCGCAATCGCTTATGATCAGGCCCTTTGCCTATGACATGCAGCTGGAGGCCGAGCTTGGTGCAGGCCTGCACGGCTAGGTCGACGCGCTTATATGGCGTTTGGCGTCCGGCAATCACAAAACCAGTGCGTTTACTGCGAAAATTGCCAGCAAAACGGCTTACATCAACTGGTGGGTGCACAACGACCGACTCGCGCCCGTAATATTTTTTGATGGCTGCCTGCGTGTGCGTGGAATTGGCGATGTAATAATCCGGTCGTTTGGATGCCTTTAAATCCCAGCGCCGCATTGGTCCAACCAGCAATTTGAGCCCAAGGCGGGCAAGTGGATCAAAGATGCCAAATCCCGGATGCTGCATGTATTCATCATAGCGACTCCAACAATAATGGGTCGGAGCGTGACAATAATTGATGTGTATTGCGCCTTTGGGCACGCGAATACCTTTGGCTTCGTATCCTGAGCTGCTAATCACCAGATCGTAACCACGCAAATCCAAATGCGAAAACCACCAAGCGCGCACCGGCGCAATATATTTGCGCAGCCGCGGAAAATGCTGCAGCCAGCCGGTCACGACCTTGCCATCCATCTTTTGCCGCCATTCATCAGTGCAGTATGAGGTGTAAATCGGTGCCTCGGGAAACATATGGTGCAACTCCAATACAACGCGCTCGGCACCACCACCAATCAGCCAATCGTGAACGATGGCGATTTTGAGCGGTTGTGAGCTCCGAACGCTCACTTATTTAGCCCCCTCCCTGCGAAAGACTGCGCCGATGGTTTTGCCCATGATAATGAGATCCAAGCGCAGGCTCCAGTTCTGCACGTAATATAAATCGAGCGTGCGGCGTTCTTCGTATCCAATGTTGCGCCGGCCAGACACTTGCGCGAGGCCGGTAATGCCTGATTTGACGCTCAAAATGGTGTGACGCTTTTTGTATACAGCCAGTTCCTGCGGAATCAGCGCCCGCGGCCCGACCAAACTGATGTCGCCGCGCACGACATTAATAAGTTGCGGCAGTTCGTCGAGGCTGATTGCACGCAGAAATCGGCCGACCGGCGTTACGCGCGGATCGTTCGGCAAAAAGTCGCCATTTTCGCGGTATTTTTTAGCTAGCTCCGGCTTGCCCATCATTTCGAATGCTTCTTCTGGAGTGGTGCCGTCATATTTTTTATACTGCGTGCGGAATTTAAACACCTTAAATTTTTGATCAAACCGCGTCAGGCGCTCCTGACGGAAAAAGACCGAACCAACGCCCGTTACCAAATTAAGCAGTGCAACTACGAACATGATGGGCGAGGCTACAATCAGCAAAATGCCACCAAATAACAGATCAGATAGTCGCTTGACGATACGCCCCCAGCCAAACAGCGACGTTTGGTGCACAGTAATCACGGGCACACTAGAGCGGAACAGCTCCACCTCTATATTACCAACGAATAGCTCGCTATTTCCTGGCACGAATCGATAGCCAATGTGGTGTTCCTGCGCGTAGGTTAAAATCTCGGCGTTACGCGATTCAACTGCATACAATTCAGTTTGAATAATACCATGCAGATCGGCGTTTGGCTGTGCTTCGAGAAATTGTTTGAAGGTGGTGTACAGCGGCACCTCGTAATCGCCCACCGATTGTTTGCCGCCCACGACGCCCATTACGCGGTAGCCGGACCGCGTGCTATTAATAAGTGATCCAATCAACTCGCGCGTCATATTGGTGTTGCCGACGAGCAACACGCGCGTGAGGCCGATCCTGTAGCTGAATAACTCGGTACGAATCATGCGTGCTACATTGCGATACAGCACTACGAAGACAAAGGCGAGCGCAAAGCCATAAATCGGTACAAGTCGAGCTGGAAAAATCGGCTTGCTCGACAAAAAATTCCAAAAAACCAAGAACAGCAAGCCAATAAACGAACCAATCAGCAGGCGGCCGAACTCGCGAAAGCGTACCTCGTAAATATTACTGTTGTATAAGCCGAGCAGCGCAAATATCAAAATCCAAAACGGCAATACAGTGAGGAAAATACCGAGGTAGGGCAGTGCGTGAATCGGCTCGATCAGAGGTCTCGGATCAAGTTTTACGCGTAAAATATACGCTGCCACAAACGCTGCCACCAGCGCCAAAAAGTCCCCCACAATTAAACATGCATTATAAACGAGTGAGGCATTGTTCTTCATGTTACCTAGATTGTACCACTTGCACCGCCAAAAGGCTGTGTATCATTAGCGTACGGGTGGGTATTGCATGTCTTTGAAAATAGATGTTTAGCACTACTCGTTATGGCGTTGATCTGCAAAAGGCAGCTTCCAAGAACCTTCTACGGAATGAATTTCCAGCCACCATCAAACAAGACTGAATTATGGGATATCCAAGAAATGACGAACTTAGCTATTAGAAATGCCAAAACAATAAGGCTGATGAGAATGATCTTACGGATGGACAGAAATGATTTCTTTTGAGAACTCTCGGCGAGTCCTACTGCAAGCAACAGAAAATTTAGAGCACCTAGCCCTATAAAAGCGAATGTAAGTGTTGCTATGGTTGATGCCCAAGCTGTGCTAATGAGCGGATCCAAATTGCGGACCTTGTATAAAGTAAAGACCTCAACGACGTATACGAGTAGCTGTATGCAAAGGCTTGCATTGAGTACTTTGGATATCTGTTGTGGGTTTTCTAGTCGCATAAACTTATGCTCCTTGCCTAGGGTGCCAAACAGACGTCTTTATTGTGGTGTGTGAATATGACGTCGTCCGCTAAACAGAGCTACTAAGATTGATACTGCGACGCTTGTAAGAAGGGGGATTTGTAGAAGAAGCAGCGTTGGAAGCTCGCTTGAAGCATCGGGATCAAACTGGCTATGATTATGCCCAAATTGCAACGGCCATATAAATACAGATAGTAGTACACCACCCATAACTATTGTCCAAGGTAGCAGACGCTGTCCCTTCAGCCACCTAGTGAATTTACTGCACACGAGCAATAAAAGAGGTAAAAAGAACAGTGATACACACTCAAGGAACCCAATAGTTTCGACAGCAACATTATATCGTGCGGCGCTACTCACAGCGGGATCGTAAATTCCAAAGGCAGCCTGATGATTTCTGTCATTTATATGAAATTGACCTATTAATGCTAGCAAGCAGAACAACGACAGCATAAATAAAAGCCAAACATACAGAGGTTTATGCAGCTGAGTTTTTTGCATGGCGGGCAACTCCTTAATTTAAGTTAAGGTCATCCTCAGACCGAATGTGTATGAGGTATGCGAACATATACATATTTGGATAACTCCCATCGGGATTCCTTTCTAATTGTAAGGAAGTATGATCTTTTTCGGAATAGGTCCAACCACGCTCATTATACTGGAGGGCTCTGCCCGCATCTTCGCTCCAGCCAGACACAAGAGGGTATTGATTATTGTTGGCGGCATGGCCAACCACGACGTCAAGGTGATCAACTTTATTAAGGCTTGCAAGTCCTGTGTCAAGCAAGTCCCCATTGCTATCTTTGCCATTCCATACATAAGCGATGATGTCGCCTAGGCGGGCGTCAGGAACGTTATTGTTGTCATTGCTCATACGTCCTAGCGGCTCAATCTGTACGTAAGGAAGTGTGCTCATGTATTTGACGAAATCAGGGGTTATCCAGGCGTCGTCAGTTCCATATCTAAGGCCATCCCGGTCTATACCCCGAAGGTTGTTGTTCCATTCTGAGGTTTCAGGAAGTCCACCTGCCCAAAGGGCCTGGCTGGCAAACCACGTGCACGAGCCTGCATTTGGCGGCGTATTTCTGGCGTTAGCGAGAGCCCATTCTGCTGTTGCTTCTCGGTTAAGGCTAGCGAAAACGGAACCGATTCAGCCGGCTGTGAGTTATCCCCTGAGCTCTCGTCACAGTTTTGTTCGCCGGGGGCGAGTTGACCTGGTTTGTCGGGAGAGTCTATGTAGTGAGCATTGATCCAGAATTTGCCTTCACCCGGGTTGTTTTCATCGACAACGTAATGCCAGGTGGTGTTATTGTAGGGGCCGACAGGATCGCCATCGGTGACACCACAAATCGCTGAAAGCGTATCGCCAGGGTAGGCGCCATATCCGTTGGTGCGTTGAGTTTCGTCGGTATGCGGCCCGGAGCGGGCATAGACGCCACCGGCTGCGGTGTTGGCATCGACGGTGTATTCCAGTGATGGATTGTCGTCGGCGAGGGCCGGTGTGGCTTCGGCGATGCTGCTAAAAGCGGCGCCAAAAGCAAGTGGAGCAACAAGGCGACGCATGAATGTACTTTGAATAAGACGACGGACAAAGGACGGTTCCTCTGCGGGTGGCATTTCGATGCCTGGCACAGCGCATTCAAATGGTGCGGCGGCGATTGCTTCTTGATTGATCGGTTGCAGTTCTGACATGTTTCCCTCCCAAACGTTATTGCACGGCAATGTAAGCATATGCTGGGTGGGCAAGGCAAGCTATAATAAGAATTATGAACGAAGCGGTCCGGCCAACCAAAAAGCAGCGCGAGCTCCTGGAGTTTATTGAGCGGTTTATTGCCGAACACGGGTATAGTCCGAGCTACCGCGAAATTATGAACGGTCTCAACTATACATCGGTCGCAACGGTGGCCCTGCACGTGAATAGTCTGATCAAGCGCGGCCACTTGCGCAAGCGCGAAAACTCGGCGCGTTCGCTGGAAGTTGTTGCGCCGCAGCTGGAAACGCCCGTGTCTGTGACGACCAACGCGATTAAACCAGGCGAAGAAAAGTGGCTGATCGAAAAGATCGAACATTTTTTCGCTGAGGTAGAAAACGCCGGCGTGATTGAGCAGGCAATGATCGACCGCTTGTATGTGTTGATCGGCGCACTGAAGGTGTTGGGCTTAGAGGGCGCTGCGCAAAGTTTTGTACCTCGTTTGGCGCGCGTGCGCGAGCACATCCCGTCATCTGAATGACGCAACATGTGGAAATGTGTTGGTAAAATTACGCCATATATGTAGTGTATGTGCGTGATATGCTGAGTATATTAACAAGGGATCGCTGGAAGTAGGTGCAACTCCTACACTGTGCCGCAACTGTAATCCCTGAAATGGGTAAGTCAGATACAGCAAAAACCAAAATTCCCGAGCAGGAATGGTGGCATTGCTTCCGCCCTACTCAAAATGCAGGGTGTTTTTTATGAACGAACAATCGGTTGCAGTACTCGAACGACCTCAGGAGGCGGAACAACTCGCCCAAAGTTTAGAGGTAGCTACGCGCTCGGCCGAAACCATCGATTACCGCGAACTCACCGAGGTAGATCATTTCAATCGCCATAGAAATCCGGATGGTACACATGGCGCATGGATCCAAAAAGAAGTACACAAAAATCTGGCACCGGCTGCACAAGAAGCGACCATGCCCTATGCGGTTACGGAAAGCTACCAGGACTACAAGCCACTCGACGAATATGATGCACAAGGCCGGCGCTTGGGAACGTATATGTGGCTGGGCAAAACCGCACTCGAAGTTGCCCAGAGCGGATATGCATACCATCGGCATCAGGCTGCCCGCGAACGCGTACCGTACGAAGAACAAGAAGCGCGCTATGGCGACATGCTGGCGCCTGGCGAATTGCAGTTGCTTATTTCGCCAAAGATCAGCCGCGCAGACGCTCCGTATGAGGTAGCTAAAGCTGAGCACCTCGCTGACGACGACGCAATTCGTATTGCATGGGTAGACACCGATGAGGCCGGTACTATTCGCGGTAAGCACCTGCGATCTATGCTGGTGCGCGACATTCCGCTCGAGGCATGGGTATCACTGCTCCGCGACCCGGCTAACCCATGGGGTAAGTCGATCGATGTTGCTGATGAAACCTCGGCAAAAAGTATCATGGCAGTGCATGCCGAGATGACATTATCGGTTGGCGACCTGCCAGAAGGTCCGATCAACTTGGTGGCTGCGGTGCTGCCACACATTAAGGATCCGGATGCGCACGAGAAAGTGCGCGAGCACTTGCACCGCTTCCGCGAAGCGAATCAATCTGACTTACGAGCGGTGGCCGATACTATCACGGAGCGTTGGGTACACTTCGAAATGGAGCTGGCAGATAGCTTACACACAGGCTATGCGACTGATCATGTGACCACCTTTGTACGGCAACTCGCGTTCCAATGGAATCACGACATGGTTGAACGGTTGCAGCAGCATACCACCCACGACGGCCATATTATAATGACGCGGGAATTGGCCGCGCACATAGAACGAGCCCGCCAGAATACGCTGTGGGTGTCGGCTGCTGTAGCTACGCAAAACGACCGTGTGCTGGAGCAACTTGATACCACCACCGCTGCGCACATCATGCAGAACGAGCTCGCTATTCAGGAAATGATGCGCCAAGGCGCCGCTGCCGACGAGATTGCACACCGCGAAGCGGCTAACAACCAACTCATTGCAAGCAAGAATGTAGCTGTCGGTGCTGGATGCCCAGGGGAACAGCGTGCAGCATTCGAGCAGCGCGAACAAGCGCCAAAAGATAAAAAAGAAGTCGACGAAAACGAGCGCAAAAACTGGAAAAAGAAGCGCGATTTGTGCGTGGTAGCAGGCTGTCCGAACGCACACAAAATCGTCGAAGTGGGACCGTGCGGAGTGTGTATGGACCGCTGCCAAAAGATCTATGATGCCGGCGGTGATCCGACGAAAGACGACAAAGACGATTACGAATTAGCACATTAGAATTTGACAAGCATAAGCACCTTGGTGTATTGTGATCGGTACGTCTAAGGCTTAGTGAGGCTTCAGAGACAAACATTTAAAAAAACAAAAGTGAGTTCTGTGTTGGTTTGTGCGTAAAACGTAGCCACCGCATACTCCGGAGGATTTCATGCCGGTTAAAATCAAAGTAGTGCCATCGCGGACAACGCGCGTCACTGTTGAAGTGCGTCGTCCAGCGTGGCAACAATTTCTAACGTACTAATCTTGTGAGTTTGCAGAGCTACTCGACGTTGGAGCTGGGTTCTTTTTGGCGATTTCGGCGTCGATCAGCTTCGAGAATGCGTCAACGGTAGCACCGGGTTGAATCTGCTTGCCGTCTAGGAAGAAGGTAGGGGTTTGCATCTCGGCGCCTGTCTTGCCAAAGGCGGAGATGTCGGCGTTAATGGTATCATTCACCTTAGAACTGGCGTAATCTTTGTCGAACTGGGTAACATTCAAACCGATCTGCCCTGCATACTGATCAAAGAAGGTTTTTGGGCTGCTCGATGATGCCCACGCGGTTTGGTTGTCGTACAGTGCATCGTGCATTTCCCAGAATTTGCCTTGCAGTGCAGCGGCCTCGGCAGCGCGTGCGCCAGCAAAGGCATTTTGGTGAATAGTCGTTAGTGGCAAGTTGCGGAACTGGAAAGTGATTTCGTTGCTGTATTTTTGGGCGACTTGCTTCACGATAGGGTAGAACTCTTCACAGGCGGGGCATTCGTAATCACCATATTCAAGCAGGGTCACGTCTTTGGTGTTTGTGCCTTCGGTATGATTAGTCGGCGTGGTATTACTTGGTGCATTTGCCTTGTGCATATTCTTGAACCATAAGACACCACCGAAAATAACCACGATGACTAAGATGACGGCCCAGAAGCGTTTGTCCATATTGTATAGATCTCCAATTACCTCCCTAGTATACACCGATATGCTGCGGAGCTACTTTGCATTTTAGAGAGCGGATGCGTACTATGGAGGCATGCTCATGGTTACTTTTGCGTTCTTTTGCACGATTCTCTTTTTGGTAGCCGTGCTGCTTCGTCGTGTTTATTTTTGTATTCCAGCTAAAGAACTAAAGCGCCTGGCCCGTGCCGGTGACCCTGTCGGCGCGCAATTGTATCGGCCGGTAGCGTACGGGGCTGCTTTTTCGCTGCTTTTGTGGGTGATTATCGTAGCATTTGCTGCCGCGAGCGTCATATTGTGGGCACATGGCTTGCCCGCCATACTCAGCGTACCGCTGGTATTTGTGATATTGTTGGTCGGCTTTGGATGGGGGGCGAGTGCATTTCCACATGCTCGCACAGTCGAGGTGGCCGCTCGTTTGGCGTCATTCTTTACCTGGATCTTGATGCGTACGCAACCGGTGAGCAGCCGGCTCGGCAGCTTCATCCGTTCACGCCGCAACGCGTATATGCACACTGGTTTGTACGAAAAAGAAGATTTTGCAGAAGTGTTAGCAATGCAGAAAGAGCAACAAGACAATCGTATGCACTCGCAAGATATTACGCTCATGGAACGGGCCTTGCGCTTCGGCGATCAAACGGCGACAGCTATTCTCACACCACGCAAAACACTGCGACTTGTGAATGCTCATGATACCATCGGCCCAATCCTTCTTGGTGAACTGCACGATAGTGGTGCGACTACCTTTTTGGTATACGAAGGCAAAAAAGATCACATTATCGGCAGTGTACGATTGCTCGATTTAATTCAGGCTAAGCAAGGCGGCCAGGTTCGCAGTTTTGTGCAGTCACACATTATATATGTGCGGGATGACTTCTCGTTGCCACAAATACTGAACGCATTTCAACAGACCGGCCAGCAGGTCGTGAGTGTGATTAATAATCACCGTGAATTTTTAGGCATCGTACGGTTTGAAGATCTGTTGGGCACACTCACAGGCGACGTACCTGACGAAGCTATTGCGTACGACGATCCACGAGCGGTTGCGGAGTATCAACCGAAACAGCCGGAACCGGAGCCTACACGCGAACAATCCGACGAAGCTGTTGAGGCACAGGGATCTGAACAAGGCCACGCTGAGCTTGCGGCCGAACCAGTGCCGGACGATGACTCAGATACCACCGATCATACGCAGGCTGTCTAGCAAACTGCTTGTGAAATGATGTACACTGCATGGCATGGCTAACGAATTTTCAACCGAACCGTCCGAATCTCAGGCTCCATTTTCCAGCATAGATAACACGATAAGAAATTTGCAAAGTATACGCCAGGAAGCTGCCAATGATTACGTTACAGAGATACGCGAAGCTACCAGCGTTCCTCCAGAAGAGCTCTTGGGCCAGGCGGCAACAGAGCTCACTGATCGCATGCGTTTTTTGTATAGACATCCGCATCTCTTGAAGGTCCTCGGAGGTAGCAGCGTTAGAATGGAAGCACAACGTCGGACTCTTCCTCATTGGACGTCGGCTGCCGAGAATCAGTATGATTTACCTGCCGATACGATTGTTACCCCGCTCCTTATGGGGATGAACGCTACAATTGTAGGAGAACGATCGACCGAAATTAGTGATGGCTTTCGCTTCTCGACCGGGATTAAGAAAGACAGCACGACGATAGTATCTATAAAGCACGAAGTGAGTGTCGATGGCCTTGATCCTCAGGAAGAATCAACCAAATATTCGGTGATAGTGCGGCCGGATGGCAATGTGCACGTTGGTGGCGGCCCGTTTGAAGCGTATAGGGCGTCCAGAGGTGAGCGTCATCTCGAGGCTGCTCGTGAACTGTATAGATTTTTGGATCGCCATCCTGAGTTTGATATAGCATATCTGGAACAGGCAGACACCGAAGTCGGGGAGGCATTCCGCCGACTAACCGAACAGTATGAAACGTCAGGCCAGCCAGTCTTCCCTGAAGAATATTATAACCTCCCCTTATATGCGGTCATGAAAGGTCGTGAAGAACTTGAGAAATAGGCCCTAGGCAGGCGTTGTTTTTCAGAGTCGGCTAGCTTATAGTACCCGCATGAGCAAAGAATTCGGTAATCCGTCCGACAAGCAACCCCCTATCGACTTCACTCACGTTAATACCGAACAGACGGGCGAACTGACAGAGCCGTCCGCTTTTGGACAGATTCAGGAGCTCGCTGACCAGCCGCGCACCCGTCGCCCTGGCCGTGATGAGCAACGGCTATATCTTAATGCAATTGAAGAAGTGGTTACGGCGGAGCCAGCCCGTAATTTTACAGGGCCACCCTACACCGATGCACACACATTCGTTGATCAAGCGCGCACGTACATAAAAAATACGACTGTGGGCATCCCTTTGTATGGCAACTTGCAGCCAGAAGATATAGCAGTTGTGCAAGAAGAATACGCGCAGGTTGTCGAGCGGGTTGGTGATTATACTTCGCAGCATACCAGTGAAATAAGCGAGGCAGCGGAAACCGAGCCGGGGCAAAATCCGGAAGGTGTACAAGGCACACGGAATATTATCGGTAAAAACGTTCAAGCGAATACGCTCTGGCCGCGCATCGCCACCATTCGTGAACGTGATCGCACTGCGACACATGTGGTAGCGGCTGCCGATTTCGATACAAAGCGGCCGCGCACCGAAGCATATGGTGATGATCCGGCGCTGGAACTATCCCGTCTGCACCGTCTTCAGGCGGCCCTCGAGAAACTTCCTCACAAATTGCCGCTACCGGATTTCTTTAGGCTGAGTGAGGGCGAGCAGCAGGCAGTTATAGAGGAAATTGGCGGCCGCGCGGTTGATTTTGCTGGCGTTGTCGCTGAACACACGCCCGACTTACTCCGCGGATATACGCCCGATGCAGCACCAGTCCTCATCCGTGAAGCGGATGAACTTCGTTCGCTTCTTGAAACATACAAGCATGTACCACCGGAGATTGTTATAGGGAATTTTGCGTATATGTACACACAGGGCATCGATCAGAGGGGTATACCGGCTGTAGATGCAGCTATTCTGCGTGAATATTGCCATGGTGACGAACGTACCGTCAATGCCCACATAGTGAACATGAAGGAGATGCAAGACCTGGCCGCGATGCCGGGCACGAATCCAGAGGTCGCGAGCTTAGCCATAGGAGAAACGCACCGCATGCAAGGTCTGCGCCTCAACCATATCGACGAACAACTTGAACGAACATTCCGATTGATCGGGCGTGGCCTATGTATTGATATGCCAGATTTACGCGGTCCAAAGTTCTGGCGTCCGCTTGGTGAACGTCCGAACGGCCTTCTAAAGATGTTTGGTCTCAAGCGAGCAGGAAGTGCTCAGATCGACATGACTCGCCAGCCAGTTGACGAAGAATATTTGGATATGTGGGAGAGCACTCGAGATTTGTCTCCGGCAGATCAGGAAAAAGTTCGGCGGTATGAATTGGCACTTTCTCGGCAGGGCGGGCCAACTGCACACCTAGATGTATCGGTCGTTCGTCAGACGGCAAAACCTGAGGCAAAAAATCGCAGCACGATGTTGCACCTCCACATTCGTCAGCAAAGTGATGTCGTCAAAGCCCGCGAAGCCTTACTTCAAAAGCGTCACGAATCTATTGAACGCGCCAGACAAATCGAAGGCGAAAACGTTCAGAAGCCATTCAGCGGCGGCCTACCAGGTACAAAACGTCGAGGAGGAGGGAATTAGTTCGCATCCGGCAACAGAGGTGGTATAATACGCTTTGACTATGACATACGGTATCGCAAATATGAATCCTCGGGTCGGCAGCCGCGCATAAGGCGTGTGCGGTCTGTGTTAGGCGACCCTCGTTTGCAGCCAACCGTCACCAATATTACAAGGAGCATCTATGCGAACGCTTAGCAAAGAAGTTGCCCAGCACATCGGCAAGACCGTAACCGTCGAAGGCTGGCTGCACAAAAAACGATTACTCGGTGGACTGACCTTTATCAACCTACGTGACCGTGGCGGCCTCGTGCAAATCGTTATCAAAGACAAAAACGAAGTCGAAAAATTGCGCGGATTACAGATCGGTACTATTTTGCGCGTGGAAGGCACGGCCGTGGAAGAGCCCCGAGCGCCTGGAGGTGCAGAGCTGCACGACGCCACGCTCGAAGTCATGGTGCCAGTTACCGACGAACCGCCAGTAGAAATCGACAAGCCGCTCAGCCACAAGTCCGAGAACCTCGACACCCTGTTCGACAACCGGGTCATTGGTCTACGCAACCTGCAAGAGACCAAGATATTCAAGATTCGCAGTGAGCTTTTGCGCTACATCCGCGAGTACCTCTATGCACAGGACTTTACCGAAATTAACACGCCAAAACTGGTCGCTGGAGCAGCCGAAGGCGGCGCGGAAGTGTTTAAATTGGACTACTTTGGCCAAGAAGCGACCCTGGCACAAAGCCCGCAGCTGTACAAACAGATCATGGTTGGGGTGTTTGAGCGCGTGTTCGAGATCGCGCCGGCGTTCCGCGCGGAACTTTCTGCAACCACACGCCACGTATCCGAAGTGACTATGCTCGACGTCGAAATGGGCTTTATCGAAGGCCACGACGACATCCTCAACTTTTTGCAAGGCCTGCTTTTTAATGTGCTGACCAAGTTATACAAAGAGCACGGTGACGACCTCAAAAGCTTGAACGCGCCGGAACTAACGCTTACAGCCGAATTTCCGCGCTACACGATGAGTGAAATCCACGACATGTACCAAAAAGCGACTGGCAAAGACATGAGCAAGGAAATCGACCTGGCACCAGAAGAAGAAAAGTGGATCTGCGAATATGCTAAAAAACACGACGGCTGCGAAGCGGTCTTTGCCACTGGTTTGCCCGAAAGCAAGATGAAGTTCTACCACATGAAGGGCGAGGGCGGCACGGCCCGCTCGGCCGACCTATTGTTCCGCGGCATCGAAATCAGCACTGTTCCGCAGCGTGAGCACCGCCACGAAAACCTCGTCGCGCAAATGAAAAAAGCCGGCATCGATCCAGACGCGCCAGGCTTTGCGCCCTACGTTGCGGCGTTTAAACATGGCTTACCTGCACACGCCGGCTTCGGTTTCGGCATCGACCGCCTGGTCGAAAAGACTATCGGTCTTGGCAACGTCAAAGAAGCTATCTTGTTTCCGCGCGACATCAACCGCCTCGCCCCATAATATGCATCAATGTACATCGCTTGACGCAGCGAGTGTTACAATGAGCGTATGGGTAAGAACCACTTGAGTCAGGAGGATCAGCGCGACATCGACGAAAAGCTCAACTACATTTTGTTGAGTCTTCATAAAAGCTATCCCGAAGATTCCTTACTCGACATTGTTAGGTCAGCAATCCCACGGGTGAAAATCCTCGAAGACACATTTGGCGGAGATCATTCG
>DATASD010000015.1:0-37295 GCA_036263915.1 Saccharimonadales bacterium (SeqCode) | reverse complement strand
GCGGATGCTTCTGTTTCGTCTGCGGTGGTCGACTGTTCGGTTTGCGTGATCACTGACCCGTCTTCTCCGGTAACTTGTACCTTAAATCGACCCATGAGTTGATGCTGCTCGATTTGATACGTAAATGTCCGGCGCACGGTAGCCGACGCAGCAGGTAGCGGCCACGTCGAAGGCGCATCGAGAGGTAAAAACTCCGTATGCGTCACCTCTACAAATGGCGCCATCCACCCGCGCGCGTCGGGGCGTTCCGCAGCGTAAACGCGCATCATTTCTTGTACATTCTGGGGATCAATGAGCTCCTCGGTGACGGTTGGATGCTTTGGATCTGCCGCACGCTGCGTAATGAATCGATGCACATATGTTTTGAACGCGTACGAAGCATCGACGGCGTCTTCTCTGGTGGGTTGCAACGAACTGTTGAGCCGGCTTTCCATAATGCCAAAAAGCCGCCGGACAGAGATCCGCGCAGGCTCGGCGCCCTCAACCAGCTTTTGTACGTATTGCATTTCGGCAAGCCCTACCTCTTGTGGCCCTAGCCCAAGTTGCTCCAGCTCTTGATGCTCATCTTGAAGCTGCCGGTATCGTTCACCAACTAGCTGTATAAACAGCTCACGAGGTACTTCACCTTCTTTTGGTAGATCGTGAGCGTATGCGTCGGCATCAAAATCTTGGCGATATACTTTCGGCTCTCCCGATTGCGCATCACTGCGTTGGTAGTAACGATGTTCCACTGGTTCAAGCGTGTCATCTGCCCCCTCAAAGCGAACCCGCACCGTTCCGCCCTCTATCAAGATCGACAGTGATATGCGCAACTTCACCGCTTGGTTTCCAATGCTCAAGCTGGAGCGAGGTTCTTTCTATATCAAAATCAGTGAACGGTATGTGCCTGTCGAGTGCTTTATGTATTGTCTGATTTTTTGCGCCAGTAGTCTGCCCGCGCTCCGCAGCACGTGGCACGTCGGCCGCAAAGCGCGTGATGTCAAAAGGTATGTCTGCTACCACCTCGGGCGGTAGCACAGGTTCATGAATTTCACTTTCCTGCCAGTCCGGCTCGTTCATCGAATTACCATCGCCTCGTCCTTGCCCCAAGCCCTCCGGCTGGTGCCTCCATTCTTCAAAATCAGAAGGACCTGTTTCTTTCATTACGACTCCCAGGTGAATTTTGGGCGACGGAGAAAGTGAGCAATTCTTATGACGTCCTCCATTTCGGCATTGGTAGTATGCACGGGAAGTTCACGCGATATTTCACCATCACTGTCTAAACGACGAAATTCTCTTGCTGCTTGTAGCTTATCGTCCTGTACCGTATATCGAACTACCTCCTGCATCTTGCCATTGGGACTCCATATCTCTCCTCGCTCATCCTTTACCCCTTCCGACCCTAGGAGGCGATCAACACGCAGCTCCATAAACGGGGCTAAGCTTTTCCCCGTTTCGTCCCACTGTTTTCCTGCATTGATCTGCATGGAAGTCGCGCTATGGCGTGGATCGATGGCATCGCCAGTTACCGTAACAGCACCAATATCAGTCATGTGGCCATTCTGATCTAAAAAGTGTTCTATGGTCCTACTAAAGTACGGAGCCGCTCTAGATGCCGCTTCGTCGGAGGGCTGCAAAGGACTGCGGCTTCTTGTACGTACGCGATCTAAGAACTGGTACGTAGTTACCGTCGCTGGTTCAGCGTTTGCGGCAATGCCCGAAATATACGCCATTTCACGTGCGGTTACTTTTTGCGGCCCATCGCCAAGTTCCTTCTTCAGTTCACGGATAGGTGCATCGTCTATGTACTTATCTCGCACAATGGCCACCCTCGTCTCGATCGGAACCTCGCCTGGTTTTGGCAAATTTTCAAATGCTGGAGGATTATCTTCGCGATAAAATACACCGTCAGACCAATAATATTGATGCATATCACCCTTTACCCTGACCTGCAACCCTGAAGGAGCAGCTTTCATGAGCACTCTTTCTCCAGATGGAAATCGGTGTTCCAGTGCAATTCCTTCGCTCGAGCCATCGCGAAACACAAAATCAGGATATTTTTCGGCCACCCTAGGAAAGATATGGCGGTCTATCATGTTGACGACAGTTTCCTCGCCAGGACGCAATTCCTGACCCGCGAATTGCGCGAGGTCAAAATGGTCTCCAGGTACGGGAATCGGCTCATCTGTATAGATAGATTCTTTGAGGGGCGGCGATATTTCTGTAGCAGACACCGGCGCAAGGGCGGATAGATCTGTGGGAGCAATAGCGCGTGGTTCAGTAATTTCGGTTTGCCAGCCAAGCACTAAGTCTGTGGACACTTTTGGGGTAGTGTAGGAAAAATGGGGATTATTCCATCCTTCTGGGTTATTGTCTTGTGAGTTATATTCTTGCATTATGACTCCAGGTATCTATTCGTTTGGCTTTCGAAGCACTGGTTTTCGAAGGAAGTTGCGCACGTCGTATGCGTCCTCTGGTAACGCAAATACCATCTGCTGCGGTTCTTCATACATAAGGGCGCCCTGGGCATCATACATATCGTGCCTATACACTCCTACCAACTTATCTCGGACCACTGTATACGCCAGCACCATTCGCACCGTTCCTACACCATTCTGAGCAAGTTCAGTATTATCTTCCGTTCTCACTGGATGATTCATACTCAATTCTACGAAAGGCATTCGGACACCTTCCCCTTCGTCAATCTTTTCACCAGCTTGCAAGCGGGCCAAAGTGCCATCAGCGTCAACCATTTCTGTTGACGCAATCGCTGGCTCTTCTCCATTTCCAGGCTCATACCCCTGCCGATGCAAAAAGCTCTGTATGTCATGCTTGAATAATTCGGCCGCACGTTCTGAGGTATCCTCCAACGGCAAGACTTGGGAAGCGTGACGCTCCGCCCACGAGTTTACGAGCATACTTGCGGATACGATTTTCGGTTCTGCTTGTAATGCTATCGTGCTTATATATTCAGCTTCCTCGGGGCCAATCTTTTTGGTCTCGATATCGAATGGAGCCGTCATACCGGCATCTATAAATGTCCCGACAGCGTCTTCGCGTGCCGATGCTAATCCTAGGTGATTTTTTATGTATGTCGTGCGTTCGTCTTCAGCAATGGCTTGATCTACTGCGACAGGGTTGTAGCTTTCTCGATGTATAGTACCATGCTCTCCCCTTGCATAGTAATCATGCTGCCTCTTTTTGCCGTCGGTTTCTGTTGAGGATACATGTATCTCGAGTACGTTTCCATCGCCTTCAAATTCCATTACCACGGTTTCTCCCGAAGGATTCGAATGTTCTAATACTAGGCTCACAGGATCCCACGAAGGATCTGGTTCTGCGAAATCACGATCCAAGAAATCTGCATGCTGCTCTCGCAACTGTGTAAATAAGTGCTGGCCAGCCTTCGCTATCTCACGCTTCTCTAATTTGGTGGGCCTTTCGCCTGAGAATTGCTCAACACTAAATGCATGCCGAGCACTATCGAGGTCGGATAATTCAGGGTTACCTGCTGACGGCATATGAGGCCCTGTCTGATGTACTTCGATAGGCGAAGATGTTCTGTTTTCATCAGCTCGGGACGGTTCAGTAATTTCGGTTTGCCAGCCAAGCACTAAATCCGAGGACACCTCCGGATCCGTATAAGAAAAAGTGGGCTTATTCCACTCGTTGGGATTGTCTTGTGAGTTATATTCTTGCATTATGACTCCAGGTTAAATTTTGGTCCTCGAAGGAAGTGGCTAATACCTTTTACGTCCTCTGTTTCGGCATTCGCAGTTCTTGAAGGCCAATCGCGCTCAATCTCGCCCTCGTGGTCCAACACTCGTGTATGGTGCGTGGATTGCAGCTTACCATCCTGGATGCCATAGTGGATAGTGATTTCATGCTTCCCATTATGGCCAAATGTAATTCCGTCTGCGTTCTTGGTCCCCTCTGGCCCAAGCAAATAATCGATCCGTAGCTCCACAAAAGGATCTAGATTTTCGCTGTCATCCCTCCATTTTCGGCCCACGTGGACCTGCATGGTAGAAGCACTATGTAGCGGATCAATGGCGTCGCCTCCGACAACAACCATATCAGTGTCGGTTCCGAGTTTATTCCGTTCCAGAAATCGTCGTACAGCCTTATCGAATAATGGCGCTGCGGTAGCGGCTCGCTCGTCTGAAGGCTGCAACGGGCTATCCGCCCTTGCACGGACCCTATGTAAGATTTCGTAGGCAGTTACCGTCTTTGGCTCAGCATTTGCTGCAATGCAGGCCAAATATCGCATCTCGGGAATGCTTACCTGGCGCGGTCCGTCACCGAGTTCAGCGGCAAGCTTACGTATGGGTGCTTCGCTGGTATATCGCTCCTCTGTTATTGCGGCATATGTATCCGTGGACACCTCTCCTGGCGTGGGCAGATTGGAGGTACTGATGGGATTGTCTTCACGGTACATCACGTTGTCGTTCGGAGTACGAACATATCTATACCAATTTCCTCGGTCGCCTTTATCCTCATATACATGCATGCCATCCGCAAAGCTTTGCAACCTTACTGATTCACCAGAAGGATATCGGTGTTCCAAAACGATTTCATCTTGGCCGTCCATAGGGAATACGAAATCAGGATACATCTCGGACGCCGTAGAGAAGATTCCGCGGCTGATTCCATCGACTACCGTAGTACCGATACTATCTGAAGTCATGTCATTGAATTGCGTAATATCAAAATGGTCCTCTGGCACGCCAAAGGCTGCCTCACTAAATTCAGCTAAAGACGGTAGTCCAGCTATCTCGCTGGATGGCAGGTCATGATTACCGGCCTCCGCTTCTGGAAGTGGTTCGCTAATACCTTCCACTTGCCAGCCGCCTACAAGGTCTGATTGCCCTTCCGAGGCATTAAAAATAAATGAGAGGGGTTTGCCTTGCTCGGGATTTGGATTGCTCATCTCTTGCATGATGCTCACCATGTTACTCCTGATAAGAGCGCTTTTCAATAAAGTGAGTGCATATTGTTGACATGGATGCTATATAATGGGCAGAACTATTTAGGGTCAGGATCGTGCGTGCCAATTATGATTCTGTCCTAAATCTTGGCCGGCGGAGAAAATGGGCGATCATCTCGACATCTCTAGGTTCCGCATTTGTCACCACCTCCGGGTGAACATATATTACTTTTCCATCTTTGTCGAGGGTGCGCGCATCGTGCCTTGATTGCAGCTTGCCATCCTGTACGTCATAATAAACGACTTCCTGAGCTTTTCCACCGTAATAGGTGCGCTCTTGGCCCCACTGGAATCCATCAGGGTGAATTTCGTCAATGTCGAGTACCATAAATGGTACCGCCTCCCCACTTGCGTCCTGGTTTTGTCCAACACGGATTTGCATAGAAATACTACTCTGGTCAGGGTGAATGGCATCACCTGTAATAGTCACCGGGCCAATCTCAGAGTCATAGCCATTGCGCTGCAGAAAACGTTGTATGGTCTCGTTGAATAAAGGAGACGCTGCGCGGGCATCGCTATCCGAAGGTTTTAGCGGGGTGTTCTGCCTTGACTGCACCCTTCTTAAAATCTGGAACATACCCACGGACTCTGGCTCAGCATTGGCAACCAGGCGCGCGACGTGACTCATCTCGGCTATGCCTACTTCTTTGGAGATTTCCTCGACTGCCGTCCGGTGTAGTTCGCGGTGCTCACGCACAAGAAATTCGTGTATTTTCGTTGGCACTTCGCCATCCTTTGGGAGGTCATCCGCCATGGCCGCCACGGGCTCTCCTCGATGCCATGCATCGTCTTTCTTAAAATAAAAGTACTGCGTTGAGTCTTCTGGGTCTTCTGCGGTTGCGAGTATATGCAGTTCTCCAGACGCTATGGCGCGTACTTTAACGTATTGACCAGAGCTAAGTCGTTGGTCAAGATCTATCCTACGCCCCGAAGAAAATACAAAGTCTGGATATTTTTCGGCTGCACCTTTGAAGATCGTGTGGTTGATGGCATCAACGACAGGCCGTTCACTTGGGTCAGGCGTATAATCGTCAAACTGTGTAAGGTCAAAGTTCGTGAGCGGTTCTTCCTGAGGCGCCTCGATAGGTGTGTACGTTTCTGCGACCACGGCCAAGGTGTTGCCGTGTTCATTGTTTGGGCCTGGTTCTCGAATTTTTTCTGGTTGCCAGCCAAAGAGGAGGTCTGAAGGGGCCTCCGTGAAGGAAGGTGGATGGCCTTCACCCCACTCCGGATGCGGTTGACTTGCCTCTTGCATAATGCCCCTCATATTACCACTATTACAGATGTGACACAATAAAGTGAGTGCATATTATTGACAGGTGCGCTATTATGGTGTCATGGATAACGAAAAACCCTCGTTTGTATTGCGTCACTGGAGAGGCTTGACGCTCGCTGGCGCATGTGGCATGGCTGCTATTGTGCTGTACGATGGTTACGGTGCACCGTCGCATAATCAAAATGCGACCGCTGCCCAGGCAAGTGTCGCGTCCAACCCAAAAGCCACCGCGGATACTGTGCGCTACAGCGGCAAGGCCGTTGACCTCAAAAAAGACGCCAAATTATGGCCAAATGCCCCATTCACTAAGAAATGTGGCGAACTTGCGCTTGGCGCTGATGATAAAATGCCAAGCTTTACCTCGACCAAAGACGGCGAATGGTACATTTTCCCGGCTGAAGAGTTTAAGGGCGTACCTGGTGCCGAGGGATGTGTAAACGTCCCGAATGCCGACAAGGCGACGGTGGTCGTCAGCGACACCTGGGTTGAGGGTGCACCGCTCGACCACCTCAAGGATTTGCAGCAATCAGAACTCGCTGCAGCTGCTACGAAACCACAAAACTAACGAGCTTATTCGGCACGTAAATACTCTTTTTGATTTCTTTGCCAGCTAGCTGCGCTTGCACTTTTTCGTCGTGCTGCGCGGCTTCTAAAATCTGCTCTTTTGCTGTGTCGGCAGCGACCTGCAATTGAGCACGCACCTTGCCGTTTACTTGTACCACGATGGTCATGGTGTCGCTCACCAGATACTGTTCGTCGTGCACGGGCCATTCGCTGAGGTGAATTGAGGTGTCGTGGCCCAATTGTTCCCACAGCTCTTCGGCAATATGCGGCGCAAACGGCGCGAGCAATTGCAACAGCGTTTCGAGCGTCCATTGCCACGCATCGCTCGCTTTGTCGTACGGAATTTGCAGTTTCGCTTTATACAAATCGTTCACGGCTTCCATCATGGCAGCAACTGCGGTGTTGAAGCCCATGGTTTCGATGTCTTGGCTGACCTTTTTTATCGTGCGGTGCATGATTTGCTTGAGCTGTTTAGCATCGGCTGTGTTGTCGGCAGCTTTGTGCTCAGCGAATTCCTGCACGAGAGTCCAGATGCGCTGCAAAAACCTAAATGAGCCGCCCATGCCTTCGACGCTCCAGTTGACTGATTGATTCCATGGACCGATGAATAGCTCCATGATGCGAATGGCATCAGCGCCGTAGCCCTGGGCGATGAGTTCGTCGGGCTGAATGGTGTTGCCCTTGGATTTACTCATTTTTTGGCCGTCGGGTGCCAGGATCATGCCTTGGTTGCGAAGTGTCGTAAATGGCTCGCTAAAATCGATCAGACCTTCGTCTTGCATCACTTTGGTCCACATGCGGGCATAGAGCAAATGCATCACCGCGTGCTCGGCACCACCGATGTAATCATCAACCGGCAGCCAATATTTAACTGGCGCGTCGGCATATGGCTTTTCATTGTTGTGCGGATCAGCAAAACGCAAGAAGTACCAACTGCTACAGGCAAAACCATCCATGGTGTCGGTCTCGCGTTCTGCATCGCCGCCACATTTCGGGCATGTTGTGTTTACAAACTCCGGCACGCGGGCCAACGGACTGCGGCCATCGCCGGACGGCTCGAAACTCTTCATTTCGGGCAATACAACCGGCAACTGATCTTCGGGAACCGGCTGCGTGCCACATTTCTCGCAGTGAATCATCGGGATCGGTGCACCCCAGTAGCGCTGTCGGCTGATGAGCCAATCGCGCATCTTGTAGTTGATGTGTTCTTTGCCAATGCCCTGTTTTTCGAGGTCGGCGACCACTTTGTCGCGAGCTTCGCTCGCCGACAGATTGTCATAGTCGCCAGAGTTAATGATGATGCCTTCGCCGGCGCGAAACTCTGTGGCGTCATATTGCTTGCCGGTTTTGCGCGCTTCGACATAGTTACGGGCACGGTGCAAGATTTCCAGCCAATGAGCGGTGCCTTCGCGGTTTTGCAGCCGTTCGGTTAGTTCGTCAATGGACAGCCAAACGTTTTCGAACGTTTCGTGCGGCTCGCGCTGCGGGTGCTCACCCTGGCGATCATTCACTACGGCAATGAACGCTTCTGTTTTAGCCACGCGATTGAGTTTCTTGACCGGGTGTTGATAATGTGCGAACACCGGCTCGCCCAGGCGATCAAACGCGATTGTTGCGGTGACGCCAGCTTCTTCGGCAAGTTCGCGCTTGGCGCATTGCTCGTAGGTTTCGCCGTCGTTGATGCCGCCGCCAACCAAGCCGGTCCAACTGCCCCAGTCCAAGCCCAGGAATGTATCGGTTGTTTCGTCGTATACGATGCAGGTTGAGCCATCGGCCCACTGCTCGTTATCGCGGCGTTCGCCGAATTCCGGCGCAACAACTTCTTTGATCGGTAGATTAAATTTCTGTGCAAAAGCAAAGTCGCGTTCGTCGTGCGCGGGCACGGCCATGATCGCGCCAGTGCCATAGCCTATCAATACATAATCAGCGATCCAGACTGGAATCTTTTCGCCATTTACCGGGTTGATGACATGTGCACCAGTAAAGACGCCGGTTTTTTCGCGGTTCGTTTCTTGGCGCTCAATATCAGATTTGTTGCGCGCCTTTTGTTGATAATTTTCAACTTGCTGACGATGTTCTGGCGCAGTTATTTCTGCTACCAATGGATGCTCGGGGGCAATTACCATGAAGGTTGCACCGTACAATGTGTCGGGGCGCGTCGTAAAAATCTGCAATTTTTTGTCCGAGCCATCGATAGCAAATTCGATTTCGGCACCCTTCGAACGGCCAATCCAATTGCGCTGCATGCTCTTGATGGAGTCGCTCCAGTTGACATCATCCAGATCTTTTTCAAGGCGATCGGCATAATCAGTGATCTTAAAAAACCATTGTTTGAGCGCCTTTTTTTCCACCTCGGAGCCGCAACGCCAACAACGGCCGGCTTCGACTTGTTCGTTCGCCAGCACGGTTTTGTCTACCGGACACCACCACTGTAAACTTTCTTGGCGGTATGCCAGTCCACGCTTGTGCAGCAGCAGAAAGAACCACTGCGTCCAGCGGTAATACTCAGGATCAGAGCTCGCGAATTCGCGCGACCAATCGTACCCTAAACCCATCTGAGTAAGCTGTTGCTTGAACTTGCCCGTGTTTTGTTTGATCGCTTCTTGCGGGCTGATACCGGTTTTGATGGCATAATTTTCGGCTGGCAAGCCAAAAGCGTCCCAACCCATGGGGTGCATCACGTTGTAGCCACGCATACGCGCAAATCGGCTCATCGCGTCGCCAATGGCATAGTTGCGCACGTGCCCGACGTGCATTGCTGCGCCGCTGGGGTATGGAAAATATTCTAAAATATACTTTTTGGGCTTATCGGAATTATTATTGGCCTCATAGATTTTGTCGGCTGCCCATTTTGCCTGCCACTTCGGCTCGATATCTTTTGGGTTGTATCGCTTCATTGCTAGACCTCTCTCGTCTCAAACGTTCAGTTTTGTAGGATGGTAAAAGAAAATAACTGCCCTAGCGGGCGAGGAGTCGGCGGATGAGCAAAGTGTAACGCTTCATAACTTCTTGGTATTGTAGCACAGGCATGTCTTTTAAGCGAAGTTAGAGCGCAAACGTGGCTTCTTCGAGAAAGGGATATTCGTGCGTTTGCAAAAGCTTCGTGATGTACGAGTAGGCCGGCATGAGGTCAGATTCGGCATCGGGATCGCCCCAAAATGCACGGCCCGATGCTTCGGTAGTGAGCTCCGGTTGTGGCGCTATAGCCGCGCCCTCGTAAATGTGGGCGAGCACTTGGCTTAAAAGCACATCGTTCTGCTTGTAAGTGATCAGTACGCCTCCCCGGTACGCGAGTGGCACATCCTGCAGACCGGTTTTTTCGGCAAGCTCACGCGTAGCGGCCTCGAGGAGCGATTCACCCACGTGGAGTTTACCTTGCACTGCATCAACTCGGTCGATAAACGGCTGCTTGGCGCGGCGCCACAATAACGAGCTACCTTCGGCATCCTGCATCCGTAGCAGCGAAATTATCTTTGGCTGTTCACGCAACCGGCCACGACTGGCACTAAACCGATCAACGTAACGCAGTCCTTCGGTGGTCAGCCGATATGCACCATCACTTTTTTCGACCGCGCCAGCAGCCATAAGCTGCTTTAGGTGATACATAAAAATATTGGATTCAAGGCCGTCTGGCTTCAGCTCCGAAAAACGCAAGCTTACTGCGTACATGAGCCGGCGCACGATTTCCTTTTGGATGTGGTGCTCCGGCTCTCGAAATGTCATGACATCATTGTACCATTGTTGCAAGCAAATGTACGCGTGTTGTAATCACTGTGATACATATCCAGCGGGAGCGGCAACGATACGTCCGCGAGAGCCTCTACCGATGGCGCTTCAGCCTCAAAAAACCAGCGCTCTTTGTTTTGCTGAGCGTCCCAAACGCTATCGCAATGCCAAATCTGAGATCCGTCGAGGACCACGTGGCGCACTTTTTGAAGCGCTCCTTCTTGCTCACCGGATAAAAGGGCGTGATACTCATCTGCGGTCAGCCGGCGAGACACCTCAACGTTGCCATGCTCAGTCGGTTCTTTTATGGCAAAGTGATAAAAGTCGTACCCATCGCGACCAAGACCATGCCGCAGCCGATAGTCCACACCATCGAGTTGATGATACGTTTGACGGAAGCGAAGTGTGTTAAGGTGATCACCTGATTCGCGTGCACGTTCGACAAAATCCGCTGCTGCTTCGGGTGTCACCTCCCATCGCTCTTCGATTTCCGTTTCATTCGACAAAATAAAACCAAGTGCATCGCTGAGCTTTCGCGGTATCTCCGCGCCATCGACTATATGCAGCTCAGGGTGGTGTCGCCATTGCCGCAACGTCCGCTCGTCGGTACTACGCGCCTCATCCACATTTTCATACCGCGTGCCGTTGTTGCCACACTCCCGTTCGTACACGTCTGGGTAGGTGACGGCAAGGCTGCGCAAAAATACAACTTTGTCGGCATTGTCGTGCACCAACCCCTGTGGTGTAGTGCCCACGCGATGCGCTACTTGGATTAATTCATCATGCGTCATATACGCGCCATCATCACCAGTGCCACGATCAGTTGCTATTAAACCATCAGTGCCCGCGAGCTCCTCAAGGTGCTGTTCTTTGTACGCAATCTTGCGCTGCAAAATCTCAACTTGGGCATCCAGATATGCATCACGATCGGTCTGGGCCAATGCCCCGAGACTTATGCCATGCTCTTCCATCCACATCGTCGGCACTTCCGGGACCGTACGGATCGGCCGATCGCTGGTCGGCGCAATCGCATCCAGCTCTCGCATGGTCATCGTTTTACCGCCAGCTGGACCGCCGGATACCGAAACTACTTCGGGCCGCGGTTGCATAAGTGTTTCTAGAAGGTCACTCGGGTTATATTCATTGTGTTTCATATCTGCACTGTACCCGGCAATGCGAACCGCCACAGTGCAAAGGTTTTGCGTCAAAATAATTTGACTAGCGGCCGAAGTATTCGCCGCGCTGGCCAGGGGCAAGATTGAGAAGTTGACTCATGGTAACTAATTGGTAGCGGCTTTTGAGGTCTTGCAAAACGCCCGGCAAGGCAGCAACAGTTTGGGGATAAATATCGTGCATGTCGATAATGCCGCCCGGTTTTGCGCCATGAGCAACGTTCGCCACGATCGCATTCGGGTCTTTGGTGTTCCAGTCGAGCGGATCAATGTTCCACATGGCGATTGTCATTGGAATATTGCTGCGTACTTCGGCATTAAGCGAACCATATGGCGGCCGAAACAAGCTGGGCGCAGGCACGCCGGCCGCCATAACAGCCATTTGTGTTTGAGCAACCTGTGCTTGTATCTGCTCGGGCGATATCGTGGTAAGATCGGGGTGATTCCAACTATGATTGCCAATTTCGTCGCCATCATGATACATGCGTTGCAATAGATGCGGCATGGTCGCTGCGCGCATGCCAACAACAAAAAAGCTGGCATGCACTTGCTGCTTTTCGAGGATATCAAGAATCTGAGGTGTGGTGATAGGGTTTGGCCCGTCGTCAAATGTTAATGCAACGCAAGGAGTGCGAGTGCAGTCTATTGGCGGAGCCGGCGGCGTTGGCGGGTGAATTGGCTGCGACAGTTGATGCAGCATTGCCGTGTTTGTGCCCACCGGAGGGCTAGGACGTAATGTTACTGCAAAGCCACCGAACATGATGGCTGCGATAAGTACAATAATCTGAGGTTTGAGGGTCCGCCGCTTACGCATCTGCATACCATCATACCGTAAAGCTTTCCTGGATGGTACGGGTCCTGGATGTACGGTGGTTAGAATTGTTGCAAAAAACTCGTCTCGAATGCAACACTCAGACGTTCTTTAGCCGCATGGCGATCCTGCGCGTACTGAATCAGGCGTGTCACGAGATCAACATTAGAGATACCGGCCTGGCGCCAGTTATGCGCATATAAGCTGCCTGGCAACGGATTGACCTCGTTGAAATACACGCGCTTTGTTTTTTTGTCGATCAACATGTCAACGCGTGCGATTCCCCCGCAACCAAATGCTTTATAAATAGCCAGGCCAAGATCTTCGGCTTTTTTGTACAGTGGCTCGGGTAGATCGGCCGGTATGCGGCTGTAACCCTGCGCGCCTTGTTTGCCGGTTTTGCCGCTGCCCTTGCCTTTTTTGCCGCCTTGCATGTATTTTGTATCAAAGTCAAAAAAATCCTCACTTTTTAGCAGCGGCTGTTCGAGCAATGCTGGCACCGGTACCTCGTTGCCAGTAATCGGTAAGGTCACTTCGATCAAATTTTCTACGCCTTCTTCCACCAGCGCTTTATCGTCGTAATGCAACGCGACTTCGATCGCATTCTGAAGGTCTTGCTTGTCTGTTACGCGCGAAATACCAATACTCGAACCCAAGTGGGCCGGTTTCACAAACACTGGGTATCGTAAACCGGCATTAATTCTTTTGGTCCAACCCTCAGAATCAGCCTCGAACACCGGTTTCGTAAAGGCAAAAAACTTCGGCGTTTCAAGCCCGTTTGCCATCGCTACCTGCTTGGCCAGCACTTTATCCATCGAGATAACGCTCGATGAAACGTCGCATCCGACGTAGGGAACGTTCGCCATTTCAAGGACGCCCATGAGCTCGCCATCTTCGCCGTGCGTACCATGAGTTGCCGGAAATACCGCGTCTATCTTGATCTGTTGCGGGCGAAACCCGCCATTTTTTACGAGCGTCAGCCCATCGTGGAATAGCAATGACACGGGTGATTGCTTAGCCAAAAAGGCATCGAGCTTACCCTCGGTATATAGGCGCAAGTCTGTTAACTTCGGATCGCAGTACCACCGACCATCCTTGGTAATATACACAGGTACCACGTCGTATTTTTGAGATAATTCGAGCGGCTTAATAACTGACGCCAGCGCGGTCAAAATAGAAATGTCATGCTCGGTGGAACGAGAGCCAAAAATAACCGCAACGGTGGGACGTTTCATGTTGTTAGTATACTCCTTTATGCGTAGTTATCAGTCCAGTCATTTTGCATGACCACAAGGTCGCCCGCTGCCACAAACAACGGTAGATTGGTATAAAATGACAGCGGATCCGACTCCACGAGTAGCTCACCTTCGTAATGCCCGGCTGCAAGTCCTGCTTCAATAGATTTCGTAACCGAATGCTTCATAAGCACTACGATATCAGGCTTGGCAGCAGCAATCAGCCGACCCATCTCCTCGTGCACGGCCTGTGTTTCTGATCCTTGGTCAACCAACCCTGGCGTGATATATATTTTGCGTTTGGCAGGCAACTCGGCAAGCAATGCCGTGCCGGCTCGGATACCTTCCAGATTTCCGTTATACGTGTCGTCGATAACCCATGCACCGGCCATGAACGTTGGCTGCATGCGGTGTTCGAATGGTGCGGTTTGCGCAATGCCGGCTTGAATTTGCTCGTCGCTGAGCCCGAACTCATGAGCCAGCGCTGCCGCAAACGCAAGCGGGCCGAGTTGGTGCCGCCCGAGCAAACCGCTGCGTAGTTCCAAGCGATGCTTGCCCTTTTTGAGCGTAAAACGCGTGCCATCAATACTCAACCGTACGTCGTGTACCTGCCAGCCAAGCGCTCCTTTGGCGGTATACACCTGATAGCGTTTTTTGATGTACGGTGCGGCCTGGGCGGCATCGCCATTCACATACACGGTGTCGCCATGGACGGCATGCGCAACCGAAAAGATATCTTTTGCGGCCGCGTCAAGCGTTTTGTAGCGGTCCAGATGCGCTGGCGCAATGCCGGTTATCACGGCGTGTGTCGGGTGCGTGATTTGGGTAAAATACGCGACGTCGCCCGGGGCGCCTTCACCAAATTCAATCAAAAGTATCTCTTCGTCGCCAGTAAGCGTGCGGGCAAAAGCAGCGTGCGAGATCGCCACGTTTTTGTTGGCTGGCGTGGCGGCGACTTTTTTTCCTTCACCCAGCACTGTCGAAAGCAGTTCTTTCATGCTCGTTTTGCCATAACTCCCCGCAATAGCGATTCGCGCACCAGGATGATTCTGAAAAATCTTGGCGGCACGCCTAATGTGCCGTCGTTCCGCTGGACCCGTTACCAATATCCGACCCAAAAAGAGCGGCACCACCACCAAATGCGCCCAAACAACTGGGTAGCCAATGAGCAACGCCAGCCCAAATGCCAAGCCGCCCGCCAAACCGTGCCAATGCCACCACGCAATCAGCACAATCGCTGTGCTCAATTCAAGCGCAATGCCAAGCCACAGGCTCAAAAGTAGCAGCCGTGCAGCCTTTGTGCGCTGCAATGTGCGGCGGTACGTAACCTTGGCAAAGTTTGTCGTCTGCCAATACCATGTCAAATATGGTCCCACGCGGTATTCAGTACTCTGCAACATATATACAAGTGCCGTGGGATATCGTGGCGAAAAAAGACTCAATAGTCCACGCATTAGGCGATAAACTCCTCGATTGCGTTATACACGCGCGTTGGTTGATCAAGATGTACAAAGTGACCGGCATCGCCAATAAGCTCGAACGTTGACCCATCGATGGCCTGATGGAGCAACTCACCGTAGGCAGGCGGTGTTTGCGTATCTTGCTCTCCATATATAAGCAACGTCGGCACGGATACCTTTGCCGCATCAGCGCGTACATCTTCGCTCACGACGCGCTTGAACGTTTCTTGCAAATGTTCAACAACGAGCATATCAGAACCGGCCGCCTGGTAGACTTTTGCTCGCAAGCGGTGCTGCATCGTTTGAGGCAATGGTTTAGTGGCGATTTTGCCTACCTTCGTAATGGCCTTTACGATGCCGAGGCGACCCTTTTGCACGCCGCGCACTCCTGCGCTTGCGAGTAGGATGAGTTTATCGGCGGTGAGCCAGCGAAGAGCTACACCGCGAATGGCAATTGCTCCGCCATTGGAATGGCCCACGATGACTGTCGGCGTAGCATGTATCTTTGTCAAAAAATGAGCGACAAACTGTGCATAGTCATCCAGACCCCATACGGCCGGCGGTGCTTGCGTGCCGCCAAATCCTGGTAGATCAACGGCGATAACACGGTACTTTTTAGCCAGATGCGCCTGCAGCGCGCGCATGCCGGCAGCGCGATCACCCCACCCATGCAAGAGAACTATCGTTTTCCCAGCACCCGTGGTTTCATACTGCGTAAGAAGCGAGTCAACAATAACATGCATGGTTGTATTATACCGCGACTGTTAGAGCGCGCCGCTGTTTCCGCTCAGTGCATTGAGGAAATCGCTCAACAGATTCGTATCCGTTTTAATGCTACCGCTCGGCTTGCTTACGGTAAGCGGCTGGCCAAAGCCTGTTACGACCGCCATGGCCTGGCGAGTCGGCGTAGTGACGGAAATCTGATCGATGTAGTTGGTGTTCTTAGTAATCCAAATTTGCGTGGTGTAGTGCGAAAAATCAACCTTGTCAAACTGCGCGATTTCGTCCGAGGTAACCGGCAGGCTTGCCAAGTGAGCACCTTGGATTGCGGTCAAAAAGTCATGCAATTTGGTTTTGTCGATGGCCACCTGATATCGATGGCTTGGAAGCGCCGTAACCGTTTCATCCGCATACACTTTAGGCACCGTTATGAATTGGTGCTTGAGGTAGGCAATCTCGACTTTGCGATAATCGCTGCCGCTCAAATGTGGAGGCGCCACAAGAATCGCCCCGCTGCCCACAAGCGTTTTTAGGCTCGCCTGCGTTATGCTATACCACTGATTATTGCTCGCATTCTTGAGTGCTTGAGCGCCCAGCGTTGAACCGTTCTTGTTTGCCTCATCCAGTGCGGTGCCGAGTACGTTCAGGTTCGTGCCTTTGAAGTACGCATGGGTAGCGTCTACATTTCGCACTTCTATGCTGCCCTTTGTGCCTTGGACCGCGAAGTCGCTTTGTATAGTAAAAGCACCAGATGCGGTATTGATGCCACCCGAGAACGTAGCGCTTGCGTTATTCGCAGGCTGCGTGATGCTTGCAACGCCACCACTAAATGCCGTGGTGCTTTGCGCGCCTGACACGAAATTGCCAAGCGAGCGCGCCACGATCATTGCAGGACGATTCGGAATATAGTAGGCAGCGTACGCAACCGCAGCAGCGAGCAGCACGACGATAACAGCTATGATAATAAGCGGTTTAAGCCATTTTTTGCCCCGGTGACCGGCAGTGGTGGCAGGAAGAAGCGGCTCAGATGAAGGTGTGCTCGGCACGACTGGCGGCGTTGGCGTTTTAGCTGGCTGTGCAGCGCTATTAGGCTTCTTCGATGAATCCCCGCCGAATGATAGTTGCGGTGAAAAGACTGATCCGGAGGCCGGGCCAGGCTCGTTCGGGGTTTGATTCGCATCGTTAATAAGATTCGCGGCTTGTTCTTCTGTCGGCGGAGTTGTCTCTGCCCCTTCAGGAGGCTCGCTTACAGGACTCGTCCAAGGTTGTTCGGGCTGCTCTTCTGGTTCAGGTTGCTCGGCAGCCGGTTCTGATTCGTTTGCGGTTGGCGCTTCACTATCCGACAGTGGCGCCTGCTCTTCTGCTGGCGGTTGGTCTACAGGCTCAGGTGTTGGTGGGGTTACCGACTCTGGCGTTGATGGCACCTCGGTACCTGCATTGGTATCATCTGCTTCAGGCGAAGCGGGAGGAGTTTTTTGTGGATCCATTGAGCGTTTCCTGGTTAGTTTACACGATTAGCTCTAATTATACACAAGCGGATTGCGTTCGGCTACCTATAGCGCACCGAGGCGCTTCTGAAGCTCATCGCTGCTAATGGCACCCGCAGGTACCGGTGTAGTCACAGGCACGTCATAACTACTGTACGTCTCTTGGTAATGTGCGCCCTGGTAGGTCACATTTACAATCTGCTTGGCGTGCGCATCAACGGTGACGCTCACCGTAAATGGCTGCGATCCGCTATACGAGTTCGGATCGATAGCATCAAGATCATGCAACCCAACCGCTTTGGCAAAATTCTGCATAAGGCGAACGTACGTTACGGGTTGTAGCTTTACCGAATATACATACACCAATCGGCCGTTTTGGCGTTGCTTTTTAACCGAGCTGTAATTAACGTCGTACACTTGATCGTTCGTAATTTCTTGGAGCAGGTCAGAACGTTGCGACGCGCCGACGTTTCCAATCGGCACCGGAATACTGCCAAGTGGTAAGCTTACGCCCAACACAGCTTGGCTCAGATACGCTGCCTGATTGCTCTTGCCGGCAGGCGCCTGCGACCACACATTGAGTACCTTCGAAAAATCGAGCGCTTTGCCGTTGCTGCCTTTTTGGCTCGTCTGAATGCCAGTGTAGCGCGAATAGTCGGTGGAGGTAGTGCCGATAGTTTCGGTATGAACAGTGGTAGTTCCTTGCTTGAGTGTGGTGATGCCATGCGAAAGATTAGCGCCAGCACCGAGCTGAAATTGCTCATATTGGTCAACTGTTTGTCCGTTGCTCGTTTGAGTGGCATGCATCGTTACACCCTGTGTGCTTATACTCTGTCGTACCATATCGTTCCACACCCGGTGCGGGTCAACCGATACCTTGCCCCACCACAACCAAGCGGTAAGCAGCAAGATTACCGCTCCAATCACAAACATAGAAAATGTCGCTTTATCGCGACGAGAAAGTGAGGTCATGTGCATGTAAGGTATTGTACCATCGCTTGAGTGAGTTGGCGTTATTTCTGCAGCGAACGTTTACGAAGCAGTTGCACAGCGCGCCGCAACGGCTCTTTTACAATAGCCGGCTCACAGCGCTCGATGGCCTGGCTGGCAGGCATCCAGGCATATTTGTCATGCTCCGGATCAATCAAATAAACTGTTTTACGGTCATCCATCGCTGCCATATACAGCGGCCACTCGGCAGAGCCGAAATCAGTTTGCTCCATGGGTAGGCGTAGCCCCGCTTCTTCTTGCAGTTCGCGCTCGGCACAGGCAGCGATCGCTTCACCAGGAAAACGGCACCCTGAGGGTGGCGTCCACGCCCAGTCACCTTCAAAATCCGGGCCATGGTGCGCCCGGTGTAACAGTAATATTTCCAGTAATTTGCCCTCGCCGCGATACACAATAATTTGCGCGCCAAATGGCGGTTCATCAGCAGCTTCGAGGCCATCCCATGTCGTTGTCATAAAAAATTGGTGGAGTATGAGGGACTCGAACCCTCGACCTCGACAATGCGAATGTCGCGCTCTAGCCAGACTGAGCTAATACCCCTCGCCTGACTAGAGCATATCAGAAGTTACATTAGTCGTGAAGGTTCTGTGCCTCAAACACTTCAGGAATAAGCTGCCCAGAGAAATCATATCCTATAATCTTGCTGGCTAAGGCCGGATCAGTAAGTGGTGCCACGCCGCCGCCATTGGCAGCCGAATTGTCGAATACATACCATATATCGAGCATGCCCTCGTTTGCAGTCTGGGAACGGATCGCGCCTGTGTTGGTGTGTTGATCCCAAAAACCTGTCAGCTCCGGAGCGTTACCTACAGCAACATTGTATAGTTCTACTGCATTCACATTTGCAGTCTTATCATCAAACTGGCTATGCCCATCTACGATATCATGTGTCACAATCACTTCGTATTTAAGACCGGTCGATTTCTGGACCCACGTACCGCTGCTGATAACACCATGCTCGGCCGCCGACCAGGGGGAGTCAGGGTCACAGCTACTGATATCATTTACATCGGTATTGAATGTACGAGCAAACGTACCCGGGTTAACCATGTCGCAAACGGGCTGGCCGCGGTAGGCGTATACCTCGGGCTGCTGCAGCTGGCCTTGTGTGGAACCTTCCGGTGTAGAGGTACCGGCAACAGTTGGCGGTTTGGGCGACGGTGATGCTGAGATCCCGGGCTCAAATGTACCCTTGCCCGTGGGATGACTAGCGCATCCAGCCCCAGCCACGAGAACGCCGCCAAGCGCCAAGCCGGTCATCGCCGTACCAGCTCTTAGCAATGCTCTACTACGATGCGAACGCACCTGCAATGACGTTTCTTCATCGATGGAGCCAAGAGGAGCTTGCTCAGAAATAAGAGGTTCGCCTAGCGTGCTATATACCGGAGGTCCCGACGATTGACTCCCTTCGCTCGTATATGCAAATTGTTTCATAAGCAATCCCTCCTCAAGCGAAGAAACAATATTATTGCTGTCTCTTCCACTACCTGTCACTATAGAGGTACTAGGGTAGTACACATACGATATTTATCACATAAAATTATAAGCTTTCAAGTTATACTCCAGTCTTTCATGGTCTAGTTATATCGCAAAAAAACGAATCAAACTTGTATAATGGGCTTCATGAACCTGCCCACCCTAGAACAAATTGAAGCTCTTCATCACAAATATGCACCGTCAGATGCTGGATTTAACCTCGTATTTACCCACTGCAAGATTGTGAGTGAGATCGCCCAACAGTGCATTGAGCGGAAGCAGCTTGCCGTGGATGCCGAACTAGTCAGGGTCGGCTGTATGCTTCATGACATCGGTGTCTATGAGCTACTCGATACAGATGGTAGAGAGCGTGAAGGCCTGCCTTACATTACACACGGTATCCGTGGCGAAGCAATCCTGAAAAAGGAGGGCTTTTCAGAAGTCATTTGGCGGTTTGGCTCACACCACACGGGCATGGGCCTAACTAGGCAGGACATTATAAAGCAAGGGCTACCGTTACCGCTCCAAGATTACCAGGCTGAAACAATCGAGGAAGAACTCGTGATGTATGCCGACAAATTCCATTCCAAAAATACGCCGCCCAACTTTAATACCTTTGAGCACTACAAACAGACGGTTGCCAAGTTCGGGCAGGACAAGAGTGAGAAGTTTGCGCAATTAGCCGAGAAGTTTGGCGCGCCTGATCTTGCACCGCTGATTGCGAAATATCGACACGCCGTTAGAGATTAGCATTTTTCTTCACGACTAGCTCAGGGAACCCCGTCTCCCCATCCAGCTCACGAGTGTAGATAGTGTTCTCATTCTCGCCTTCGTAGGTTGCTACTTTCTCGCAATAACCTGCACCCATGTCGCGCGCGACGTCGGTTGGTCGCCGCTGGCTTTGACTTCCGAGAAACCTGTCCCCTGTACAACCTGACGTATCTGATCTTCTGTCCAATAGCAAAAATAACGAGAGACGCCAAGCTTGTCTTCGGCTGCGTCCGTCCATTTTTCGCCCGCGCCCTGCTTGACCGTAAAGGCAAACGTACCGTGCTCGCTTAAAGCATCAAATACTTTGCGCAATACCTGTTTCGTTTCATCGCGCGTAAAGTGAACTAGCACGGCATTGGCAAAAACAAGATCGTAGGGACCGCCCAAATCATCGGTTATCGCATTGAGTTTGCGGGCATTGAAGCCTTTTTGGTTGAGAAGGTCAACAAAAGCCTGTGTGGCATCAGTACATTCAACCGTATAGCCGATGCTTTGCACATAGGTTGCGTCACGGCCAAAAGCACTACCGAGCTCAAGAATGCGGGCAGTTTTGGGCAAATCAGTTAAAAATTCGTCAATCCAATCCTTAACAGTGCCGTCGCCCATATCCTGGACCGTGCCATTAATGTAATCTTGTACGTGATCTTCATATGCTTGGATGGTTTGTTGGTTGGAATCGTTCATACAGTAATCATACCCTATCCGGTAGGTCGCAAGGCATATTTCCGTCGTAAAGCGCGACCGTCCTAAGGAGCCGTTTTCTCAGGAAATACCCCTGTAAAATGTTACGGCTGCGGCACCCACACGCCGCCACGGGCAAAAAACAGCGTGGCTGGCAACGCCGTAATAGTCACTTGGTCTTCCGGTGATTGCGCGCCTTGATTGTCGGTCACGATCAACCCAAACACCAATGCATCGCCGCCTTGCAGCGCTGGCACCGTAAAGCTCGGCTGGGCAACCGATGACGACGGTGAGAGTGTCACGGAAGTGCCGCTAACCTGCCGCCAGCTATAGCCGGTAATCGTGCCGTCAGTGTCCGTGCCGGAGCCTTGCAACGTGTATGTTGTGCCGGGCTCAGCACTGGCGTCTGGGCCGGCGTTTGCCGTCGGCGGCTGGTTTACACCGCCCCCGACGGGGCCTGGAAAGCTTGCGTTATCGATAACCAACTCATCGTAATACATCGTGGGCACAGTCGGAGACGAAAGCGCCGGTCCGGCCTGAAAATATGACATGCTCGTCGTTTCGGTGTTGGCGCTTGTCGACGATACTGAGAAGGAGACGGTTGTAGAATTACCACTGTACACATTTACAGTGATCTGCCCATCCGTGGTGCCGGTTCCGCTGCTACAAACCACTTTCCACTCAAAGCGCCACCACGCACCTGTGGTAATCGTTTGTGTCGAGGTCGCCAAAGCAGTGCCGGCGCCGTCACGAATGCGCACCTGCCCGGATGCCGTAAGATCCACGCGCCAGGAATCGCTGGTAAAACCGGCTGTAAGCCCTTTAAAAATCGGGTGGCTTTGCGTCGCAAAAGCGGTCATATACAGATACAGCCGACCGTAGTGCGTCGTGAGCGGTGCAGACGAAAAGTCCCACATAATAGATGCGCCCGTTCCCGCAACCTGCGAACATTGATACGACAGCGTTCCGCTGGCCGCCTGCGCGTTCGAAAACGTCCAGGTGTTTTTTACGTCGGTCCAGGCATCACCGGATGTGCCGCCAGAGTTGGCAGTAGTAACCGCGGTCCCATTGGTGCCGCCTTCGGCCGTATTTTGTCTCAGAACTGCCATTAGCCGGTTCCTCCAAAGATTCGATCATTGTAGCAGGTGGCGAGAGCTTGCATAGAGGTAGTATCCGAACTCAAAATCTGCCCCCAGCCAGAGTTAAAATACGACATATACGCAATGCGCGGCAAGTTGCCCACCGCCGCAGGCACCGATTCCAGCCACGCCGGGCGGCGCGCATCGGCCATGCAGCCCCATTCTGCTAGCCACACCGGCTTGGTCTCGCTGTCCGCAGGTAAGTCCGTGAGCCATGCATACGTCCTACTAAACACTGGCAACGCATCCTGCCACGTGCCATGGTTATAAGCATTGTACTGAATAACGTCAACGTCCGAGCAATAGCTACGGTCGAACGCGGCCTGATTAAAGCCAGCTATGCCGCCACTGAACGTCACATTCGTAACGCCCATCGTATTTTTAAAGAAATTGATGATGTAGCTAATAGCCGTTACCGAAAGTGCGTCCAGTTGCGCCCACGTGTACGATGTACCATTGATCGCGCCACCGCTTTGGTGGTCGGTGTCGCGCTCGGAACAGATCTGGATATTAATATTGTAGGGCAATGCTTTGACCGCATTCGCAACGTCAGTCAGGAGTGGATCGAGTGCACCACTTGTTACTTGCGTCCATCCATAAAACTGCTGCGCGCCCCAGTTGACCATCGTGGCATTTGGTGAAACGTAATGCGAACCTTGCGAGTTCGAGTACACCTTCGGTTCCCACACGTAATTGATCATAAAGCCATTGCGGCCCAGCGTGTCCTCCCACGATGTACGCGGAAATGCATCAATCCCCTGCGCCCATGACGTATACGTCGTGTGGCCCTTTAGGTTTATATTGTAAGTGGTCATATCTGGATTGATGTCTGCGCCACCGCCCAAATAGTAGCCGGGCGTGATCAGTTGCGACGATGGCGGCGACTTGTCGGTTCGGCCAAGTCGCTTCCATACGCCATTCCGTGCATACCAAAGAGGATTATTTTGCGTCAGCATAGGGCATTACGGCGTTTGTTCCCATACGTCTAGGCCATCAATAGCATACGAACCACCGATCGTTGGCGCGGTTGGACCTCGCCAGCGAACTGGTCGTTGCGTATCCGAGGTAGCCGTCGTGCGCACCGGATATGATGACGTGCCTGTGTCGTACAAAATGACTGCATCCGTGCTGCGGAACATAGTATCGATCTGGCTGGCGCTGTACGTACCGACATCGCTGGCGGTCAACGTAACAACTCCCGTCTTTGTATTAACACTCGTTACCGGCGCCGTTGGTGGCGCCACCCAGCTATTATCTCCGCGAAGGAACGTAGTGGTGTCTGCCGTGCCGGAGCCAAGTTGCGCGGCTGGCACAACGGTGCTTCCGTTCAGGCCGGCGTATCCGTTTGCAGCGCCTTTGTTGGCTTTGTCTTCTTTGTTCGTAAGTGCGGGAACCGTCGGAAGCGCTGCCGTACCGCCCAGGTCACCCGCAAGCTGCACAATACCTTTAGAGCTAGTGGTCGCGTCACTTACTGTGCCAGAAGAAACGGTCGCCGCTATCCATTTGCCTGATGCTTGGTTGTAGGACAAGACCTGGGTGTCACTCGGGCCGCTGGCATTTACATCAGTCAGTTGCGTAAGTTGCGTTGGTGCGCCGACATCCGCCGCCGAGAGGTTAACGGCGCCGGTGCGCCCATTCACCGAGGTAACTATCGTCGGCAATTGCGACGTAGGCACTTTGCCTGAACTGTCCAGCCCGGCATATCCATTGGGCTGCCCTTTATCCGAAGTGCTCTGTCCGCCGGCACTCGAAATGCTCGAGGCTTTTAACGAGCCGTCGTCGTTATGAGCCGTCTCTAGGAATGCATTGAGAATATCCCCCCATGTCCCATCATCCCCTCCTGGTTGTGGCAATCGCACCATATATCTTTTATACCTATCTTAGTTAAAGTATACATAAGCGTTGACACTGATTGCAACCGTGACATACTAGTCGCATGAGTATAGAATCACCACAACCAAGCGAACAACCCACCGGCTTTGCTTTCAATACTTTCAGCGAAGCTTCTTTACGTCCACAAGTGCCCGCCACTGATGCAGAAGCAGATGCGACCTGTGAAGAATATCTGGGAATAGTTGAGGATGGAATAAGGCAGCAAGCCAGATACGACCTCGAGCGTTTTCGTACGATGGCGGCAGGCGATAGTCCGCAAACTGAAACACGCCCTGAGGATGTAGAACCTTTCCTGCAACAACCCGAATAAGAAAAAGGGCCTCTTTCGAGGCCCTTTTAAAATGCGAAAACTGGTGGAGCTACAGGGACTTGAACCCTGGACCTCTTCCATGCCATGGAAGCGCTCTAGCCAACTGAGCTACAGCCCCAAGCGATCAACAACAGAGGTATTTTACCAGAGTACGCTCAAAATACCAAGCAGCACTACGTCGTTGTAGTATCTTTTGGAGCGGATTCGGCAACCACCGTTTTTAAGAGCTCTCTGGAAGCACCCTTGCGAAAAACGCTTTCCGAAAGTTCGGCCAGCGCTTCGCGCGAAACTCCCTCAAAGGCTATCCTATCCTCCCTACGACTAAGCACCTGGCCATCAAATGCCACTGGGCCTGACTTAGAATTGGCCACAATGTTGGGCTGTCGCATCTGCTGTATATTTATCCGCGACAAAACCTGTGCGACGTTCCTGAAAGTCACCGCTGGAATTCTCATGTCGCGCGCAACTGCATAGAGCTGGTCATATGTTACGAAATCTTCTGAATCGTTGTTTGCGGCTTTCGCTCGCGCCTCGTCGACGTCCATTACATCCGATACCACCCCAAGTAGCCGATAGGCGTCACCGTGCACACCGGGCAATCGCATACCGGCAGCTCCCGCTAAAGGGTTTTCGTGAGTGAGATAGTCGGCGATTCGTTCTTTGTCAGCTAGATCCTCGCCCATCGAAGCAACTCTGCCTTCAAAGCGCCAGCTGCCATAACGTTGCGGCAATCCCTGCAGGAGATCAACATGGTATGGCAAATGTTGCGCTTCTAACGCCTGCTTCGCTTCAGCATAACGATCAATATGGAATCCCTCCGCATCGTACGTACCCTCTAAAGGAAACTGCTGCGGCTCGACACTATTGGTACGAACTTCCTGTATCGATGTGTCCGAATATTGATCTACAAAAATCTTCCCTGCATCCTGTTGCTGCGTGAGCAGAATATCCGTCGCATTAATGCCCGGCGTCCAACTTTTATCGTATGCACCGTAAACCTCAATCGAGGCGTTATGTAATGTCAAAGGCGTTATCGGGTCGCTAGGAACAAATTCTTTCATGTAGGAACCTCATGTAAAACGTTTCGTACATTTACGCGCAGGAACAGCTATTCGCTGAAGGTCCGCAAGATGTCAGGAAGAACCTCAGAGGCAAGGTGGTCCTGCACCGCTTGCGAACTGGCAAGCTCGTGGAGCGAACGGAGCGAAATGGTCTCAAATTTGAAGTAATCCAGTGACCCACCCACTGTAATTCGGCCACCAAACTGCAAGCCACCCTCGGGCATGCCTTCTGGAGTAACGTCAGGGCGCAATACTTCTGCTCGGTTAGCTCTCCCGATTTCGCCCGTGATTTTGTGATACACTTGTTCACCGCGAGGGTCTTTGAGAATTGCTCTTTCCAGCTCCTCGCGACTAATAAACGGATGCGGGTCAACCGGTTCTGCGGCAATAATGAGTTGCTGCGCTTCACTATCCGTAAGAGCGCCACTTGCAGCCCCCAGTACAACCAATCCTTCGTGGTGTGCCGGCGACCGCATATCTTCTAAGCCATTTTTTCCCTCAGCGTTCGTCATGTAGTCAGCGAGGTTGCCCGCCCGTGTTAGCGTTACTTCCGGATCGCCGATGTTCACATACGCCTCATAAGCGCTAAGTGTACTGCCAGGGCTTCGTTCCAACGCCACCATGCCCAAAGGAAAGGCACGGTGCAAATTTTCGATCGTGTGACGCGCTATCTGCCCGTAGTCTGCTGGTTCACCGTTTTCTCCGGTGGGCAATGGATTGTCAATGTAATTGCCCTCTACAGGGCGTACTGTTTGTATACCATGAGTTTCTTCGAATGAAACTGAGATGCGGCTTGCATCATCGCGTAATTGTTCCAATATTACCCCGGCATTTTCGCCAGGGATATCCGAATGGAAATAGTCCTGAGATGCGGCTCGCAAATCCGCATACGTGATGGGGTTGATATTGTCGTAAGGATAAAATTCTTGTGCCATGCATAGTCTATACACCAAAAATGTACAACGCGCAAGCTTCTGTTAAAAAATACGTTTGCGGCGAGCAATCCACACCACAAACAGCACCAAAAAGAGGGTAAACCCGAGGATCAGCCAGTACGACCATGGCTCGTGCTGGAACGGCAGGGGCACGTTCATGCCGTACATACCATAAAAGAGATTCGGCAGGGCGATAATCACCGTCGCTACCGTCAGTACCTTCATGGTACGGTTCAAGTTGTGCGAGCTGATCGACGAATACGCGTCGCGGATGTTGTCGATCGATTTAAGGTTCGAGTTACAGGCTTCGACGGACTGCTCGTTATTGAGCAGAATGTCTTCGACAATATCTTGATCTTCGTCGAACAGCGGCATGTAGCGGCCAAGGAGCAAACGGCGCAACGTGGCGTTAGTCGGCTGCAATGACGATAAAAACTCATTCAGCTCGTCTTCGATCATCACAAAATCAATAAAGTCCTGGTTGCTGATTTCGTGCCCACGCAAGCGCGAGCGAATCAGTTTAATCTGTTTGCTCGTGTTGCTGATGAGATTGTCATAGTGCTCGCCAATCTGCTGCAAAATTTGCAAAACGAGCTTGGCGCGCTGTGTCGTAGCGAAATCAATTTTACCCCTTAGAAAGATATCGAGGCTTGGGATGTGCATGAGTGAAACAGTAATCAGAATTTCTGGGCCAAATATAAAGAGTAGTGGCACCGTAATAAGGTCGCCGTCACTGTCGCGAGCGGCAAATCGTACATATATATAACTTTGATCGTTTTCGCGCTCCAAGCGTGGCATTTCATCTTCGTCGAGTGCATCTTCGACGTGCCCGCGTTCCAGGTCGAACTTCTTGACCAAATAATCCACCTCTTGCATCGTTGGTGCTTCGGCATACACCCAACAGCTGCGTTGATAATCCTTTAGCTCGCGAACCTGATCGTTGCGCAGGCTTTTATAAAAGTATTTGATCATACCGGCCCTCTTTGTTCTTGCCGCGGTGGCACGTAAATGTTTCCTTTATTATATCAAACTACTTTCCCTTAACCCGCAACAAAAACCGCCCCTGTTACAAGAAGCGGTCTGTTTTCGTGCGCGCCCACCCGCGGCGAGGACCCAACTCATTTTTTGTTTTAAAAATGTTTGTTTCACGCGCCGCTTTTATGGCGCACGAATTACTTTAAGCATAACCTACATCGCAGGATTGTCAAACATATGGCTTTATTGACATGTCGCATACAAAGTTGTATAGCCCGTGCTCGTCGAGCAATATCAGCAAAGCGCACCGTTGTCCGACGAATATTAGGCCGCTAGAAACGCTTTCAGTTTTTCGATGGCATGGGCGCGGATGCTCCACTGTTTGAAGGTTGCTTCGTCCATTTCGCCGTACGTCTTAGGCTGACCGTCCGGAATAAAGATATAATTCCAGCCAAAGCCGTTGGTACCAAGTGGATGTTGGGCAATTGACCCCTGTTGATGCGCCTCAAAAAGGTGCATGTCTGCGCCATCGTAAAGCGCATACATTATGGCTGCTTCGGCGCTGCGATGCTCGAGTCCATCGGCAAGGCGGCATAGTTTTTCATCACCCATTTCCTCTAAAAACCATTTTATAAAGGTCCCTGGCAGTCGACCCATGGCCGTAAAAGTGAGCGCCACATCTTCGACCAGCACCGGTTTTTGGACAACTGCATACGCCCGGCGTGCCTTATCTTCGACAACTTCGCGCAAATCAAGCGATTGTAATTCCTCGAGGTCGACCTTTTGGTGCTTCATCGGCATGCCGAGCCATTTCGCCAAATAGTCGGCTTTTTGCTGGTTGCCGGTAATAAAAACGAGGTCGGTCATGAGACTTCCTTCATGACTGCCGTCCGCATTTCTTCGAGCTCGCGAATGCAGACATCTGGTGTGGTAAGGCCTTTCGTTCGCAGTTTAGCTTCGGTATTCGCAAACCACAAAGACAACCACTTGCAGTAGGTTCCGCTCGTTTCATTGGTCCACGTAAGGTTCGGCTCCGAATTGAGCACTGCCATGGCGTCAGTATCATCTGGCAATAGAAAATCAACGTGGTCAAGGCCAACAGCATCCGTCGAACCCGGGCGACGCTGCATTATTTTGATAACGCTTATATTTTCTCGTAAGGCTGGCTGCTTGAGGTGTAGTGTCGCCAGCCACCGCTCATCGAGCCAGCCAAAGTGGATCTGGTCACATGCATCACGCAAGCTTGTAATTCGCCGATTGAAGTCTGATAGATCTTCCACCTTCCAAGCCACGGCTATCGGTTTTAAGCGTTCAAAAAACGCTTTGTCTTTACGACCCATCGTTAAGTCGTGCCATTTGGCGTGGTACGCCTCGATTGCTTGATTCAGTTCGTCGATCATGTGCCCTCCTAAAAATTAGTCTAGCATGTGAAGTAGGTCTTGTTCGGAAATCTGTTTGGTGCCAAGTTTTTCTGCTTTTTGCAGTTTGCTGGCACCGACATTTTTGCCGACTACCAGGTAGCTGGTGTCTTTGCCGACTGACGTTTGAAAGGTTGCACCGAGCGCGCGGAGTTGGTCGGCAGCGTCGTCGCGGCTGAGGTGTTCAAGCGTGCCGGTGATCACAAAACTTTTGCCATGCAGCGGACCGCGCGCGGTCGATTCGTAGTGCGGCCTGACCCCTAGTTGCGTGAATTTCTTGAGTAGCTTTTGGTTGTCGTCGTCGGCAAACCAACCCAAAATCGACTCGGCAACGACGTCGCCAATACCATCAACTTGCAGCAGTTCGTCCATGGTCGCCAGGCTGACTTTTTCGAGCGAACCGAAATGTTCCGCCAGGTCGATGGCCGTTTGTGAGCCGACATGGCGGATGCCCAGGCCAAAAATAAAGCGCGGCAGTTCGGGCGAGCGGCGTTCGGCCACCGCCTGCACCAAATTAGTGGCCGAGATTTCGGCAAAGCGGTCGAGTTCGATCACTTGCTCTTTGGTGAGGGTATAAATGTCGGCAAGGTCATGCACGAGCTTGGCATCTACGAGCGCCGCGACGTTCTTTTCGCCCATGCCGTCGATGTCTAACGCGGCTTTGCTGGCAAAATGTTCAAGCGCTTGCTTGAGCAGCAGTTTGCCGGTGGCGCCTTTCACGCGATACACCGCTTCGCCCTCCGGGCGCACAAATTCCAGCTCTGGATATTGCCGGTGCAGCTCTTTTTCCATGTTGAATGGGTGTGATTTTTTGGGACGAAGTTCGGTAAGTACTTTTGAGACTTGCGGAATAATATCGCCGGCCTTAAAGATTACGACGGTGTCGCCCACGCGGATGTCTTTGCGGGCAATTTCGTCGGCGTTATGAAGACTCGCGTGCTGCACGGTCGTGCCAGCCACAACCACCGGATCAAATACAGCCACGGGTGTCGCCGCACCAGTGCGGCCAATGCTCAGCACAATGTCGCGAACTACCGTCGTCGCTTCCTCGGCAGCGTATTTGTAGGCCACGGCACCGCGTGGCGCTTTGCCGACGATGCCAAGTTCGGCAAATAGTTTGCGGTCGTTCAGTTTTACCACCAAGCCATCCGTGTTGAACGGCAGGTGATGGCGTTTTTCATCCCACTCCTCGGCAAACTTCATGATTTCGTCGACGGTTGTGAAGACCGCTGCCTGTTTGTTGGCGGCAATACCGAGCGCACGTACGGCTTCATAGGCAAATGAGTTAGTCGGCACTTCGTCGGGATTATCGCGGAGTAAATCATATGCACGGAATCGCAATGGCCGGGCGGCGGCCAGTTTTGGATCGAGCTGGCGAATGGTCCCGGCGGCCAAGTTGCGCGGGTTGGCAAACAGCGGCTTGCCTGCTGCTTCACGCGCTTTATTCAGGGCTTCGAAATCTTTTTTGTACATCACGATTTCGCCGCGAATTTCGGTACGACCGCGCAAAAATTGTTCGTATCTTTTATCATGGCGCAGCTCGAACGGCACACTGTCGATGGTCGCAACGTTGCTCGTCACATCCTCGCCGACAAAGCCGTCGCCGCGCGTCACGGCCTGCACAAACGCGCCGTCCTGGTAAATCAGCGCACAGCCAAAACCATCCATTTTGATGTCTACAAAAAATTCGTGCGTACGGCCTGGCGCTAATTTGTCGGTGCGTTCGATCCAAGCTACGACTTCTTCTTTATTAAAGACGTCGTTGAGGCTGATCATGCGCTGACTATGGCGCACCTGCGTGAATCCGGGCAGCGGCTTGCCAGCGACGCGCTGCGTGGGACTATCCGGCGTAATGAGTTCCGGATACTGCTCTTCTAATTGTGAGAGTTCGTGTTTGAGTGAATCAGCCGCAGCTTCGCTCATAATTGACTCATCAAGTACGTGGTAGTGGTAGCGGTAATCATTGATGAGCGTGCGCAACTTTGCCACTCGCTCGGCGGCTTCGGTTTTGCTCAGTTGCTTCACACTAACGACCTGTATAACGCGTACATATAACTATGGATTATCAGCATCCCGAACATCGTTAGTACAAAGAAAATCCAGGCTGCTGCCGATGTCGCAACCACGACAAGCGGGAGCATAATAACGCCCGCTGCAATAATCAGCACAATGGGCAAAAAGATAATTTTGCGTATAACCGTCCACCGTCGGTGCTGCACCAATTGACGCGCCGAGCGCAGGGCGCGCATGGGCGTCATGTCGGGCAATGTCACGATGTACAGAGCAAAAATCGACGAACACACCATATAGATGGACAGGACGGCTAGGCCCAAAAAGAGTATCAACATAACGAGGCGTTCAACGGTGTAAATAGCGATGCCGTTGTTGACCACGAGGTTGTAGATAGTGCCGCCGAGTAGCATCGGCAAAAGCTGCGCGCCAATAACCATCAGCACCAGCAAAAACGGAATCAACGGCGTCATTCCACGGTAGTATCCGTCGCGTAAACGCACCGGCTGGTTGGCATAGATTTGTCGCAGCGTCCAAATAAGCGCCAGGCTCACAACGATAATCAAGATGGTTTGATAAATGCTTGCGTTACTATTGCCCGAGGCGCCTGACGAACTGAGCAAGTACGTAAACAGTGTAAAGCCGGTCGTGATTTTGCCTGGATGGCCGCCAACCTGGTTCAGCGTCGATTTGAGGTCAGTGAGACCCGATGTATCGCTCAGACCACGCACCAAAATAAGGTTTAATATCCCATATATAAGCACGATGCCGAACAGCACTTTCCAGTGCTTTTTTATAACGCCCAGCGAGTTAGCAAATAGTGTGAACGCGCTTGGAATAGCCGGCAGGACTGGCTTGAGGCGCTTTTTTTCGAGTCGGAACGAATGATATCTACCTGGCTTCAGCTTGCGTGCTGTTTCACTGGACGACGCAGTTTGTTGCGCCGGTGCTTTTTTGATTGTTTTTTGTTTTGCCGCAGGTGTTTTTTTGGCCATTATGCGTGTGTTCCCATACTTTCTAGGCGACGAATGCGCTCTTCAATTGGCGGGTGCGTACTAAACAAATTGGTGATGCTGTGGCCGCGCAGCGGGTTCGCAAAGAAGAAATGCGCTGTGGATGTATTTTGCCGACGCAAGCTGCTGCCGGTTTGTTCGATCTTGCGAAGTGCGCTTATAAGCCCCTCTGGGTAGCGGGTGGTGAGCGCACCGGTAGCATCGGCCAAATATTCGCGCTTGCGTGAGATGGCCAGCTGAATAAGCGTCGCGACCAACGGGGCAACGATCGCCGCGACAATGCCAAGAATAATGAAAACTTGGTTGTTATTTTCTTCGTCACGGCTCCGGAAAAACGTCATGCGCAGGATGACATCAGCGATAATCGATATTACCGCCGACAGCGCGAAAGCGATCATCGATACGCGAATGTCGTAGTTTTTTACGTGCCCGAGTTCGTGCGCAAAAACGCCCTGCAACTCTGTATCATCCATAACAGCAAGCAGTCCCGTGGTTGCGCATACGGCGGCATGTTTCGGATCGCGGCCTGTCGCAAATGCATTGGGAGCTCGATCGTCAATAACGAATACCCGCGGCATTGGAAGCCCATCGGTGATGGCAAGGTTTTCGATAACGCGCCACAGCTGGGGGTTGTCGTTTTTTTGAATCTCGTGCGCGCCGTTCAGCGCCAACGACATACGGCCGCCGGCAAAATACATAATCGTTGCATACACAAGGGCGCCAATAATAACGGCGATGGTAATGCTCGGACTGCCGACATATTTCCCAAACAGCCAGGCGAGACCGCCGGCCAACACCATAAAACATGCCATGATAATGACGGTGCGGCGTTTGTTGCTGGCAATTTCACTGTACATAACGAACGAATCTTGCGGTTTTAGGCTAGAACTTAACGTTCACCGGTTGTTGCACGGCGGCGGTTTCAGCTTCATCGAGCTCAAAGAATGGCTTGTCTTGCTTAAAACCAAGCATATTTGCAAAAATGTTGGTTGGGAATACTTTGCGCTTGGTATTAAAGTCGCGCACGACGCCGTTATAGAAACGACGTGAGGCCTGAATTTTATCTTCGGTGTCGGTGAGCTGGTCTTGCAATTGCTGAAAGTTTTGGCTGGCTTTGAGGTCTGGGTAGTTTTCGGCGACCGCAAACAAACTCTTAAGCGTTTGCTGGAATTGGTTCTCGGCCTTCGCTGTTTCTTCAACTCCTTGTGCTCCCAAGGCTTTCGCGCGCGCATTCGCAAGGTCCTCGAAAATGCTCTTTTCGTGGGTGGCATAGCCCTTGACGGTGTTTACCAGGTTAGGAATCAGGTCGTAGCGGCGTTTTAATTGGACAGTAATATCACTCCAGGCTTCTTGCGCCTGCACATTCAACTTCACGAGCCCGTTATACATCGCTCCAAAGATGAGCAGTAACACAACGACAACGGCGATAACAATCACGATAATCATGGTATTCCCCTTATAAACTTGTACTTTTAGTATAGCGTACATTGCGAATAGACGCATCGTAATCAGCAAAAGCCCAGCAAAAACATAGTATTATAGGGGTATGTACAATAAGCCTCGTCGAACTAGCCTTCGGGTCACCCTTGTTATTATACTGCTTCTCGTTCTTTGCGGTGGAATTTTGAACTACCTGCGACCGCTTCCCAAAGTGCAGGCAGTCAACGTACCGATCACGAGCGACCTCGGCACCGTGCATATGTCCTGGCCAACCACCGGAGAGGCAGCAATTGGCGCCCAGGGATTCGGCGTGCTCGATCAAACAACGACGCAAACGCCGTTGCCTACCGCAAGTATTGCGAAAGTGGTTACGTCGCTCGCCATGCTCGAGAAAAAACCTTTGCAGCCTGGCGAAGATGGTCCAACGCTGACAATTTCACAGCAAAATGTCGACATTTATAATAAATATGTTGCCGAGGATGGTTCGGTAGCGCAGGTTACTGTGGGCGAACAAATTACCGAACGGCAAATTTTGGAAGCGCTCATGCTGCCCTCGGCAAATAACCTCGCCGACAGTGCTGCCATATGGACGTTTGGCTCGATGAGCAATTACCTCACCTACGCCAATCAAATGGTACAGCGCTTGGGACTCACGCACACTACCGTTGTCGGCGACGCAAGCGGCTTTTTGCCAGGTACTGTCAGCACACCAAGCGACCTCGTGAAGCTCGGAGACGTTGCATTGCAAAATCCTGTCTTCGCCAAAATTATCGCCGAGCCGTCAGCTACCTTGCCGGTTGCGGGCACGGTGTATAATGTCGATTCTATGCTCGGCACTGATGACATCATCGGCATCAAAACCGGCAACACCGATCAAGCTGGCGGCTGCTTCTTATTTGCTGCCACTCATCAAATGTCGCCCACACAAACGATTACGATCATCGGCGCAGTCATGGGAGCTCCTGACTTAAACGCGGCGCTTCACGACGCGGTGCCCCTGCTAGAGTCCGCTAAAACCAACTTCACCCTCACCACCTTTGCACACGCCGGCGATACGCTTGGCACCTACAAATTACCATGGGGTGGCACCGAAAAAGCCATTGCCCAGCACGACGTCACCGCCGTGACCTGGAACGGCGTACAGGTAACACCACGCATATCTATCCATGCACTTGACGGTGTGCAGCACAAAGATGCAAACGTTGGCACTATCAGCGTTAATGGCAACAATCTCCAGGCGAGCAGTCCTATCGTGCTGCAAAGCGACGTTCCAGCGCCGAGCTGGGGCTGGCGTCTCTTCCGCAGCCCGTTCTAACGATTATTCGGGGCTGGTGGTAAATATTCGTCCAAGGCCGAAATCTGTGCAATCACCGGCTTGTCTGCTACATAGGTATCTGCGAGCACGCGTAAACGATCGCCCATGGACGCCTCGCCGGGCATCTCGCTAATCAGTTGCGACTCAAGCGATTGCGAATACAAAAGTTCAAGCGAAATGCTCGAAGCCACGTCCTGGTCGCCTTGGGTGCGCAGCGTCGTATAGCCCTCGAGTTTCTGTGCGCTATGATCAACAAATCCCTCGACCTTTTTCTGAAGGAATCGCTCGTATCCCAGATCCTCCTCCCGAATGACTCCACTGAACGGCTGGCCCATGCTGAATGCGTCATCTTCGTCGCGTGGCTTGTTCAAGTGCTTAACTTCCACCGGAACCAACAGCCCATCTCCGTCTCGATATTCAATGTCCGGCATTTTCAGCTTCGGATGTTCTGGCACCCACAGCGGCTCGTGGTCGTGCACAAACAAATCTTCAAAAACAACCATCTCGCCCACAAAATCTACTGCCTGCCGCCACTGATTGCCAATGGGATCGCGCATGCGGGCAAGCCCATCGAGTCGTCGCTGAAATTCGTCAGCATTGCGCGGATCTTGCCCTGAATCATGTTGGACTTGCTCTACAAACGCATACGCCTCCGGCCACCTGTCGTGCTGTGTATTGAAATAATGAATATCTGATAGCTCTGCCATAATGACCAATTATACCTTATTGCTCCGCTTGACGAATGGCCACAAATTTATATACTGAGATGCATTGTCATAAGGAAATACTATGTCACGTCAGGAATTCGCCGCGTCTACCGATACAACGGTACCTAAGCTAGAAAATTTTGCAGCTACCACTCACTATGTGTATGACCCCGCACGCATTGCTGATAACGAAATTAGCGAAGATAAGGAAACATCTCGTGAGTGGGTTGATGGCCAAATTGTCGCTGGTCTTGAAGAGCAAGGCTATAGCCATCCAGACGCAATAGCTATGCTCAATCGCCTAAACGCCTATGGCGAAGCCCAAGAAACGCAAGATCAATAGCATTTTATACGCTACTATGTGCTAGTATATATGTCATATAAGGAGCTGTCTGTATGGCGCATCATGAATGGAGTTATGATATCCCCCCAGTCGAAGTCCCACCACTTTTTACTGTTGGAGAATTATCGCTGTGTACAGACTCAGCAGCAGATCATCAAGCAGTCGTAGAAAGGATTAAAGCAGACGCTGAGGATCCAGCGATTCGTGAGATGCATCGAGCTGTTGCTGAACGCATAGACCTTGAGCGGCTCCCAGCGGAGCGCGAGGCACTCCAAGCTTTCTTGAACAATATCAGCAAATCGTAAAAGCACCTCCGTCTAAGGGATCTTCATCGAAAGGAGACCTATGTATGTCGAGTCACGAACTAGCCAATCAAGCATCTGAGGATTTCCCTATGCCCGGCGAGGCAGTGTTTAATCTAGAACTCAGCCCGCCAGAAAGAATACAAGACCAGATCCAGGAGTCTCAGGCAGAAGCACACGCCTGGGTCCGCCGCACCACAATAGGTAACCTCATGGCACAGGGCTACAGCGCCGAGAAGGCCAGTAGACTTATCGACTGCTTTGAGGCTATCGACCGCCAAGCACACGACGAATAAACAAAAACCGCCTTATCGGCGGTAATAATACTGGTGGGCGCTGAGGGACTCGAACCCCCGACCCTCTCGGTGTAAACGAGATGCTCTAGCCAACTGAGCTAAGCGCCCGAATCAGTACCGATGTATTGTATCGTAAGGTGTTGTTTTTCGCAAGTGGCCAGCGAGTACTCGTTGGTATAGAATAGGAGCAATCAAAAGGAGTTTCAGTATGTCCGCAGAGTTCAGTCTACATGGCAACGAATATTATAAGAAGCTCGTCGATTTACGCGACCAAGCACTTGGCGAGTCATATAGTCACGGCAGCCGCATCGGCTTTGGAGCTATTGCCAGTATCGGGTCAATTGAGGCGGAATGGTCTGGGGTGACGGGCGACAATGTCAAGCTGACCGATAGAGGCATACGCGTCTTCGACCATCGGCCATTTAGCGTCTACCCGACTACGTTAGAGATTTTTGGAAATCCTGTCGCCGCCGAGTCGACGGACATCACCGAAAATCCTAAGCTATACGCTCCACTTACCAGGTATAAGCTTGAGATCGACGAAGTTGGTGACATTCAAAAGTATGTCGGTCGATACGATCGCGTGCTCGACGTTTTCCTGCAAGACGAGCACGTCAAGCTGACTGAGGATGACCGGCAACGTATACTCGATGAATTAGAGCGTGGTGCGTCGGGAGACTTCACTTTATATCCACATGCCGACGAGTACGACGTATAGTTGTTATTCGTAACGAGAAAGTTGGCAAAAAAAATGACCATCCGAAGATAGTCGTATTTTTTGGTGC
>DATASD010000002.1:0-97685 GCA_036263915.1 Saccharimonadales bacterium (SeqCode) | reverse complement strand
GAATGGACGCTCGATATTTTAGTTACCGGCATGTTCGTCCAGTTCGTCGGCCTACTCAAAGTAGTTACGGAAAGCGCCTGGAACTTTAAGGCATTCTTCGATCACCACAATGAGATGAAACACAGCAAAGATCCGTAGCGTCCCGGTGCTTATTCGTCAGTGGCCGCTACACCGAGCGCCAGGGGTAGCATTTTGGGTGGTTGCACCTTGTTGTCAAGCTTCAATTTTCGAGAATCGCGGCACTGTTTTGCCGTCTATCTCAACAACTGCAAGCCAACTCGAAAGTGGACGACCATATTTTATGCGCTCGCCGTAGTTGGCCTGATAATATACCAACGGATCGGTAGTGGCTTCGTCTAGTATCACGTCCCGCACGATATAACTGTTGTCGGGATCCTTGTAGTGGCTGTAAAGCCCGCCAACCGTCACCATAGCCTCAGCGGCGCGTAATCGTTCAGCGAGTCGTTCTTGTGGTTCTTTTTCAGACATATAAGTACCGTAGCACAAAACAAAATACGATGCGCGTTTCACGCTGTATTGTACGTTCTATCGATGCATAATTGCTGCGCTAGGTCTATAATAAAAACTTATGTCGAACTATTGTCTCTATATTGATGAGTCCGGAACAGCAACGCCTGATTACGAACCAGAGTGGCCATACGTCCTCGTTGGCTGCGCGATCCCGACCAAAAAGAAAGAAGCACTGAAAGCCAAAGCTGACGCCCTAAAGAAAAAGTATTTTAAAAAGACAAACGTTGTACTTCATCATTCGGAAATTGCCAGCGAGGGTAAAGAGTTCAAAATTTTTCGTGGCAACCCGGAACTGAAGGCACAATTCCAAGAAGATTTACTTGAATTTTTGCGGGCGGCACCGGTCGTTGCGTTCGTAGCGCTTGTCGACAAGAAGAACATTACCTCCACCTGGAAAGCTGAAACGCTTATCCGTAAAACGATTCGCGCAGTGTATTTTAACTACATCGCCTTTTTGTATAGCAGCGGCGAGCCAAAAGGGCAGATCATTATCGAGGCTGCCACGAGCGACAAAGATGTGCATTATCTGCAAGAACTGTCGTATTTTTTGGCGCCAAGCTGTAAAGAGATTGACGAAGATTTCCAAGAACACTGCGATATCAAAGATGTCGTCACTTCTATCACTTTTGTAACCAAGCGCAACAATGATATCGAGACGCAGATCGCGGATATTTTCGGCTATGCCGCCACCTGCTTATTCCGCGAAGAGCGCAAAGAAGCGGTGTTCACCAAGAAGTCATATGAGCACGCCATGATTAGCGTGCTGAAACAGAAATTATTTAAGCTCCATCCGCAAACCGGCCCGACCAAGCGCAAATTCTTTAGTAAGGTGCAGCCGTTTCTGTATATTCCGAGGTAATAAAAAAACGCACTTGACCCATGCGGCGTCTCCTGCGTTTTTGTACTTAAAAGTATATGCCAGGAGACAACATAAGTCAATAGTTTTGTCAAACGATTTTCAAAATTCCTGTGGAATAATTGAAACATTACCTTTCCATGAAATTTGCTGAGTAGCTGTACAATAAAGACATGGATACGCAACCATTGCCCAACAATTCATTCCAGCCACCAAAACATGAGGACGACGATCTCGCTGCTGCGTCGCATTCGACCGCTGACTATGCTCGTTTTATGCCACCCAAGAAGCCACCCCACCGAGTGCTGCGAATCATCGGCCTTGTCCTGTTGATTATACTTATCGCTGCTGCGCTTGCAGGTGGAGCATACTGGCTTATCAAGCACCACAAATCCACGCCAAAAGCATCCACCACCACTTCGACCACGAAACAGACCGAACAATCCACGAATGTCCCCACCAAGACGTATACATCGAGCAACTTTGGGCTCACCTTCAAGTATCCCCAAACCTGGCAAGTCGCTGAACCAGACAATGGCGGCGTGCTCACCGCGCGATCACCAGCTACACAACTCGAGGATGCAAGCGGCAAGACAGTAACCGGGCAGATGGTGTTTACTATCCGTAACCAAAATCAGCCACTGGCGGAATTTAATGCCGGCAATGCATTGGCGTCACGCACCTCAGAAAAGATAGCATACACGCAACCATCGTCGACGCAGCGTGGTTCGACATACCTCAGTTTTTTGCGGTATGCAAGCACCAAAACGAACGGCATTGATGGCATATACATCACCGGCGATTTTGGCTACCAAACTGATCAGGACATCCCTAAAACAGACATCGCAAAAATTGTTCCAATCATCGATGTAACCTTTGCAAAGTGCGCGAGTAGCACGCAGTGTTCGGGCGACGGCACGCCGCTCACGCTCAGCACAAATAGCTGGAGCGACACCACGTTTGCAAACACGGTTAAATCGCTCCTCGAATCACTATCAATTCAATAACAACCGCTATTCTCGAGGCTCGCTTTCTGCTACACTTATGCTATACCATGAGCGAACATGGCGCGTGAGCCACGTCATAAGGAATACTCGTGCAATCAGATATAGACGAAACAAAAAAGAGTGAAGGGGATGAACAGGGCACACCGGGGCCAAGTTCAGCACCGCCCGTGCCAAAAGAATTGCTGCACGGCTTGCATCATCAAAAATCGCCTGCCGTAGAAGTGGCGCCCGAGGTGAAATCTACAGATGGCACCGCCAAGGCAGCCAGCGCAGCCGAGACAGAGCCTGTTGGGCCGGCGCTTGGCGACGACGAGAAAACTGATAAGGTAGTGGATGAGATCGTTGCCGAGGAAAGCGATGAATTGCTCGATGCCGAAGACGCAGCGCGCGCCGAAGCTAACCCTGAGCGGCCGACTACGTTCGGCCAAAAGCTTAAAGGTTTTTTGAGTGCATGGTGGCACAATAAGTGGGCACGGTGGGGAACGATCATTGGCGTGCTGGCGGTACTCGGGGTCGTTTTTGGTGTGCCAACGAGTCGGTATGCCGTGCTCAATACCGTTGGCGTACGCAGTAGTGTCACCGTTACCGCGCTCGACAACTCGACAGCTCAGCCACTCAAAAATGTCACTGTGCAAATCGCCGGCCAATCGGCAGCCACCGACATTCATGGTGTGGCTAAAGTGCAACACGTGCGCCTTGGTAAACAAACTATGAAACTCAAGCGCATCGCGTTCGCTCCTATGACGCAAACCATTACGGTCGGCTGGGGGAGCAATCCGCTGGATGCTATTTCGCTGAAACCTGCCGGCACCCAGTACGTTATTGATGTAACAGATTACCTTTCGGGCAAGGGCGTTGCGCAGACCGAGGCCAGTAGCGGTGATGCCGACGCCACCGCCAATAGCAATGGTAAGATTGTGCTTACCATCGATGCGCCAGACGATACCGGTACAATCCCGGTCACCCTCAGCGCGAACGGATATCGTAATGAACAAATTACCCTCAATGTCACGACGCAAACAGCCACCAAAGTGCAGCTCGTTACGGCCCGCAAAGAGATATTCGTATCTAAGCAAAGTGGCAAATATGATCTGTATAAAATCGACGTCGACGGCAAAAATAAGCAGCTGCTGCTCGCTGGTACGGGACTTGAAACCGACAATATAAGTTTGGTAGAAAATGCCGACGATAGTGAGGTAGCGCTGGTATCTACACGCGATAACATGCGCGACCAAGACGGTTTTTTGCTGAGTGCGCTCGCACTAGTGAAGGTCAGCGATGGCACGGTGCTGACGATCGATCATGCCGAACACATCCAACCCATCGATTGGATTGGCGACCGGATTATATATGACGCTGCTTCGGCTGGTGCCAGCGCCGCCAATCCAGAGCGCTATCGTCTTATGTCATACGATTACGTGGCGAGCAAACGATCGCAGTTGGCCACGGCTAATGAGTTTAATGCGGTATTGAGCGCTCAAGGCTACATCTATTTTGCCGTTTCGAGTACCGATCCCAAGGCGCAGGCTGACTTCTTCCGTATCAAACCCGATAACACCGATCGCCAAATGATTCTGAACCAGGAGGTGTGGAGTGCTTTCCGCAGTGATTACAACACACTCAACTTACAGACGCCAGGTGGCTGGTATAGTTATTCGTTGACGAACGGACAATCGCAAAAGCTACAAAGCGTGCCTGCGCTGGTGAGCCGCACGTATGTCGATAGCCCGGATGCGAAACATAGCTTGTGGATCGACACTCGCGACGGCAAGGGCGTACTGCTCAATTTTGATGGCAAGCAGGATCAAACGCTGCAGACGCAGGCCGGTCTGACATATCCGGTCCGATGGCTTGATGGAACGACCATTATTTATCGGGTAGCCGATCAGCAAAGCAGTGCCGATTACGCGTTGAGCACCGCCGGTGGCGCCGCCAAAAAGATCACCGACGTAACCAATACCTACGGTTTTGCCCAAGCATACTAATTATGGATGAGCAGCAGCTCCAACTATTTCGTGAAACAGTCTGGACCTATTACCGCGAGCACGGCCGGTACGATTTACCGTGGCGATTGCCTGAACCCGACGGCACGTTCGATGCGTACAAAATCATGGTGTCCGAAAGTATGTTGCAGCAGACGCAAGTGCCACGGGTTATTCCGAAATTTGAATCGTTCATAGCGCTATTTCCTACGGCACAAACACTTGCGGAGGCGTCGCTCGCCGATGTGTTGCGCGCCTGGAACGGGTTGGGCTACAATCGCCGAGCTAAGTTTTTGTGGCAAGCAGCGCAGCAGGTGATGGCTACGTTTGGCGGCGTGTTGCCACATGATCGGGCGGCGCTCCAATCGCTGCCGGGTATCGGCCCAAACACTGCAGGTGCCATCATGGCGTATGCATATAACGCGCCAGAAACGTTCATTGAAACCAATATTCGTACGGTGTTTATCCATCATTTCTTTTCGGATAGCCAAGAGGTAAGCGACGCCGCACTCGCTCCGCTCATTGTAGCAACGCTGGACATAGAGCAGCCGCGCGAATGGTACTGGGCTTTGATGGATTACGGCACTCACCTCAAGCAAACGGTGGGTAATGCTTCGCGTGCGAGCAAGAGTTATGCCAAGCAATCGGCCTTTGTCGGCTCGAAGCGGCGCATTCGCGGTGCGGTGCTCCGTCTTTTAGCCGAGCGTGCATATACGAAGGCAGAACTCGACGCACACATATCCGACGAGCGTCTGCCTACCGTGCTCTCTGACTTGGAACGCGAAGGATTTATAACCAAGCGCGATGCGGCATATCATCTAGGTACTGCATGATACAATAGAGGTGATGGAACCGCCAAAGCCCACGAAGCCAGTTATGGACGTTGTTGCGCCACCAGGGCAGCCGACTCCCACTCCTGTAACGCCTGCGCCAACACCCACAACGCCATCAACCGGCGCTATTCCACCCGGGCCGGTGAACAACGTACCTCCGACGCCTACTGCGCCGCGCGCGCCACATACTGCACCCGTCGGTGTTATTGTGGTGACAGTACTCGTTGTGCTCATGCTTGCAGCGCTCACGATATTCGTATATCTTAAAACTCAAACGAACTAATACCTATGAAATTACTTAACACGTTAAGCGATCCATTATTGCCTGCTGTTTTAAAATCAGGAGAGGTTGGCGTGATGCCGACCGATACAGTCTATGGCATCGTATGTGATGCTACCCAGCCAGCGGCAGTCGAAAGGCTCTATCAGCTGAAACGCCGTGAGCAAAAGCCGGGCACCCTCATTGCCGCAAGTATTGCGCAGTTCATGCAGCTTGGACTTGATACTGATCAGCTCAAGACTGTGGCTCATTTGTGGCCTGATGCATTGAGCGTCATCATTGATGCTCCTGCCTCGTTGGCGTACCTGCACGTTGGTAAGCAATCACTGGTGGCACGCATTCCAAAAGACGAACGTCTGCGCGCCTTGCTCGAGCAAACCGGTCCGCTCCTTACCAGCAGCGCTAACATGCCTGGCGCCCCAACGGCAGCAAACGTTGCCGAGGCACAAGCATATTTCGGCGAAGCAGTTGATTTTTATGTTGATGGCGGAACGCTCACAAACCGATTGCCGTCGACTATCATTCGCGTGTTACCAGACAAAACTATCGAACTTGTACGCGACGGCGCCGTAAAAATTAATACCAAGGGAGAACGTATATGACTTTCGATGAATACCAGAAACGAGCACTTACAACATTGCATCGCCACCCCAATCAAGAGATGGATACTACTATTTCAGCCATGGGCGTGAGCGGCGAGGCCGGCGAGATGCTTGACAAATGGAAAAAGATTGTTGCCTATCACGAAGGCACTATTACACCAGAAGATTTGCAGGACCTAAGCAAAGAGATTGGCGATGTGCTTTGGTACTTGGCTGTTTTTGCCGACAATTTAGGCCTGTCGTTTGATGTAGTTGCGCAGCAGAACCTCGAAAAACTGGCCAGCCGCCAAGCGCGAAACGTTATCAAAGGTGCTGGTGACAACCGATGAACCCGCAAAACTATATCGTGAACTACCTCGACCAGGCGCGCATGATGCAGCTTGCAACCTGCATTGATGGTCAGCCGTGGTGCTGCACACTCTACTTTGCGCACGACAACCAACACAATCTATACTTCGTATCGCTCGATACAACTCGCCATGTTGCCGAGCTCAGACAGAACCCCAAGGTAGCCGGCGCCATCGTATTACCGCATACGTACGGCGAGATGGTACACGGTGTGCAATTCGAAGGTGTCGCTCGGGAAGTCACTGATCCTGCCGAACTTCGTACAAGCGCCGAGGCGTACGCGGAGCGTTTTAGCCGGCGCACCCTGGCTGATGATATCCTGAATGGCACTATTCCGAGCAAATTGTATCAGATTAAACCGACATCATTTGTCCTGTTCGATCAAGCCCACTATCCCGACAATCCGCGCCAAACATGGCAACTGAACCCGACGACGATTGCATAGTTCGCATGGGGTTTATAATAAGACGGTAAGGCAATACGTGCATGGAATACACTCCTCTATCAACGCCAAGCGGAGAGCATGGCAAGGACAAAAAAGACGACAAGAAAAAGCCGTCGACTATTCGTGTGCCATTGTACGCATCAGAGGTACATACTGACCACGGGGAGCCCAAAGCCGAAGAGTCTAAGAAAACGATTGCTGAAGATCTGGCACGGATTTTTTCTGCTGAAAAAGAATCAAAAGCAACAGATGAAGTCTCCTCTGATGATGTCACAAAAATCGAACACAAAGAACCTACAGCAGAGTCGCCTGCAAGTGATGAAGCTGCAGTTGAAGACCTTCCCGTGATTACTCAGGAGCAGCTTGCACCGTATGAAGCGCCATCCAGACCGGCACCGACCTTTGCTGCCTACGAAACCCCCAAGGACGCATCGTCAGAATCGACATCGGAATCGGCGGGTGATCCAGCTGGCTCAGCTTCAGAAACGTCGAAACCACCAGAAGAAGAACCAAATGAACCAGCCACTGATGCTCGCGGCATAACTCCTCCGCCTCCGCCACGTCCACCGGTGGGACCGCGCAGTGCCGAAGCACCTCAGCCCGAGCCGGAACCCGAACCACGGTCGGTGCCTGACTTGCCTGCGGCTGCTATTGCACGCCGTTTCTACCAGGAGCAACAGCACATCTATGGCGAGCCTGAGCCAAGCGTGCCTACGCCAACATCGTATGCGCGCGAACGTGTCACGCCTGCTGATCTCAATGAGGTACGTCGCCAAGCACAGACTGATACGCTTGTTGTGGGCGGCTTGGCATACGTCGCGGCTCGCCATCACACCAACAAAGTGATGCGCAAGCACGAGCGTGCCGAAGACAAGCAGTTGCATATGCGTGACGAGCGTATCGCGCAGCTCGAAGCGCAACAGGATCAATATCGCCGTCGGCAACTTGAGCAACAGTATCGGCAGCAGGCGGCTGGGATCCAACCTGAGCGTCCAGTGGCGTCAACTCCAAACGTGGCACCGCCTGCATCAATACCTCGTGTGGAGCAGACGAAAACGCAGCAGCCTGAACAACCCGCTGAGCAGATCAAGACAACCCCCACCGTCGAGCAGCGGCCACCACAAAAGCGTCCAGATGAAGAGTCGATAGTGCCTGCAGGGCACCATCTAGAGCGGAGCGAATGGCACACGATTGAGATCGACGACAAAACGGGCAAACTCGTAGAGCGTCAATACGGCGAGGCAATGCGGCAGGAGCGTGCGCCGGAGCAAATGCTCGCTGGCCATGCGCAAAGCGGCGCATCGCAACAGGACCAAGACGCGGGCGGCTCCACAGCCGGCATGATTGGCATTGGTGGGAGCGCTGTCGATCCTCGGCACTACCAGGCGCAACCGCAACCAGCTCAGCAACGAGCGCAGTCATCCACGGGCGAGCAAATTCTCGCAAACGTCAAAAGCCCATGGTTTTGGCTTGTTATTATTTTCCTGCTACTAGTGTTCTTTAGTATTTCGTTCCTATAGCGAAAACTCACACACGAGCGCAAGGTGGTCAGAAACGAGCACATCACTCGCGGTATACTTGACTACGTGGACATCTTTGGATATGCACACATGATCACAGGGAACGGACTTTGTCCGGCTTATCGGGCTCAGCCTGCTGAGTGTCGTGGCAATGTGGTGAGACGTTGTAAGGTCTTCGAGCAGTTCATTGATAGGAGCCATGGCCGGACTGGCGCCCCTAATATTCAAGTCGCCAGCGAAGATAATCGGCTTTGGCAGGTCGCGCAGATGCTCAGCAACTACTTCCATTTTTTCGATACTCATGACTGAGCCGAGGTCGCTCAGCTCCCAGTGGGCGTGATGATTGACGATCGTATATTGCTTGGCGTCATCAGTTACAACGCGGGCAATTTGCATGTTGCGGGTATTGTTCTGGTAGTTTTTATCGGTCATAAGCGCAATGTATTCACCATTGGTAAAAATGGTGCGCTGATCTTGTAATGGGTGGCGACTCAAGATTGCATTACCGTAACTGTAGATTGTGCCTGCCGCCTCGGCCGAAAAAGTTGGGGCAAAAAAGACGTATGGAAAATCACCGGCCTCTTTTATACGCGCAAGGCTTTCGAACATTTCGTTTGGCACCGGTATGGTCCCTTTGCAGTCGAGCACTTCCTGTGCACACAAAATATCGGGCTGCTCTTCTTTTATAAATGCCACGACATCTTTAATAAGGCGGCCTTGCCATACGTTGAGTTGTATAAGTTTCATATTGTTCCGAATTGTTTCCGTAACCATTCGTCCAAACTGCCGCCCCCTCCGGCAGTGATGCACACCACTGTATCGCCCGCGTCTAAATGCTTTTGAATGTCTGCGGTGAGATCAGCATTAAGTTCACGCGGGTGCGTGTGTGCTTGTGCTTCTGGGCTGAGTAAATCCTGAAGATCGCGGGGGCTTAGCAACGGCAAGTGATGATCCTCGCGAGCAAGGTAGCTCGGCACGATGTAGAGCTGTTTAACGTCATCAAACAGATGATACAATTCGTCTTTGATGAAATGTTGACGCGTGTTGTGTAGGCCTTCGTATACCACGACCACATTCGTGTCGGCTACCTCATGTGCCAGCTGCAACGCGCCGCGAATCTTGGGCGGCGTGTGTGCATAATCGGTGTACAGGTTTGGAACAATCTCCTCGAAGCGGCGAGCCACCCCCGGAAAATGATTCAAGATCTCTAGAAGCTCAGACAAAGGCTTGTCGGTAATACGTTTGACGGTGTGTGCAACTTCCCAGGCATTTAAGCGATTTACCAGGCCGGGCAGGGTAAGTTTCTGGGCAATCGCGGGATCGTCTTCGTCGAGCACGGTGTAGTGTTCGGTCGGTACGACGTCGAGCCGCGTAATATCTGCATCCCACATCACGATGTGTTTGCTTTGCTCCAAAAATTCCCGGAACGCATCATTGTAGGCTTCGCGTGTCGGGTAAATATCCGGATGGTCCCAATCAATGCCGGTAATGAGACTAAGGTATGGCTCAAATGCCAAAAAATTACGATCAAACTCATCAGCTTCATATACAAAATACTCAGAACCTTTTTCGTATTGCCCCATCTCGCCAAACGACATCTTGGCACCTACTGAATAGCTAAAAGGCACATGCAGTTGTTTGAATAACCAGATAGTCATGGCCGTTGTGGTCGTTTTGCCATGAGTGCCCGCGATGGCAATGAGTTTGAGCTTCTTTTCCTGCAGAATGAGGTTGATGAGCTCATCGCGTTTGCTCATTTTGATGTCTTGTTCACGGCAAAAGACAAGCTCTGGCGCATCAGGGTTTTCGATCGCCACTGCCGAAGAATATACAAACCAATCGATCGGTTCGCGAGCATGAACGGCGGCTATGTGATCGCGCGTTTGCCCGATGGCGATATCGGCAACGCCATGCTCGCGCAAATAATGAATGTAGCGTGAGTCTTGTTTATCTGATCCAGACACCGTAAAACCGGCCTGTTTTGCAATAAGTGCAAGCGGACCAATTGCCGTGCCGCCAACCCCCGAGAAGAAAATATGCATATATCCTCAGTTTACCATAGCCTACGATGTGTACCGTTTTATAAGCCAACCTACAACAACCCGGGCTAGGAATAAAATAAAGAAGACACACGCGATTACCAAACTCCAGCCAGCGAGATCGGGTGACCACGTAGGTGAGGTGAAGGCAAATTTGTACGCACCATCAGGGACTGTTTGGGCTTTAATACCGTGCGTCGAGACGTAATTTTCAATACATGGCACACGCGGTCCACCCGAAAAACTATCAGGATAGAGCTGCTCACAATAATGCTGCGCATCGGTATAGACCTTGGAATTAGCATCGGTGGCGGCTGCTTGCGCAGCTTGTTGCAGGCGCTCGTAGGTATATTTAAGCTGAATAGGCGGGTATACCGAGCCTGTTCCCGTCGAAAGATTCGTGTTCATATGAGCATACACGTATGCTTGCAGTTTTTTGAGTGTACCCGACACATCGCCATTGTCTTTATCTGCCTGATAGACGTCGTCACGCAATTGCACCATGGTAAGGTTATTGCTTCGCAGTGCAAAAATACTGATAGCGCTCGCCAGTACACAAATGACAAGTAAATGCCACGCGCGAACGCGACGCAATGTGGTCCAGAGGTGATGCACGTGCCGTTTATCCATAGTCTAACCGTAAGCTTGTTACTAGTATAGCATAGCAAGCATAAAGAGAGCCCGGCAACCCGGGCTCTCTATCTTTGCTATCCCTAACTATTGCTTGGTGCTTGAACTGCTTGTGCTTGAACTCGTACCAGCGTTTTGTGGGCTCGAAGTGTTCTGCGAAGCGCTTGAGCTTGCCTGCGAACAGGTTTGGCCCTTCGGATTTTGCTGCGCCCATTGCGCAACTGCCTTGCTCACCTGACCGTTGCTATTGAGGTTCTCCCAGAACAAGACTTGGTCTTGGCTGACGATCATCTGGTCCATAGGTCCGTGTAGCTCACAGCCGAGTTTGATCAGCGATAACTGATTGTTGTTTGAGCTGGAACTCGAGCTGGAATTGTTTGAACTACTGCTGAGGTAGAAGATGTTTTCAAGGTCCATGTACTTGTCGTTCACCGATTTGATAGTACCGAAGTATACCTGACCGTTCGATAGAAATACGGCTTGCAACTTCTTGCTATCCACATACTTGCCACTGCTTGGATTGCCAAAGTGCATAAGCAGCAATACGCCGAGCGCCAATACGGCAATCGAAAAAAGCAATACGATCGACGAGATACGTAGCCAATCGCGTTTACCCTTACTGTTACTGGCTAATGCACTGCTCACCGGAGTGTTGGTCGCAGCTTGCGTCATCTGGTTCGGGCGTGACTGAGGCTGTTGCACGCCGCGGTTTGAAAAATTCATGGACAATCTCCCGCCCTTACTATTTTTATGCTTATACAAATCCAAGTGTAATACATAAGCGGCTTCCTTCGCAACTATCACCTTAAAAACTAGTTGACAAGCAAAAATACAACAGAGTATGGTAAGGATACCATTACTAATCCATAAGAGAGGGGAAAACGTAGAATGGCATACAAGCACACTAACTCGAAGGGTGTTACCTACTACTTGAACTCTAAAAAGGTTACCCTGCGTGGTGGCAAAGAGCAGCAAATTTATTACTTCAGCAAGGACGAGCGCCCTGAAGGTTGTGACTTGCCTGCTGGCTACGAAGTCAACGAAAACCCACGCAACGGTTTCTTGACGGTCAAGCGCAGCAAATAATTGCTTTTATAGCAGTAAAAACACCTGTGGAAAAATCCACGGGTGTTTTTAGTTTGACTTGGTACTTAACCATGTTAAATTAAGAAGCATGAGCGATGTCATACTAAAGGTCAAAGACCTCCAAAAATCATATGGCGGCCGCAAAGTAGTGAATGGTATCTCCTTTGAAGTAAAGAAGGGAGAGATCTTTGGTATTTTGGGCCCCAACGGCGCTGGCAAGACAACAACACTTGAAATGATCGAGGCCCTCCGGCCAATCGATGGCGGTTCAGCTACCATCGCAGGCGTTGACGTTGCGTCGAACCCTTATAAAATTCGTGCCATGATTGGCGTGCAGCCGCAATCACCGGCCTTCCAAGACAAAACAAAATTAACCGAGCTAATCGAAATGTTCGCTGCCGCTTACGGCGAAAAAGTGAATGTTAAAGAATTTCTCGACAGTGTGCAATTGGGCGAAAAAGCCAGCAGCTTTGTTGAGCAGCTTTCGGGTGGCCAAAAGCAGCGGTTTAGCATTGCGGCAGCACTCGTGCACAACCCTAAAGTCTTCTTTATGGATGAACCAACAACCGGACTGGACCCGCAAGCGCGCCGTAACCTCTGGGAATTGGTAGAGCACGTCCGCAGTCGCGGCATCAGCGTTATTCTTACAACACACTACATGGACGAGGCTGAGCAGCTCTGTGAACGCGTCGCTGTGATGGACAACGGGAACATCGTAGCGCTCGACACACCAAAGAATTTGATCAAACAGTTGCTGGCCAAAGGCTTCAAAAAGAAGCAGCATGTAGAGCAGGCCAACCTTGAGGATGTCTTCATTGACCTAACCGGAAAGGAGCTGAGGGCCTAGTATGCGTCGCAAATTATTTACCGTAGCTACATTTGTAAAAATCAGCACGAAGCGGTTCTTCCGCGACAAAACTGCCATCTTCTTTACGGTAGCGTTCCCGCTGATCTTCTTGTTTGTATTCGGTGGTTTGTTCGGCAAACATAGCAGCGTGTCATTTAAGGTTGCGGTGATCGACAAAGCAAACAGTGCGTTTACGCAACAATTCATTAAGACCACGAGCAATCAGGGTTTGCTCAAGATCGATCCAACCATTACAGACGAGACAGTCGCCAAACAGAAGATGAGTCGTGGCGAACTTGATGCTACGATCATCCTGCCTAAGGACTTCGGTACTGTAAAGAACGGCAAGTATCCTACTGGCAAGGCCGAAGTTGAATATACGCAGAACAATGCGCAATCGGCACAGGCACTGGTGACCGTGCTTCAGGCCGAGTTCGCTCAGATCAACCAAAAGTATGTGCATACCGAAACGCCCTTTACGGTGGATGGTACACAGCTGAACGAAAAGAGCCTGTCGCAATTTGATTACACCTTTGCCGGGTTGCTCGGATTCTCGATCTTAGGTATCGGTATCTTCGGTCCGATCAACGTGTTCCCCGAGTTGAAAAAGCAGGGCATCCTGCGCCGCCTGCACACCACGCCGTTACGTGTGTGGCAGTATTTCCTTTCGACCATGCTTTCGCAGGCAATTCTTGGCCTGTTGACCATGGTGGTGATGTTCGCGTTCGCAATTGGTGTATTCCATCTAAAGGTTGCTGGCAATTATTTTGAGCTCGCGCTCTTCTTGGTTTTCGGCATTACCGTGATACTTGGTATCGGTTTGGCAATTGGTGGTTGGGCTAAGAACGAACGCCAGGCTGCGCCACTGGCGAACATCGTGGTCTTCCCGATGATGTTCCTGACGGGCACATTCTTCCCGCGCTATATCATGCCACACTGGCTGCAAAGTATCTCCGGCTGGTTGCCGCTTTCGCCCGTTATTGATGGCGCGCGTCTAATCGCAACCCAGGGCTACCACCTCACGCAGGTCGGCCCACAGCTGGGCGTTATGGCCATCTGGCTCGTAGTCGTCTACGCAATTGCTTTCCGCGTTTTCAGCTGGGAATAACAGTTGCCCTTCGGGGCAACTGTACCTACAATAGATATTGCTATGTCATACACACGTGTACGTGCCCTGGCTGAGGAGTATGCCGAAAAGTATAATCCTGAGCATGTTGCCCCGTTTCCGTACGAAAACATCTTAAAGGCGCATGACGACCTCAGAATTTACTACACCGCCCTAGATGACGCAAATGTCTCAGGAGCTATTCTGTACAAGGATGGCGTATTTAGTATTCTCATAAACAATACAAAGCCACAGACGCGGCAGCACTTCACCCTCGGCCACGAGCTGGGGCACTACTTTTTGCATCAGAGCGAACTCAAAAGCGAATCGGGCATCATTGATGGCGACGACGCGCTTGACGGTCCAAAAATTTTATATCGCATGGACAACGCCGAAAGCCAGCGCCTAGAAAAAGAGGCAAACAACTTTGCCGCCAGCCTTTTAATGCCGGCCGACTTGGTCCGAAAAGCCTGGGATGCGACCGGTGGTGTCGAAGAGTGTGCTCGTATTTTTCAAGTCTCGGTCGTTGCAATGAGCGTCCGCGTAACCAAGATGGGCCTCATCTCGGAGTAGATACATATGGCCGAGCGGAATTCATCCCCACCCACGCAACCGCCCAAAGATTCCCTCGATTTTTACTTTAATCTGTTGGGCGATGCGCCGGCCGCAGCGTCAACGCCCGCACCCTCGTCCAGGACTGACATTAATGATGAGATCACGCGCGAGCAAAAGCTTAAAAACGACGATGCCGAGCAAGATATTGCGCTTAAGCGCAAGACACTCTGGGTGCTGTTTTGGTTCCTGGCAGCAGAAACATTGCTCATTTTTATGCTGACGTTTTTTCAAGCGATTCGATGGCCATTTGGCTTTCACCTGGACGAATGGAGCTTTAAGCTCGTCGTGACAGCGACCATCTTGCAGATAACCGGTATGCTGTATGTTGCGGTGCGATATTTGTTCCCGCATCGTGCCAACGATCGGTAACCTTTAAAATAATCGTAAAAAATGGTATAATTTGCTAAAGTATGAAGGATTTTGCTGATTTGCCGCGCCCGTTTTTTGTGCTGGCACCGATGGACGATGTCACGGACACGGTTTTTCGCCAAATCGTGGCGGATTGTGCCGCGCCCGATCTGTTCTTTACGGAATTTGTGAATGTAGACGGGTTGCAGAGCCCCGGCCGGCCACGCATTCTTAAAAAACTTCGCTTGAGTGGCAACGAACGCAATGTGATCGCTCAGCTGTGGGGCATTAATCCCGAGAATTTCTATAAAACGGCGCGGCAGATTGTGGATGGCACGTTTGCGCGCGAGTTTGGCTTGCCGGAAAGTGTGAACTTTGTGGGCATCGACCTCAACATGGGCTGCCCGGCAAAATCAGAAGTAAAGGCCGGCGCCTGCAGTGCACTGATCAAAAACCCAGAACTTGCCAGCAAAATCATTAAAGCGACGCAAGAAGGCGCGGATGGTAAACTGCCGGTGAGCGTTAAGACGCGCTTGGGCTTTAGCGAAGTCGATATGAGCTGGCCGGAGTTTTTGCTCGGCCACAACCTGGCGATGCTCACGATGCACGGCCGCACGCGCAAACAAATGAGCAAAGTGCCAGCCGATTGGGGTAAAATCGGCGAGGTACGAGCGATCCGCGACCGCGTAGCGCCGCAGACGTTAATCGTAGGCAACGGCGATGTCGAAAATCGCGCGCAGGGGCTGAAACTCGCCGAGAAATACAAATTAGACGGCATTATGGTTGGCCGCGGCATTTTCCATGATCCGTTTTTATTCGCCAAAGAGTCTCCATGGGCACATTACAGCCGCGAACAAAAGATTCAACTCTTCCAAAAACAAGTCGAACTATTTAAAGCGACGTGGCAAAACGGTGAACGGCCGATCGCGCCGCTCAATAAATTCTGCAAAATATATGTGAACGGCTTCGACGGCGCCAAAGAGCTTCGCGAACAGCTCATGAATGCCGAAAGCATCGACCATTTGCTGGAAATGCTGAAGAATTCCTTAGGATAAGTTGAGCTGCGCCTAAAGGATCTGCTACGATGGTAGCATGATTAAAGCAGAACACCTCGGCAAGCGCTACCGGAAGAAGGTTGCGGTTGACGATATTACATTTACGGTAGAAACGGGCAAAGTCACCGGATTCTTGGGGCCAAACGGCGCCGGTAAGTCGACGACAATGCGTTTAATGTTGGGTCTCGACCACGGCAGCGGTCGTACGACCTTTGATGGTAAGCCGCTGCACACGTATGCACAGCCTTCTAAGATGGTTGGCGTGTTGCTAGAAGCAAAGGCGTTTCACCCAACACGCCTCGCACAACGTCACCTCGCTGTACTCGCAGCTGCCGGTAACATCAACCAGGCACGGGTACAGGAGGCGCTCGACATGGTCGGGCTACTCGACGTCGCCAAAAAACGTCCGGGTAAATTTAGCCTTGGCATGAGCCAGCGTCTCGGCATCGCGGCTGCTATTTTGGGCAAGCCGAAGTATCTGATTTTGGATGAGCCAGCGAATGGCCTCGACCCAGAGGGTATTGCGTGGCTGCGTCAGTTCATGAAAGATTATGCTGCGCAAGGCAATGCTGTGTTTATTTCGAGCCACTTGCTCAGCGAAATGTCGCTGATGGCCGACAACGTTGTGGTGATCGGCAAAGGAAAATTGATTGCCAGCACCTCCATGAAGGACATTATTTCGGGTAGCAGCCACTCCAGCGTGTTTGTGCGCGCAGAGGGTATTAGCAAGCTCGAGAAACTGTTCAAGACTGAATCGTTCGCGTTCGAAAAGGCTGATGGCGGCTTGAAAGTAACAGGGGTAAAAACCGACCAGATTGGTAAATTAGCGTTTAACGCCGGCATTCCGATTTTGGAGCTTGCACCGCACAGCGCGTCGCTCGAAGAGGCTTTCCTAGAGCTGACCGAAGGTTCCGAAGAGTATCAGGCTCACGAAGCCAAGGCCAAGAAAGGCGGTAAATAATCATGATGGCTGCAATTAAAGCGGAATTCCGCAAGCTGCTTAGCGTTCGATCGACATATGGGTTGGTCGGCATCGCGGCGCTGTTTACTCTTTTGTACGCAGGATACATTCAAGGCTTTCGCCTAACCGGTAAGGATCTGCTCGACCCGAACCTACTCAACAATGACGTCACCGGCGCACTTGGCTCGCTGCCGATTGTACTGAGTGCTATCGTGGCGATCTTGCTGATGACGCACGAATATCGCTACAACACCATTATGTACTCGCTCACCAGTTCAAACAGCCGAAGCAAAGTGCTCTTTGCTAAGATTGTCGCTGTAACGGTATTTGCATTGGTTGTTACGGCATTTATTGGCGTATTGTCACCCTTGGTGTCGCTGATTGGCGTTCACCTGCATGGGAATACACTTGGCCCACAAGTGATTAATTACGCAAGCTTGATTCCACGCGCACTATTCAGCGGTTGGTCGTACATAATGGCCGCATTGCTTTTGGCGGCGTTGCTGCGCAATCAGATCGCGGCGATCGTATCGCTATTTGCGATTCCAATCGTCGAGCAAATCCTGGTGCTGTTACTCAAAAAGAACGCCGTGTACTTGCCGTTTACAGCGCAGGGCGAAGTATTAACACCGCCGCACACAGGTAGCATTACGTACATGCACGCCGCTATAGTGTTTGCCAGCTACCTGATCGTGGGTTGGATTGTTACCTGGATTTTGTTCCTAAGACGCGACGCAAACTAACACTTTTGAGGTTCGCCGATGCCTGAGCTGATTGTCGATTTGCATACGCATTCGCATTTTTCCCGCGCGACCAGCAAGGAGTGCACATTCGAGGGCTTGTATCGTTGGGGTAAGTTGAAGGGCATCCACGTAATCGGCACTGGCGACTGTACGCATCCGGAGTGGTTTGCCGAGATGCAGGAAAAGCTCGTACCAACAGATGGCGGGCTATACAAGCTACAGGATGACATCGCGACGGAAATTGATAAAAGCCTGCCGGCAAGCGTATGCAACGCAGAAATTCGCTTTGTGCCGACAGTCGAGATCGCCACGATTTACAAAAAGGGCGATCGCGTCCGCAAACTGCATCAACTGGTTATTTTGCCGGACTTTGCTGCGGTGAGTGCGTTTAATACACGACTGGAACGCATTGGTAATCTAAAGTCCGACGGCCGGCCGATCCTTGGACTCGATAGCAAGGAGCTATTACGTATCGCATTGGAAATTTCACCGAACGCGCTCTACATTCCGGCGCATATTTGGACGCCGTGGTTCGGCCTGTTCGGGTCCAAATCTGGCTTCGACACCATCGAAGATGCTTTCGAAGAATTGGCACCCGAGATTACAGCGATCGAGACCGGCTTGTCGTCGGATCCGTACATGAACTGGCAGTTGGACCAGCTGCAGACCATCACCATCACGAGTCATTCGGATGCACACTCACCGCAAAAGCTCGGTCGCGAGGCAACCGTGATCGACGCAGCACAAACCTATGCTGACATTATTGGTGCCATAAAAACCAACGATAAACGTTTGGTTGGCACCATAGAATTTTTTCCAGAAGAAGGCAAATACCATGCCGACGGTCATCGGGCATGTGGTGTGCGGTTTACTCCGGCTGAAACACATGCGCACGCAGGGATGTGTCCGAAGTGCAGTAAACCATTGGTGGTTGGTGTGGAATATCGCGTCGGCGAACTGGCTAACAGACCGTTGCAAACAGACACCAATCGCAAACGCGTCGAATACATTATTCCTTTGGCTGAAATCCTGGCCGAACTACGCGGCACCAAAAGCACCTCCGGCAAGGCCGTCCAAGAGCAATATCATGATCTGATCGCAGCATGCGGCGATGAGTTTAGCATTTTGCGCACGGTGCCACTCGAAGAAATCCACATGTACTCGCCACAAATCGCCACCGCCATCGAACGGTTACGCGCTGGCAATGTATACCGCGACCCAGGATATGACGGTGTGTTCGGCACGATCAAAGTATTTAAGGATGCTGCGGAACGGGCCGAAACACTGTCGCAACTTTCGTTATTATAGGAGGGCCCATGCTCGACGATTTGAATGAAGATCAATTGCGAGCGGCGACTGCGCCGAGTGGGCCGGCGATGATTGTGGCCGGACCTGGTACGGGTAAGACAAAAACGCTCGTCGCACGATTGGTGTATCTTCTTCATCAACAAAAGCGTGCGCCGAGTTCGATGGGGGCGCTCACATTCACCAACAAAGCGGCGCGCGAAATGAAGGTTCGCCTGGAACACGCTTTGCCCGATCAACCACTGCCGCTTATTACCACGTTCCATGGTTTCGCCCATACAATTCTGGAGGAACACAATCCCCAAGACCTACGAGAGTTTGTCAGCGCCGGTGAACGGCAACAGATCATTCGGTCGCTCAAAAAGCATGCGCCCCACGGGTTGAGCGTGCGCGATGTAGGTTTGCATATTTCAAAGCACAAAAACGACCCACATGCTAAAGATGATGCCTTGCGGCCACTCGTCGATGCATATAACCTGGAGCTGGCCACGCGCAACCTGCGCGATTTTGACGACTTGTTGCTCGAACTTCGCGCACTTTTGCAAAACCCCGCAACACGAAATGCTTTACATGTTAAGTATCGTACCTATCTTGTGGATGAATTTCAGGACACGAATGCGCTGCAGTATGAATTGTTGCAAATGCTAAACGCCACGGACGACATATTTGTGATTGGTGATCCGCACCAATCGATTTATGGATTCCGTGGGGCTGGTGGCGATGTATTCGGTACGTTTTTGCAGGATTTTCCTCATGCCGATCACGTAACGCTCACGGCAAATTATCGTTCAACACCCGAGGTCGTCGCGGTCGTAAATGCGATATTCCCTGATACGACCCCGCTGCAACCACAGCAAAACATAACGGGCATTGTTCGAAATATAGAGGTACTCAATGAATACGGCGAAGCGACGTGGGTATTACAAGAAATCCAGCGCGAGCTGGGTGGCAGCGATATGCTCACGGGTAGCCAGCACCACGCGGCGAATGCTCATGAACGCACTTTCCGTGATTTTGCCATTTTGTACCGCAGTCGTGCCGACGCGAAGGCAGTACAAAAATACATAGAACAATCTGGCATACCGTATCAAATCGCTGGCGAAGGGTCACCATATGAACATCCAGCGGTCCAAGAGATTCTAGCTGCGCTGGCGTATGTCGTACACGGCACAGCGTACAAAAAATCTGCGGCGCTTGAGCCGCACAAGGCCGAGTTACAAGAGCTGAAACTGCCCGATGTTGTTGCGGAAATCATCGCAATATTGCACCTTGAAACAGATAAAAATCATGCGAGCATTCGGGCCTTTTGCAATTCTCTGCTTCACGTCCAAGATTTGTCGATCGCTGACTACTTGGAGTATGTGCAGGCGATTGCCGAGCAGGAGTTTTATGATCCACGAGCAGATGCTGTCACACTTCTGACCATTCATGCCAGCAAAGGGCTTGAGTTTTCGCGCGTGTTTTTACTTGCTGCTGAAGAAGGCAGCTTACCCCACATGCGCAAAAACGAAAAGGTGTCCATAGAGGAGGAACGGCGCTTATTCTATGTAGCTGTCTCGCGCGCCGCGCAATCGATTGATATTATGCATGCTCGCACGCGTGGCGGTGAGTCGAAAAAACCATCTCGCTTCCTGAAGAACGTTCCCTTGGAGCAGGCCGTTGACCCGGAGCTACAAACGCAGGCTCGTCGCGCCCACAAACGCGAGCAAAAACGAGCGCAAACAAGTCTCTTTTAGACAGATGGAGCCGTGCGCCGTTGCATACGTTCCCTCAGGAGTACGACAAGCTCGTAGCCGCCAAACAAAGCGCATGTATAGAACAAATCACCTATGATCGTGCCACGGAAAAATGGCAGCGCGGCGTAGTACGATTGCATAATACCATGCCAATTGTGCGCGTACATGTTCGTTGGATACAAAAATGCAAAGTTGGTTGCTATGTAAAAAATGATTGATCCTGCAAGACTACTGCCGACAACGGTCATCGCGCTACGTCGCTTTCGGAGTGTCCAGCCGAGCAAGCCTATGAGCGCAAACGCGCTGTACACGGTCAGCCTTGATGCAAATGAATCAAATCCAATAATTGCATCCGATATAACCAAGATGGCGAGCGGCAATGCAATACTCAGTCGTTTACTCAGGTAGGCACCACCAAATAAAGCGATGGCGGCCACGGGAGTGGCATTCGACATATGCGGCAACAGCCGCATAACGACACCAAAGACAATCAGAAAAAGCGCTGCCATTACTCTGCCTCTAGTTTCCAGGTAACGGTATCAGTGGATTTGGTTTGATAACTGCCCGCACCAACCTGTGCAAGTTTGCCATTCACATAAAAAGCCCAAAAGTGCTTGGCATCGGCAATTTGTCCGTCGATGGCAGTGACCAGCGGGCCAAATCCGCTGTAGATTTTCGTTTGTACTTGGTGCGCCGCTTGTAATACTTGCAGAGCAGTTTTGCCGGTGATACCGCGGTAGCTCAGCGACGTGGGTGCATGTTGCGAGACGGTAGCGGCCGTATGATGTGCTGCCTGAACATGCCAGGTCAATGCGCCGCCTCCAGCTACGATAATAAACGCGGCGATCACGCCAATTAATACGTTCGTCCTACGTTTCATAGAACCTCCCCCTTTTATATTGTGTTTGTTTTGTCTCCCAAAGCACTCCATATGGTGCTTATGGTTCGATCATAGCACCAGCTGCTCACAACTTCCAGCGTAATTTTTGCAATGATTCTATTGGTGGTAAAATGGGCAGATGTTCCAGGGGTTACAGAAGTATCGATTGGTATATGGGCATTTATGGCAGACATACGGACAGTCGTGGGCAGTGCGGATCTCGTATATCATTCAGATTGTCTCGCGTGCTTGCAAAATAATCGCACTGCCGATCGCGATAAGCATCATCATTACCAGGTTGTCGGCTAAGGATTTTCATGGCGCCTACATGGGCGTGCTGTTGTTTGCACTATTCTCGTTGTTGCTTGGTATTATGATTCCGATCACAAAATATATTGGCATGCGGGGTGAAAATCCGGTGTACCGCGATGGCACGGCGGACTACTTTTCTAAGCTCGTACATGCCGACATTGACTACTTCCATGCCAACATGGCCGGATACTTAACTGCGGCTACGCGCCAGTACGTCGACAGTACGTTGCAGTTGGTACGCGCAGTGCGCGACAAATACATCACTACCGCACTTACTATTATTTTTCCACTGATCGTAATCTTTTGGGTCGATCCATGGCTTGGCCTCGTCGCCTTAGTTCTGAATGTAATCCAGGCGACGTATCTGATTTGGGCATCGAATACTCTGACGCCGCTGCGCGAAAAAGCCCGCGATTTATACAAAGAGAATTCAGGGCGCATCGCGGACATCATTGCAAATATTTTAGCCGTGCGGTCATCTGCACAAGAGACGACGTACGTCGAACAAACGAGGTCTGGTGCTGCAAAAGAGTCGAATGCTTTTACGGAGCGATACACTAAGCAGGCCAAGCTTATTTCTGGTCGCGAGTGCATTACGGTAATTATTTTTATGGTGCTTCTGTGGCTGACGGTGCAACGGATGAGCGGCGGGCATATCAGCATTACTGCCGCCGTGCTAGTGGTGACGTATACGACAACAATTTTGACCGGTATTTATGCGTTATCCGACGAACTAGACGAGCACGACGACTGGGTCGATAAAATCATTCCGGCATTCGAGGTATTGGACCGTGCAAACAAAGTGCTGGATCCCGCCAGGCCGAAAAAACTCGGCCATGTACGGGGCGATATACAGCTCAACCATGTGAACTTTAGCTACGAAGCGGGACAATTGCCAGTGCTCAAAGACTTTTCACTCCATATTCCACACGGCCAAAAAGTCGGCATTGTGGGTTTGAGTGGCGCTGGCAAAAGTACCTTGGCTCGCTTATTGCTTCGCTTCAATGATGTTGGGGAAGGTGAAATCCTCGTGGATGGCATTGACGTACGCAAAGTTCGCCAAATTGATTTGCGCAGCCGCATAGCATACGTGCCGCAAGAGCCGTTGCTACTCCACACGACGATCAAAGAAAACGTTTTGCTATCCCAGCCAGATGCGACCGATGCGGAAGTTACCAGGGCGTTGCGGTCGTCGCATGCCCTGCGTTTTATTGAGCAACTGCCGGATGGCGTGAATAGTGTTGTAGGGGAGCGCGGTATTAAGCTGAGCGGTGGGCAAAAACAGCGCGTGGCGATTGCACGGGCGGTATTGCGCAAATCGCCGATCATGATTCTGGACGAAGCCACGAGTGCACTCGATAGCGAAAGCGAGCAAATTATCAAAGATTCATTCTCGGAAATCCTCAAGGACAAAACGGCGATCGTGATCGCGCACCGCCTAAGTACACTATCCGAAATGGACCGCATCATTGTGATCGAAAACGGCCGATGCGCCGAGGACGGTACGCACAAACAGCTTCTTAAAAAAGGCGGCATTTACGCGCGCTTGTGGAAACACCAGCGCCATGACCCGGACGAATAGTAACTACTGTGCCGCGTATGCTTCGGCATCTTCGATAAAATCGTAGCCGAGCTGATTTTCGATGAACACAACGGTCGTTAGGCTAAGCAAGTGAAATTTAACCACGTGTTTATCGCTGAGCCGTAAGCTGACTTCTGGGTTAATTTTGCGGCGCATGGCCTTCAGGCCAAATTTCTTGTTCTTATACTTTTCTAAAAAGTCGTGCAGATCGTCGTAGAGTACAAACTCGATATGGTCTAGGCCTTCGCGTTCGTCGCCAGGCTTCGGTGCCGGCAGTTCCAGGGCGTCGATGCGCCAGCCGTCATATACGATTGGCTCGTGTAAACGGAACGTCGAAATAAACCGGCCGTTCACCATGTTTTCACTCAGGAACGTACCGAAATGGGACAATAACTCTCTCATTTCCCGGTATCTGTCGTTCGTAGGTGCGCGGTAGCAAAGATGATCGATCTGCACAAAATCGTGCAGGTCAAATCCCTCGGCCTTCACCTCGCTCAAAATTTCTGATAAAAATGTTTCGTAATCACCGATTAATTTTGCAAGTTCATTCATGCTATCCATTATGCCAGGGTCGCAAACAATTCGGTAGTGTGCTATGCCTGAACAAGTGGCACATCGCCAGAATTGCTTGTGTACACCCTTGCAGTCGGCCGCTGATATTCCCACGGTGCATCGATGCTAGCAACAGGTCCGTAGTACTGATTTGCAACATCCAAAATGATTGATTCTGCGGCAGGCAATGTATCACGATATCGTGCCCATGCATGACCGTCTACACCATCGACGAAGTACCGCATATTTCGCTCGACATGTACCTCGCCTTGCAGCTGAGATGTATCAATAAGACGCTCAAGAAGATACGCCGATGCTAATGCTTGGTGCCGGCATACACCGATTCCGGCTTCTAGGTAGTATCCCAGATCCACAAGTGTACCATTGGGCAATTCCTCGAGCCGGTGCTTAGCGGCAATAGAATCGTGAAGCTCCTCCACCTGATCCTCCGAGTATTGCATAGCATCTGATATCTCCTCGAATACGGCACGCGGCAGTCGATGAGGGCGCAATGTGCCATTGAGCGAGGCGCGCTTCAATACATGTTGGTGCGCCCGATCATACTGCTGCGAATTGGTGCTTTTGTCGTCGACTGATATTGCTTCGCCATGCATAGAGCTCACATGATAGACGCCCCCGTTAATACGACTATCGCGGTTGATAGAGAAAAAGCCATGGTCTTCGCCAGGGTAGGAAAGCCCTGGCGGTTCGTGCGAATATGACCAAGAAAAAATAGACGGCATACCAGTAAAGTCTAACTGGTAAATAGTAACATGTTCTGTATAAAATGCAAATGGTGGGGGCGGCTGGACTTGAACCAGCGACCAAGCGGTTATGAGCCGCCTGCTCTAACCACTGAGCTACGCCCCCGCGTTCATCCGTGGCAACAGAGATGAGTATACCAGATTTTTCGCGTGTTATATAATAGGTAAAAGCATGCAAGCCAAAATTAAACAGTATCAAGAAAAAATAATGCCTTATGTGTACCAGTTGCGCGATGTGCGCGTGATGGGGCTGGTAATGTTTTTGGTGGTCGTATTGCTCATTAGTTGGAGCGGTGCCAAGGTAATCGACACTAACTACGGCCTGCAAAAACAGATTTCGCAACTCGAGCAACAAACGCAAGTACAGCAGCTTAAAAATAACAATTTGAAGTTGCAAAACGAGTATTATAACAGTAATCAATACTTGGAGCTGACGGCGCGGGCGAACTTTGGGTTGGCCGCGCCAGGCGAAAAAGAGCTTATTGTCCCGCAAACTGTCGCGCTGGCCCACACTACCAACGTGCCGTCGCTGGATCAAACGCAGCCGAGCAAGGCGCCGGCCAAACAGCCGGCATACCAACGCCACTTCCAAGCTTGGATGGATTTTTTCCTCCATCGCCAGTCGCCACAGTAGCCTTGACATGACTACCCCTGTTTGCTACACTACCACAAGCTCAACAAGGGAAAAGAGCACCTCAGATATCGCGGGGTGGAGCAGCGGCAGCTCGCATGGCTCATAACCATGAGGTCGCAGGTTCGAGTCCTGCCCCCGCAACCAAGTAAGATTTAGAAGGCGCTTCGGCGTCTTTTTCTATGCCCACGTATCTGTAAAGGTGACTAATTGTTGAGGTTCCAAAATTACGGGTAGCAGAATCGTAAATTACACCCTCTGGGAACAACATGTTTTGGAACCTAAGTTGCACATCAAAGGCAGCTGTAGCCCACTGCTTACTTACATCGCGCATTAAGTTTATAGCCATTTCGATGTCACTTTCTCTAATGGACTGCTGACTTTCAAGATCATGTAGCTCACCTGATACTTGGAGCTTGCGTTGATCCAAGTCGTTTACTAATTCATTTTTTTCTTCGAAGGTGATAATGTCGTCAGCAAACTTGCCTAGTACTTTGAGGCGTGACTCTCCAATATCGTCGAGCCTATCTCTGAGTGCTGATATGCGGTTGTTTAAAGTGGATATGCTAGAGTTCGCCTCGCGTATCAAAATCTCTTTATAGAGTCTCAAAACACCTTCAGAAGGTAAAATATTGCTCAACATCTCCTCAAAATCTTCATGCACTAAAATAGCTTTTACGGATCTGGCTATGCCCCGGCAACTTTTACGGGCGCAGTGATACCTAGGCGAATAGCCGCCGTTGCCAGTTTTAGGAGCGGAAGCGTACATGGGCTGGCTACAGTTACTGCACAATAGCAATCCCTTTAAGGGGTAGGCTGAGTTTTTTTGTAGGTGAACCTCATTTTTTCGGGAATTAGCAGGGTGGAGTATAGTCATGTTACGCTCATATATCTCAGGAGAAATTATTGGCTCATGTCTGCCGGGCACTAACTTAAATTCAGTGAGGCTGTCACATATGTAGCCTGCGTATGTGGGGCTGCTGAGTAGACGGTTAATGCTATCTTCGCTAAGTTTTTTCCCGTAGCGGCTGCGGAGTCCAACATCGGCGGCAAAGCGGGTGAGTTCAGCCTTAGTAATGTCTCCTGCACTAAATCGTTCCAATACTTGCTTGACCTTAGGTGCCATGTCACTCGGTTTAAGCGAAGGCCTTAGTTTGCCTAAATCATTGGGTACCTTATGCGTTACATAGCCAACTACCGGCGGGTGCTGATAATAGCCTTGATGAGCCAGTGAGCGCATATTGTCTTTAGTTACTTCAGCTTTGCCTTCGTTATCAAGCTGACCAAGTGCCACAAGAAGATTTTCCATGAAACGACCCTCTTTCGTGTCGTTGACAGCAGGCTCAGTTGCCGAACGAACAGTAATGCCACGTGCCCCAAGAACAAGCTTTACGTCCCTAGTATATGAATTGTTGTCACGTGACGCGCGCCTCATGTTATAGACAACCCAATGGTCAATGTGGTTGTTTTTATTTAATGCAAATCTAAGCAGGGACTGTAAACCTTCACGATCTGTATTCTTGCCTGACTTTGCAATATCCTCGAACCAGCGAACGATTTTGAAGTTATTGCTATCAGCATACTTTTGAATTGCGTCACGTTGTGTCGCTGGACTCTCATTATCCTTTTGTCTTTCTGATGATATACGAACGTATGCAACGGCAATCTTTTGCTTATCCATAATATGACTATATACCAAAGCTATTTTTGGAACTACTAGTAGATAAGTATTTTTTTGCTATACTCTGTAAACTATCAATTATTTCTTTTACTTGGGTATCGTTTAAATCTTTTGCTTCCTGACCCAATAACTTGCGCGCCTCTTTGATTGTTATAATTTCCCGCCGAGAATGAGCGAGTCCATTTGTTGATGAAGACATAGGTAGCCCCCATGCTTAGGTGACCACCTCGCAGTGGACTATATCCTCATATTCACCATGTACATCATAGTTAGAAGCCGGAGCTTCCCAATACGCTTTATTATACTTCGACCATGAGCCTATTCGTCAAGTTGCGTCGCTATTCGTTAGTCCGCGTTAGGAAATATTTGCTCAATCTTCTTGGCAAAATCAGCTACGATATCAAAACTACCTGCTTCGCCGTCATAAGCCTTTACGATCAAATCATTTATCGTTCGTATTTCTGGCTTAACGATAGGCCATTTAGCGTGCAGTTCGCTAAGTTTCTCTAAAATATCCACGCAAAGCTTTTCATGTCCTTTGTAGTATTCGTTTGTGCCTAATTTGCCGCGGTGCTTTATTGCAATATCGCCAAGTTCAATTAGTGCGGTTAGCACGTTGCTGCGGAAATAGTCTAGTAGTTCGTTGTCGTCTTCTAATCTCCAATCAAACAGGCGCAATTCGTTAAAACAACTCTGAAATGTTTTGCTGTCGCCATTAAATGCAGCGTTACGCGCAATTGAAACGTGGTCGTAAATAAAGCCAACAATTGTGCCTTGAATGCGTTCATCGGAGCCTTGCTCATCAAGATAAATTTTAACTAGGTGCTTACAAACGAAACTGACAGCCACGAGATACAGGTAGGGGTTGGTCTTTGTATTATTTTCATAGGCGCTACCGATGTTTAGTAAGGCGTTCATAATTTCTGAATAATCAGAAGTTGAGCTGCGGTCGTCGAGCGTCGGCTCTTTATCTGGCGGGGCGTGCATGAAACGTTTTTCAATTAAGCGAGTAAGTTTTTGTAGCGCGTCTTCCTCTTTTTCGTCGCTATTACCTTTTCTGATTTGCGAAATGGTCAGCTCGCTCAATTGCTGTAATACGCTTATAAATACAGGGGGCAAATCTTTATTAATGGCAACTGTACCACTGTACTCCCAAAAGTTGTAGAGCAGACTTTTGGACGACCAGTTTTGTATGTCTTTAAACCGTTCGGTAGCGTCAAAGGTAAGCCGAACAATTTCTTTTGAGCAATTGAAAGCCTCGCTGCTTACTGACATATCAAAGATTGAAGTCATGACATCGACGTAATAGTTAATCAGGCAATTGTTAACTTGGCTTTGCATACTGTCGCCAACTTCCAAGTCTTTAGGCTTTGGAGTTTTACAAGCCAAAAGCAATCCTACAAATTGGTCATGAGCTTGTGCTAGGGTTTGGGTATCATTTTCACGTACCGCACTTCGCATAACGCTTACTAATGGCAATAACGGATCGGTACTTTTACGACCTTGGGCTTTAATTCGCTCATACTTAGCTAGCTCCTCTTTGAGTTTTACAGGGTTTCCACTGGTTGCTTTATCAAGCAGTTTCTTAGCTTCTCCCGGTTTGGTTTGAGCTGCCGCTGCCTTGACCGTCTTTTTCTTTGGTTTTGCGCTCGAAGCAAATCGCATAATATCGACCACAAAAGGCTTATGAGGCTCACTCGCGTAGCGGTATAGAACGTAATTTGCTATCGCCGTCGGCGGCGCTAAGTCGGGTAAAACGTCGTTAATTAAGTTACTAGGCAGCAACGAAGCGAGGATTTTGCGCGTGCATAGAATTGCCGAAACAATGAGCCAAACCGTACTAAGCATTACAAGCGTTAAGTACCATAGGCTACCAAATGCACGGTATGAATGTTGTTCGCCATGGATAATATCGTGGCCGAAAGATGTACCGACCGCGGCCATGCCTATCAGAATGATATTGCAAACAGTGGCGCCAATAATGGACATTGCATTGCTACGACCGAGCAGTCTTTGCCAGCTAATACGAAAATTGAGATTTGATTGCACAATCTGAAAAGCGCCGATAATAACTGCTACCGCGATACCGTAGAAAGTTAGCGCGCCGCCGAAAAGTGCTTGGTAAAATGAGCTGACTTGATCCATATAGCAATTTTATACTGTTATGAGCATTATTCATCTTGTATGACGGTATAATACATATAAATGAACGTTTACCTCGATATCGACGGTGTACTATTAAACAAAAACCTAAGTCCGGCGAACCATGTACATCAGTTTTTAGAAGCTGTTACGCAGGACAATGAAGTATATTGGCTCACTACCCATTGCAAAGGCGACGCTACGCTTGCATATGAGCTGCTTAAAGCCATTTTAGAACCCGAGACCATACAGCTATTGAAAAACATCAAAGCAACTAATTGGAATACTGCAAAAACCGAGGGTATAGACTTTTCTCAACCCTTCTTGTGGTTTGATGATAATCTCTTTTACGGGGAAAAGCTCGCACTTTCCGATAAGGGAGTATTGGATAACTGGATCAAAGTCGATTTACAGAATAAACCTGACCAACTTGCGGAATTTGCAGCAAGCTTCCCTCTGCCCGTAACGCAATAGAATTTATCAAAGTAGCTTATTCGCGCGTATAAGCACGAAGTTATTCCCTATATATGCGTACAAGCATGGAAAAACTCTCGTTTTATACGTGTACAAGCACCAAAAAACCCGTACTTTATACGACGCGTACAAGCACGCAAAAACTATTTACTTTCAGTCAGATTAGTTTGTAAACAGCAGTAATTTGTTCCACTAAATCTTTAACAAGATTATTCTTTATAAACTTCGAAAGCATAAGCAGGGCAAAGTCTTTCTCGTTCGTAAGTACGGCTTTCTCAATAACTCGGCTTTTGAAGTATTCAAAACCCAAGAAGTAGGGATCATCACCCGGTTTACCTAAACCTGTTTCAATCCCATCAAGATACAGGGAGTAATGGGCTAATAATTGCTGACCAGCGGCTTCTGCTCTGTCGGCTGCGTCGGATTGGCTTATCGTAGTAGGAACCTGTTTAAACAGAGTTACTACTAGCCCGTAACCAAACGCTTCACCAATTAGCCTGTTTACCTCTTCTTGCGGGATAGAACGCCGTATTGACGCTATCTTCCCGCGCGCTTGCAGTTCTTTTGTCACCAAAAATAAGTATACGAATGCTAAGATTGGCTGTTCATCTTTGATAGCTGATAACTCTTGTTCTGAGAAACCGGCTGATTCATTGATTGTGGCTGAATCTGGATAGCGATCGGTGTTGTAGAGTATTTCTTTGGTGATTGCCTCAAAGTAATCCTTCAGAGGCATATTTTTCTTTGCTGAGAACATTCTAGTCACTCCCTTTGTTAAGAGCGAGCAACTTAAAAAGCCCGCCACGAGCGGCAACCTCTCGGCTACCCATCACCGTTTCCAGTAATGACAACGCAAAGAAGTACTCATGACGAGCTGTTTCTTTGCGTTGATTTGATGACCATGCCGGCGAGCCGGTTTAGGTCGATAGCCATTTGACTATGGTTGCATTATATAATAAAACCTATGGCCTTATTCTTTTCTGATTTATTCGAAGTCGATAGGGCTGTTTTGGACGCTTATGGTGCTTATGATATTTCAATGGCAACTGACTTGCCATTGTTTATTGACCCGTTCCTTTTATATGACAGTGAAGGCGGTAAATATGATGAGTGGCATGAGGCGCTCATTAACTATCTTATATTTCTTAGAGACTTGTCTGCTCAAGGTAACTTAAACAAATCACATCTCAACTACTACTATGGCTTTCCTGAAGTAAAGGAGAACTGGCTAGGTTTTACGCAGTTTGGTAATTCTGGTCATGGATTAGGTAAGAAATTTGGCTCAGCACTTAACGAGAATCTGGGCAGAATTTTTAATAATTTTGGAACAGAAAAAGTTACGGATAGTGGGCACCTTGAGAAGCTGTGTTTGATCAAAGAGGGTGTCGGTAAGGACAGTATAAGTGATTTTACTACTAACCTTATAAAGAGGTTTCTGCTTGAATATACGCAAGCTTTTGCTATTAAGAATATAGACAAGAAGCACCTGCGTACGTTCTATGTGAGGCGGGCATACTTTGATAGTAGTAATGGGCAGTGGAAAGGCGCAAGGTACACTCTTCCAAGTCTAGGTGTCGACTACGTGCTGCTAACCCCTAAGGACATCCTGACTAGGGATGATACATGGATAAATAAGAAAGACTTGTATGCGAGTTTTGAGCAGTTGCCTAAAGCAATAAATAACGAGACGCTTAGGCTGGACGTTTCGAATCACTTTTATTCGCAGCTTGATAAAAAGAGTAAAAAGACAGACAGGATTAAGGCCGCAGCTAAAACCATAGCGGCATTTCCTGAGCTAATTGATTACTACATCAGTTTCAAAGAAAAGAATGCGCCACGTGCCCATGAGGTCAGCATAGAAAAAGTTTCTGAATCCGAAGATATTTTCCAAGAACGACTGGGTGAGCTAATTAGTGGACTGAAGAGCAGCACGAATTTTTACGAAGGCTCTAACTCTTATGAGGAATGTTTACGCAAAGTAAACGAGTTTAAGGATTACATAGAGAATAATGACGGATACAAGGTGGTGCAGGCTGCAATGGGTGTGGTTAGGTCAGAGGAGATAGTCCAATTATTCTTTGGCCTAGCATGGCTTGGATCAAGCTTTGATTTCAATCGCGAAGTCGGAAATGGGCGGGGAGACGTTGATTTTAAGATTTCAAAAGGCAGCGCCGATAAAACGCTAATCGAATTTAAGCTTGCAAGCAGTTCATCACTTGAAAAGAATCTAGAAAATCAGATGGAAATTTATAAAAAGGCAAATAGAACAGGCAAGGGTATAAGGGTAATATTCGTTACCGATATGGCTGAGGCAACAAAAGTAGAGGGCGTATTAAATAAACTCAAGTTAGTTGATAAAGAAGATGTCATAGTTGTCGATTGTCGTGCAGATAATAAACCATCAGCCTCCAAGTCGACAGAACACTAGTTCTAACTAAACATCGTCAATAAAGGGATTAAATCCTTCAGGAACATGTTTACTAAAGGTGCGAGAAGGGTAGTGTAAATTAACTACTTTAATACCTTGAGGATTTGTATATTCCTTTGACCCCTCCTCTTTAATATTAAATGGCACGAGAAAATCAAGTTTTGGGTATACGCGTCCGATTATGTATTTACCGTCCATACGTCCAAGTAAAAACACGTTGTACGGCACCTTACAGCCAGCTAGCTTTTCGGAAATTTCTTTCCAGCCTTCTGAAGTCTCCCCGGGTTTATTTAGAGCGATCAATATTATTGTTTCGTCAGCGTACTGCTTTTTGAACTTTCCGTTAATGATGAATTCAGATAGATTTCCGTTGGCGTGTTCCTCATAACGGGTAACTTCAATTTCCATAATTCCGCCATTAAAAGGAAAACTTTCGGAGTTGGATTTGACATCGCATGACACCCTTACATCCGGATTGGTTTCTTTCACTGGTTGTAAATACAGTTCTAGTTTTGTTGCTTTTCTTGCTCCCATAGCCCATACGGCAGCTAGTTGTGTCTCCTCTATTGCGGCTGCCACATCGGAAGGCATTTTTTTGTCCTTGTAGAACTCTATAGCCTCCAAGCCTTTTTTCGCAATGTATGCGGGGGTATACCAAAGATGATCATCAAATGTCATAACTTGAGTATATTCCACCAACAGGAGGTTCTAGTGTTGTGCGGTAGAGTAATTAACAGCTGACGCCCCTCTTGAGAGCCGTAGCCATCGGCTCAATTCCTCAAAGAGTAGGTTCCAATTCGAATGTACTTGGGCAACCAAATTGAATGTAAGGCTTCTTCGGAAGTCTTTTTCTTGTTTTTTTGAAGCTGACTTAGGCTAAATTTACCTTGATTTGATAGTATATTTACATAACCATAGGAGGCGACCGTGAACATCGAAGAGCGTACGAAAGATAAGCCCTGGAAACTGAAGACGCCGCCGTTAACTTCAGAATATGAAATGTACATTGACGAAAAAGATGGGCAAAAAGTTATTGTTTGCGTAGTGGGCAAAACGACCCTCCTTTACGACTTCCGCGCAATAAAAGATTTGTATGGCATGCTGAAAAAGCACGGCGACTGGATGGAACTCGGGAGTGCAGATGAGCAAAAACCGGTCAAAGACGGTACCGTTGAGGCGTGGGGACGCTCCGATAACAATCCCGTGGGTGGTTGGTATGGCCTAAAGAAAGGTTTACGCGGTCGCTTCGGCATGTACATACCCCCACTTATGGAGGCATTAGGCCTCGCGGAAGTGGAACATAATCCGCGCAACAATCGCATGCGCGCCATATGAGTAGCATTTCCTACAAAAGTGGTATAGTGTGAAAATGCTTGAACACCTGAAAGATACTATTAATTTCAAAGTTAAGGGTGCCATCTTTGATGTGGATGACACATTGTTAGACAACAAACCTGGAAACCCCGGCTTTGGCCTGCACGAACGTGCGCGCTTGGCGGCGGCGCGGCTGGCCAGCGCCACGACATCGAGGCGCTGGAGCGGCTGTCTATCAAGGACAATCTCGATGCTTTTCTCACCGCGCCAGTGCATACGCTCGAAGCTGCCGTCTGGAACATCCTTCGTATAACCGGACAAGCAGACGGCGACGTTATTAATCTCGAAAACGTGCTGCTTCAAGAAATTGTTGCCCGCAAAGACGAATTGTACAAAGATATCCTTCTGAACGAAGGCGAAGAAGTGCCGGGAGCTACTGCATTTGTGAGAGCGTTGGCTGCTACTGGCATTGAGGATAGCATGGCTGTTGCCAGCACAGCAATTCGAAGAGATGTTGATATATTTCTTGACAAGAGGGAGCTTACCGAACTCTTCCCGAGCGATAGAATAAAAACCAAAGAAACGATTACACATGCCAAGCCAAACCCAGAGGTTTACAACTTGGCATTTGAATCGCTCGCGCTGCCTGATACAGACAGGCCATATGTATGCGCTTTTGAAGATGATCCACGCGGCATTATGGCTGCAAGAGGAGCGGGGTTGTTTGTATGTGCAATCGGCACTCGATTTGGCGTAAAAGAGCTGATGTCTCTCGAGGTGGCTCCGCACGTCGCCCTTGCTACCTATGACGAGTTTATGCATTGGTTTGATCTCCAGTAGCCGCAGTCTCATATGCTGAGCCACAAAGGTTCAGACTTCTCTTATATAGTAGAGGTATGATAGTATTACGATACATTTTATAAGGAATGCAACTTATGCAGGAATTTGTAGAGTCACGATTACAAGAAATCAACGAAGGTGCCGGCCAGGCAGTGGAGACGTTTAACCGGAATCAAGCATTGCTCGAAGAGCTTGAGAGTATTGAGATTACCGAAGGCAATGCGCGCAATAACTTGCGATCCTCGGCAGACCGGCTTCAGGCGATTGCTAAAATTGCCGAGGATCTGGGGGCGCAGATGTTACAGAGGGCGAATTTTATTCCTCAGGATGGTATGCTCGTGACCCTCGATCAAATACCATCGCGGCCTGAAATTGAGCCAGGTGAAGAGGTTGGCGTCCTCGACATTTTGAATAAAAGGCTCATACAGCTCAACAAAGAAGAAAAGTGGACCTTCGACATGAGCCCTGATACCACCGATGTCATGAACGTACTTTTTATGCGCAACGATCGTAGCACAAAGCTTTCGGACGCTATTGATTCCGGCTACCGTGATGGTCTGCCCCGGTCAGCCGTGCAAGCATCATTTCGGCGATCCATGGACAGAATCAGAGGTTATTTTAGGGCGGCGGACATGCCCGAAGCCTTACTAGTAGAAGGCGAAGGCAGCCACGTAAAATATCAACTATCTCCAGATCTCCTTATTCGCGATCGCCGTTTGCCACCACTTTCCGACGAGTATTAAAACATATTACATTATTTAGACATCGAAATTGCAAAAAATCTTGTTGTACGTAGACTTGTTTCGCTTTACTATACAAGTAAGTGAAGAGCAGTCGCCTTGACAAATCACAATAATTGTGTATAATAGTAGGTGTTGTGATCACAAACAAACACAGTCAAAAATAAAAAGGAGGGAACCACAATATGGCATCAACTAGCGGCTTATCGTTTGAATTCGCACCAACGAATGATAAACGAATCAAAGCACTCGACAAGTTGCTGAAATCATAAATAGAACCTCAGTTGTTCTAGGAATGAGACGTTAATAAAAAGCCCGGGGAAAATCTCCGGGCTTTTTCATGTTGTCACTAGCTTTCGATGGTAACCGTTGTGCCCACGGGCGCCCAATTATACAGCCAGGCGGCGGTAGCCAGAGGTAATTCAACGCAACCGTGCGAAGCCTGCGAGGAGTTCGGATCGATATTTCCAAAGTCGCTGTCCGATCGCCACGTTGCGTCATGAAAACCGTACGCGCCATATTGATCGTACAAGAACTGCATCCAGTACGACACATGATCGTTCCAACTGCCAGTGCTATCCGATCCTTTAAGATCAAGATTCGTTTGCTTACTACTAATGTGATAGGTACCGGGGGGTGTGAGATCGGCGGCCAAAGACTCCATGCCAGTTACAACAGGCGAATCATAGACTTGGCTCGTACCCTCGCATGCCCACATGTGTCGCTGACTGATACTGACGAGTGCAAGTTTGTTGAGCGTGTTGCTGGCGCACGGCCCAGTTGGAGCGGCAGGTTTTGGCGTAGGTGTAACAATTGGCATTGTCGTTGGCTGGACGGGCGGCGTGGTTGGCTTGGGCGTGGGAGGTGTAAGTTTTGTTGCTTGTTTGGCGACGCGTACCTGCGGAATATTTGACTGAGATATATGCGGCAGTGCATGTACGGTAGCAACGGTAGCGCCGCATGCAAGTACAAGACTCGCAAGAATGCCCGTAATCACCACACGTCGTCGGTGGTGAGAGGGGCCTTGGTCGTTTGGATAGCGCCGAAAAGTAGCACGCCTATGCATGGTTGTATCATATCATGCATGCGGCATGTACTACGCGGATGCACCAGCATTATGCTCAAGGTACTGATCGTAGGCTGTGCGAATGTACAGCACATGATCTTGGGACCACATATCGACTTCACCATTTAGAATAGCGGGTACACGGAACCATTTTGCATCTTCTACTTCTGGTCCGGGCTTTAAAGGGGTATCGTGGAGATATTCTTGATTTTCTTCGGGGAACCACACAGCGCTCGTACGAGTCCAGCTGTTTAGGGTATGCGGTGAACTAACCGGCAACATTTGAGCCACGATCACGCCATTGCCCTCTGCTATGAGACCTGTTTCTTCAAATAATTCGCGCCGAGCGGTGGCTAGGGCCGGGTCTTCATGGGCCACTACTTTATCCTGATATTCGCCGTATCCACCCGCTGTAGCCCAACCACCTTTTGGTGACTGCTTGTTGCCCGGCCGTCGGACAAGGATCATTTCAGTTCTGTCCGCATCGTCACCATTCTCACGGAATAGACCACAAGTATCAGAAACATCATTTTCGCCATCGTAATAAAACCTTCCGATACCGGTAGGCATGCCCAGCGGCCGACCATCCTCAGCAGCGAGCGATAGAAGTTGCATGAAGCCGGGATGTACCGAGCGGCCGTGCTGATCCTTTATTTTTTCGTGGGGATTCCGGGAAAAACGTGGTGTAAGCGTTTGGTCGCTCCCGGTGACGATCTCAGGATCCATGAGCTCCCGTATTTCTGGAGGAGCATCTAATCTATTCGGAGATCCGAGTGCGTCATGCCCGGGGGGTAGCCATAGAATGTCGCCATCAAGCCGTTCGAGAATCTCGTCTTTGGTCAGAAACAGCCGATCCTCGAGTGCCGGGTATCCTTCCGGCGGTGGGCAATCGACGTTTATTGCAAAGGCCTCTAATTGCTTAACATCGTATGGGGGTGCAATCTCAATCATGCTCGCCATTTAAACATAAGCTCGCCAGAGATTCCAAGGAATTTATTACATTTTAATAATGCACTGCATGATTAGGTATAATAATCATATGAGTGACCTAGCAGACATACAGCGCAAAATTATAGCCTTTCGCGACGAGCGAAATTGGAAGCAATTTCATAACCCAAAAGATCTAGCGATTTCGTTGCTGCTCGAAGCGTCAGAGGTTCTTGAACACTTTCAGTGGAAGTCGCCGCAGGAAATGGCCACGTACCTTAAGCATCACAAAGACGACGTTGCCGAAGAGTTGGCCGATGTGTTGTACTGTGTGCTCCTGATGGCTCATGATCTCGACATAGATATCGCTGCTGCTAGCAGCCAAAAACTTGCTAAAAACGCCAAGAAATACCCAGTCGAAAAAGCCGGCGGCAATCACAAGAAATACACCGAATTATAGATGTTAGAGGATAAGCAAGGCGATACGGCACAGAAGCATATTATTGGCTTAGCGCCGGCTACTATGCTTTGAGGTGGTCGATTTCTCGCAACAGGCTATCAATTGCAACTACTTCAGGAATCACATCTTTAGGCTGCTTATCAAGGAGTTCACAGCCGTAGGCTACAAGTGCTAGCTCTAGGTTGTCGTTGCTCATATCCCATAAGGTAGATGTGCCATCTGGCCTATACACTTTGTCATCCATAATACTGAAGTCATCTCGGAGTGTCTCATAGGCGTTTCGCGCACCGTGTTGAAGGTGAGGAGGAGCATTAACTTCGTCTAGATAACCAACGCTGTTGTGTATTGCTTTGTAAACAGTTAGTGGGTAGTCTTCGCCAGTGATGACAGGACGGCCCCTGAGAATATCCATGCTAGTTATATTAGCATAATATTTATAAAATGTCAACTTGGTAGCGGCGAGTGGACTTGAACCACTGACCCCAGGCTTATGAGTCCTGTGCTCTAACCAGCTGAGCTACGCCGCCATAGACCTGATTAATATAGCAGATTTTATCTCTGTTGGCTAGCCTTTATGCCCCCGTTTATTATATAAACTGTACCAGTTGTGCGTTACTGAAGCTGCCTGCCTTGCGCAGAGCTTCGTCGAATTCTTCTTCGGCGGGCCGGCCTTCAACGATGCGCTGCAAAGCACGGCCAAAACTGCCATGACTGACAATAAGAATCGTATCTTCGGGCCGAGATCTAAGGTAGGCAAGCGTGCGCGCGGCGCGGTCATGTACTGCATCATTGGTTTCTATGTGTGGCACATACTCGAGGTCACGGCGAACATATGGATGCCCGAATAATGAAGCACCGGATTTTCCGGTCAGAGCACCCCAGTCACGTTCGACGAGCATCTCAAACGGCTCGATTGCTTTCTCGTGTCGCAATTGTTCGGCAAAAATTTTGGCCGTTTCATGGGCACGCGGCAAAGGCGATGCAAGAATCACGTCAAAAGTTAACCCTTTGGCTTTAGCCGCCTGCCCGGCCATCATGGCCTGTGCCCGTCCGTTCTCGGTAAGGGCGGCGTGGGCATGGCTCCATACACGTGCAACGTTATCGGCGCTCTCGCCGTGACGAAGAAAATATAATTTTTGCATCCTGGTACAATAATACAACATGGATGTGAATGATGTACAGTTGGAACCTGGACGTTACGTGGTCGCGGTAAGCGGCGGCGTGGATTCAATGGTGCTGCTGGACGTGCTCCGCCAAAAGCCCGGCGTGGAGCTTGTCGTCGCTCATTTTGATCATGGCATTCGGAATGATTCATCAGAGGATCGCATGCTGGTTGGCCAGGTGGCAGCGAACCATAACATGCCATATATATATGATGAAGGGCGACTCGGCCCACACGCGAGCGAGGCGGAAGCCCGGACAGCACGCTATGCTTTTTTGCACCGCGTGCATGAGCAAACAAATGCGCGTGCACTTATTACCGCGCACCATCAGGATGACGTGCTCGAAACGGCCATTCTCAACATGCTGCGCGGCACGGGCGTGCGAGGGATTAGCTCCTTGCGGGAGACAGACGCCATTCGGCGACCGTTCATGCACATTTCTAAGCGTGCGCTCCGCAGCTATGCGTCGCAGCATGATTTGGAGTGGCGCGAGGATAGCACGAATGCCAGTGACGCATACCTGCGTAATTATGTACGGCATCATATTGTGCCACGAATGACGCTCGAACAACGCAACAAGTTACTGGAGTATGTTCATGTCGCCGCGCAGCACCGAATTGAACTCGAAGCACTTTTAGATGCGGTGTTTGCCGCCCGGCCGGACCACCATGCTATGCCACGCGCATGGTTTGTGAATTTACCGCACAACGTTGCACGCGAATGTATGGCGCAGTGGTTACGTTTACATAATGTGCAAAATATCAGCCGCCAATTGGTGGAACGGTTGGTTCGCAACGCCAAGGTGCTTGCTCCTGGCAAACAATGCGATATCGACAAAACGTATATACTCCACATTGGAAAAGATAGCCTGAAGATTCTCGATCGTACACTGTCGCAAAACAACGGTATCCGTGTATAATGCTCAGGTATGGACAATAAAAAATCGTATCGTGCAAACTCTAACAGAGGGGGTAGCGGCAGCCGCGGCTTTCGAAATGCGGGCTTTGTCGCGCTCATTATTCTGTTTGGTTTGATTATTTTCGCAGCCTACCGCCAGCCGAGTGGGCTGAAAAACATTCCGCTAACGCAAGCGGTGCAAGACGCTAATAGCGGGCACTATCAAAAAATTGAAGTCAGCGGCAACGAGCTTGATATCACCAAAAAGGGTGACAATCACGCGACGCTCAAATCATATAAGGATCCAAATTCGAGCCTGAAAGACGCTGGACTAAATCAGAGCAAAGTCGAAATTTCGTACAAACCTAATTCGTCGACTGCTTCAACGATCTGGACAATTGTCGGAACGATGGTACCGGTGTTGGCTATTAGTTTGATTTTGTACTTCATGCTCCGCAGCGCGCAAGGTCAGGGCAATCAGGCATTGAGCTTCGGCAAGAGCCGCGCCCGTCTGTACGGTAACGAGAAAGATAAAGTCACCTTCAAGAACATCGCTGGCAGCGCCGAAGCTAAGCAAGACCTTGAAGAAGTTGTAGAATTTTTGAAATATCCAAAGAAGTTTGCCACTCTAGGCGCACGCATTCCAAAGGGCGTACTTCTGGTCGGCCCTCCTGGTACTGGTAAAACAATGCTCGCCCGCGCTGTTGCCGGCGAAGCCAATGTACCATTCTTTAGCATCTCTGGTTCAGAGTTCGTAGAAATGTTCGTGGGCGTTGGAGCGAGTCGTGTTCGCGATCTGTTTGCCAAGGCGAAAAAGAACGCACCGTGCATTATTTTTGTTGATGAGATTGACGCTGTGGGTCGCCGCCGCGGTTCAGGAATGGGCGGTGGCCATGACGAGCGCGAACAAACGCTCAACCAAATTCTGGTTGAGATGGACGGATTTGAACAGGGCCAGAACGTCATCGTATTAGCTGCAACCAACCGTGCGGACGTACTCGATCCCGCATTGCTGCGTCCTGGCCGTTTTGACCGACGTGTCGACATTGGATTGCCCGATCGCAAAGACCGCGAAGCTATTCTTGAAGTTCACTTTGCCAAAAAACCAGTTGCTTCTAACGTAGATCTTGATGCGCTGGCGGCCAAATCTGCCGGTTCATCAGGTGCCGATCTAGCGAACATCGCCAACGAAGCGGCAATTATTGCGGCTCGCAAGGCGCACAAAGAGATCACCAACAACGACCTGACCGAAGCCTTCGAAAAGGTTGCCATTGGCCCCGAGCGCAAGGGCAAGGTGATGAGCGACAAAGAAAAAGAGATCACTGCATATCACGAGGCTGGCCATGCCATCGTCGGCCACGTATTACCAGATAGCGATCTCGTGCACAAAGTCACTATCATTCCGCGCGGTGGCACCGGTGGTGTTACGTGGTTCATACCGCCAGAAGATAGAAGCTACCATTCCATTATCGAATACAAAGATGTGCTTGCCCGCATGATGGGCGGGCGCATTGCCGAGGAAGTTATCTTTGGGTCTGAACGTGTCACCACGGGCGCCGGGAGCGACCTTCAAAAGGCCGCCGAGCTTGCCCGCGACATGGTAATTAACCAGGGTATGGGCAGAAAGTTACGCGACCAAGTCTTCCACACTGACGAAGGCATGATGCTCGACCGTTTAGTACACGAACGCGAATACTCAGATGAGACGGCTAAAGTAATTGACGACGAAGTAGAAAATCTGATTACCGAAGCCGCCAACCGTGCCCGTTTGGTTATTGCTGCCAACCGCAAGTACATTGATGCCCTCAAAGATCGTTTGCTCGAAAAGGAAACGGTCGAAGCCGACGATGTCAAAGAGTTATTTGCCGGCTCACACATGCCAAAGGCCGCCGCACTGTATTAGGCCGGGGTCCTGTCAGCCGGTCCGCCCCTACCTTCCGTCCTCGCGGACAGCTGCGGGTGAAGGTGGGGCCGCCCCGCCGGCTGCCACCCCATTAATGATTTTTGCGGTACCCGAGAAGCCCGCTCTGGGCTATACTAAACAAGATTACTAGGTAGCCCTGAAATATATGCAACAAGAAAAACCCAAGAAACTCGCCCTGCCACGAATTTCGGTAGGAAACGTCGCATTATTGCTTGCGGGAGCATCGATGGTAGGGCAAGTACTGGGTTTTTTGCGCACCAAGCTCGTAAATGCCAACTTTGATAGTCTTGGGCCGCATAGCACCGGTTCTTACTTTGCCGCGTTCAACATTCCCGACTTTTTCTTTTACACCGTTGCGGCCGGCGCGCTCGGCGTGGCATTTATGCCCGTGCTTGCCGAACGCCTCCATAGGGGTGACCGCAAAAGTGTGTGGGAGCTTTCAACGAGTTTACTTAACTTGTTATGTATTATTATGTTTGTTGTCGGCATTATTATCATTATCTTTGCCCGCCCGCTTATCCATCATATCGTGGCGCCAAAGCTGACGCCCAGTCAGCTTAACGATGCTGTAACGATCATGCGTTTTTTGGCATTTAATCCGCTCTTTTTTACGATTTCCGGCGTACTCACAAGCGTGCAGCAAACACTTGGCCGGTTCATTTTTTATGCCATCGCGCCACTGTTCTATAACGTGTCGATCATTGCCAGCATTTACATCTTTCGACATACCGAGTTCGGACTAAAAGGTTTGGGCGTTGGGGCATTTGTGGGTGGCGCAGTACAACTGCTTGTGGTAATTGTGGGCCTCCGCCGCATGAGTTTCTCGTGGCGCCCCAGGATTAAATGGCGCAGCAAGGGCTTTAAAACAATCTTGCGCAACCTACCGCCGCGCTCACTCGACCAAGGTATGGACCAGATCGAAAGCATTGTCGAAACGAACTTTGCATCCCACATCGGTACACAGGTGATCACCTACTACAACAACGCCTATACACTGCAAACAGCACCAACTCTTCTGATTGGAACGGCCATTTCGACAGCTGTATTTCCGCGACTTTCGAATCGTTTAGCGGCTGGGCGTACCGATTTGTTCCGCCGCGACTTTTTGCGGGCACTCCGCGGCATTATTTGGCTAACGCTGCCAGTTGTCGTGGTATGTTATTTCTGTCGTGGTTACCTTGCGCGCTTGATCTTTACCCAAGATGGACCTGAGATTGCAATTATCTTCGGCTACCTCACCGTCGCCATCTTTTTCCGCACCGTGTACTCGATTATTTCGCGCTGGTACTACGCCCAAAAAGATACCAGAACGCCATTATTTGTATCAGTATTTACGATTGGCTTAAACATCATGCTTGCTTACACGCTATCGCAAAAATCGAGCTATGGCATCGCCGGACTTGCTATGGCCCAATCGATTGTGGCAATGGTAGAAGTGATCATCCTTTCGGTGATTATGATTATCCGTGACCGCGGGCTGCTCAACATGCAATTCTGGGGCGGTTGTTTCCGCATTGTATCGGTAACGGGATTTAGTGTGGTTGCTGGGTATATCATGGTAAATTTGCTGCCGCTGGGTATTGCCGACCGCGGACCGATCACCATGGGTGCGAAGCTATTCGCGATTAGTGCCGTCGTGTTTGCAGTATATGTTGGTTTGTCGGCGCTGTTCACACTCGAAGAAGTACAGCCAATTATCTCGCGCCTTAAGAAACTCTTTCGACCCATCCGCATTCAATATTAAGTATTATCGGGCATTCCCGTCAAAATGGGGCGGCAGTCGGCGGGGTGGCCCCGCTTTTTCGCACGCAATGTAATGAGTACGAAAAAGATGGGGCGGACCGGCTGACAGGACCCCAAGTCCAATGATGGGAATGCGCGCTACCTCTGGTATAATCAAGGGCAATGACCGAAGAGAATATTCGCAACTTTTGTATTATTGCGCACATCGACCACGGCAAGTCGACCTTAGCCGATCGTTTATTAGAGTTGACCGGAACCGTACAGAAGCGTGACATGAAAGCGCAACTCCTTGATCGCATGGACCTGGAACGCGAGCGCGGCATCACGATTAAACTGCAGCCAGTGCGCATGCAGTACAAGGGCCATCAACTAAACTTGATCGACACGCCAGGGCATATTGATTTTAGCTACGAAGTTTCGCGCAGCCTCGAAGCGTGTGAAGGCGCAATTCTTGTTGTAGACGCGACGCAGGGCATGCAGGCGCAAACACTTGCCAATGTGTACTTGGCCATGGCTGCCGACCTGACGATTATACCCGTGCTCAACAAAATCGATTTGCCAGCTGCGGACGTTGACCGCGTGAGCAAAGAAATTGTGAGTCTGCTCGGCTGCAAAACAGAGGATATTTTACATATTTCGGCCAAAACCGGGCAGGGTGTGGAGGCGGTTTTGGAACGCGTCGTTAACGATGTGCCGCCGCCCACTGGCAAAGTCGATACCCCAACTCGCGCGCTGATTTTTGATAGTTACTATGATGATTACCGCGGCGTGATTTTGTATGTCCGCGTGGTAGATGGCGACATTAAAAAAGGTAGCCAGATTAAAATGCTGGCCACCGAAGCTCATGGTCTTGCGTTGGAAATCGGAGCGCTTAGACCAGATATGACACCAACGCAAACCTTACAGACGGGTGAAATTGGCTATATCGTTACAAATCTCAAGTCAACCCGCGAAGCAAAAGTTGGTGATACCGTTACGCTAGTCGCCGCCCATAATAATGTGCCCTCCAAGGCTATTGTACCGCTGCCTGGCTACCAAGACGTCAAGCCATTTGTGTACGCCGGCTTTTTCCCGGAAAGCAACGAGCATTATCAAGAGCTGAAAGACGCCATCGAAAAACTCAGCCTGAGCGATTCGGCGTTGCAGTTTGAGCCGGAAAATTCACCAGTGCTTGGTTTCGGAGTGCGTATTGGTTTTTTGGGCCTCCTCCATATGGACATCGTGCGCGAGCGGTTGGAACGCGAATATAACCTCGACCTCATCATCACCAACCCGTCCACTGACTACCAAGTTACACTGCTCAATGGTGAAGAAATTGATATTAAGAGTGCTGCGGACTTACCCGATCCGGCGAAGATTCGTGAGATTCGTGAGCCGTGGATCAAGGGCGAAATTGTCGTGCCGCAGGATTTTGTTGGTCCGGTAATTGAGTTGATCGCATCAAAGCGCGGCGTGCACAAAAATCTCAGCTACGTTGATACACGTGCGCTGGTGACATTCGAGGCGCCACTCGCCAATATGTTAACCGATTTTTACGATCAACTCAAAAGCATTACCTCGGGCTACGGTTCGTTCAATTACGAACTCGACAATTATCGTGCCGAAGATCTGGTGCGTGTTGATTTTTATGTGGCTGGTGATCGGGTAGACGCGCTGAGCATCATGTTGCACCGCAGCGAAGCACAACGCATTGGCCGCCAAATCGTAGAAAAACTTAAGGAGGTCATTCCGCGCCAGCAGTTCCCGGTCGCGCTGCAAGCGGCAATCGGCGGTACATTTATTGCCCGCGAAGATATTTCGGCGTTTCGCAAAGACGTGACCACCGGCTTGTACGGTGGCGACGTGTCGCGCAAAAAGAAAGTACTTGCCAAGCAAAAACGCGGCAAAGCCCGCATGAAGCGCTTTGGGAAAGTCGACATTCCCGCCGAAGCATTCACCGTGATGCTCAAGAGGGATTGATGCAAGACTACGCACCAAACGACGATGCGTTGCACAAGCTTACAGCCAAACTTTAGGCGTCTGCCACTCAAATCCTTCCGCGTTATATTTGTGGTGCCGCCAGCCTTCGATATATGGAAAGCGCTCCTTATTGCACGTGGTTGGGATGCGGATGTCCTGCACAAACGACTGCTCGAAGTCAAAGAGTCGCTGCTTTTTGCGCTTACAACATCTTGCGACCTCATTTTAAATGATGATCTGGCGCAAGCCACCGACGACTTTTTGATGGCAGTATACCGCCATGCAGCCATCCGCATGCCCAACCAGGTCGCAATTAAACAGCATGTTGGGGAGTTTTTGCAAGCAATTGAGCGGTTTCATCCTTAACTTTGTTATAGGGGTAAGATCGTGTATAGTACACCCATGGAAAAGAAGCACATCATTACCCTTGCCGGACGACCAGGCAGCGGCAAATCAAGTACTGCCAAGACTGTTGCAGCGCAGTTGGGCTACCATCATTTCTCTTCGGGCGATTTATTCCGAGCACTTGGCAAAGAGCGAGGCATAGATGTGCTGCAAGCCAACTTGTCAGCGGAGCAAAACGCCGAAATAGACCATTTAATAGACGCCCGCTTGCAGAAAATTGGCGAAACGCAAGATAATCAGGTGATCGACTCGCGAACTGCCTGGCACTGGATTCCTAATTCTTTCAAGGTTTTTCTGGATTTAGATCTACAAGTTGCCGCGGCGCGCATTCTTGATGGTATGGATGATGCACGCCTGGCGAGCGAACATGTCCACCGTGACCCCGTAGAATATGCCGGGCTGCTCCAAAAGCGGCTCGATAGTGAAACGCGGCGCTACAAAGCGCTCTACGACATCGACCCCTACGATACATCTAACTACGATCTCGTGATCGATACCGCAACATACAGCCTTGGCCAAGTAGCGCAGCTGGTACTCGAAAAATACCACGCCTGGCTACAAGAGTAATCCCTACAACTCACAAGCGGTTGGTATTTTGACCATGCTGCGGTAGGATATACTCTACATGGAGTACGGATCGGAGTATACATCTATCGAAGAGGCAGCCGCTGCATTGCAGAGCGAACTATACGCTGCTGGTCCAGATCAAGCCGAAATCGACGAGCAACACGAAGCATTCACTCGTGCCGTCAACGAAGCCGTGGGCTTATATCCGAACCCCGATCAGCAGCGGGCCATCGCCATCGCCGCCGGCATTTGCGATTGGGTCTATTTTGGCGAGCGTGACAACCCTTTGCCTACAGGCCTGATTAAAGTCGTTGACGACGAAACCAAATCGGTTCGCGTCATGGTTGATAGAGGAGTTGTTGATACCCGCGATGTAGTATATGCACGAAATTTATTTGAAAATAATGCCGGCCATAGATTATGGGGACATATACCTACCTTTGCCACTTTAGGGGAAGCACAGGTTGAGGCGGCGGCTTACGAGGTTGTGAAACAAACAGAAGGGCATAAAATAATTCATGCGATGGCTACTCCGCCGCCCAAACCGCCGCAGCCTTATCCGATACCGCCATGGCTCCGAGCCGCCCGAGAAGCGCAGATCGAAACTGACGTTAGACGGCAGTACGGCATACGCGAAGAGGAGCATATTGCAAGGCGTTCGCCGGCAGATATGGCACGCCGCCGGGCCTTGTTTCATCTGGATGATGAACAGTTGCCTGCGCCGCCCGAAACGGCAAACTCCAGCGACCCGATTCATAAACTGCGCCGCTATTTTGAGCCGATTATCCTTGACCAATTGCGTGACCTTGCCAAATTTAATGATCCGTCTACAGAAATTACCGAATTTCGGCTAGACCGCAACAAAAATTACGTAGCAGATGCCGATGAATCGGTACATTTTGACTCATACAGCTACCTGCCAGAACACTATCAAACATTGCGGCAACCCGGAGCGTATGCGGCAGATATACCATTTGAGTCTAACTATCTTGAGGATATATGCAACGCTGCCTTCAGTGGAAAATATAACCCTGACGAACCTCAGACATATGACGAAGTGATGGCAACAGCAGCCGATCTGACATTGAACTTTAGCCGCGAGGTATTGAGCGGCCATCCATTTGGGGAGTACGGTGATGATTTTCTCTTATCGATCCACGCCCTTCTGCGCCAGCCCGATGGTCCAGCCGTATACTTCTCGCAATTTACTGCCCAACCGCACGCCGACGAGCGACTTATGCGGCCAAAAATCGATCTCATGAGTGAGCAACAGATACGCGACCTCGAGGGCCAAATAATCGGACGGATCCAGCAATACGATGCGGCGCTGTACTCCCCGGCACGGCTCATACAAACTGCATACAATCCGAACCGGCTGCCACTGCATGATGCCCAGACTGAACTTGCGTTTACATTCTGGAGGACGCAGCTTGGCGGCGATATACCCTTTGTACCTGGGTATAAGGTTGTCAGTCACGACCCTTTCTCTGGTGAGTGGGGATTCATGCCAGATCCGGCTGGCGACCCATACGCTGAAGCTGCGGTGTCCATACCGCCGGAAAACATGCAAAAGCTCACTGAAATATACGATACATTAGGACTACACACCTTAGCCCAAACACTTCGCAATACTCCTAATGTAACTGTCGCCAACCTCACACAATACATCCATGAGAATACACGCTATGTAGTGCCAAAAAAGGCGTCATACTTCTCTAACACGAGCCTGAAGAATTTCGATACGCATGTATACAAGGGTGAGCTCGCATTGCAATGCACGGGCTCGGCAACTTTTCTTATGCGATCGCTTGAGCTCGTCTTTGGCGAAGGTTGTGCTGCCGTACAAAGCGGCTTAGTGCTGCCATCCGTTAATACCGAAGTGAATGCGGCGAAACACATGCAGGTCTCTTTTGTGCACGATGGCCAGACATTTATGCTCGACGCTACGGGCCGCCTCGATAGCAACGCTCAGGGCATGGTGGCTAATTTTGCCAGCCACGCGCAACAACCAAACGCTTCGGCTGCGCCACGCATCGAACTGCCACCTACTCCTCCTGCACCACCTATAGCGACCGTGACCGAAACGTTTCAGCAGGAGCGGTTGCAGCATGCAACGCAAAGCTTTGAGCAACAATTACAGCTCATGTTTGACCTGCCAGATACGCAGGCACTGATCGAGCATATAGCAGTACGGTCAGAAGATGATCCTTTGCGTCGAAGCCTCGCGGTGCTTCGTGACGAGCATGCCACCGTAGACGCACTTGAGCAAACACTTTCGTACGTAACGGCAATAACGAAAGCAGACGAAGCCACACTTCGTACTATCCATTTGCAGCATTACTACAAGCATGAAGCTCTCGATGTTGCGCAAGATGCATTGCGGGCAGCACTGGAAGCCCACAGCGATTAGCACTCTTGACGATTGAGTGCTAAGATTCTATCATAAAGGTATTCATAAGTAGCCGAATTGCCATATGACTGAACGCCAGAAGCAAATTTTATTCGCCATCGTTGAGCAGTACGCCGAGGTTGCCGTGCCGGTCGGTTCGGTAACGCTTGCCAAATTATTTGGCGTGAGCTCGGCAACGATTCGCGCTGAAATGGCCGAACTTGAACATATCGGTTTCATTTCGCAGCCACATACCAGCGCCGGACGCGTACCCACCGATAAAGGCTATCGCTTTTATGTAAACAATCTAACTGAGCAAAAAGAAACACCGAACGAACTTCGGGGCGAGCGAGCGCTCACTGCCCGCGTACGCGGCGCCGGTATGCCCGAACGCACCATTCGTAATGCTGTCGATACACTCGTGGAACTTACGCATAATTTGGGCCTGGCAACCATCGGCAATCAACTATATATGAGCGGTCTCTCGAACCTTTTCGGTCAGCCGGAATTTATGCAGCCCAACCAAGTACAGCAAGTCGCGCAGCTGCTCGATAACCTCGAGCCGTGGCTACGCGAAGCAGCACCCAATCAACCGCTGAGCGTATACATCGGCCGCGAAAATCCTATCGGCCGCTCAGCGGGCTGCTCGTTAATTATTAGCCGCTTCCACAGCCCGTACAGCGATCGGAGTTACATAGGGGTACTTGGCCCGACACGCCAAAGTTACCGTGATGTCATGCAGCTCGTCCGTCATGCCGGCGAAGCATTAGAAGGAGCATTATATGAGTAAACAACCCGCATCAGAACCGCCCAAGCAGCCAAAACACACAAAACAAGACGATACCAATATGTCTTTATTGCAACAGCAGATCGATGAGCTCACCGCGGCAGTACAGCGCGAGCGTGCTGATGCTGTTAACATGCGCCGCCAACACGAAGCCCAAGTCGCCAGCCTTAAAACAGCGATCAAAGGCAACGTGGTCCGCGACCTATTACCGGTCATTGATAATTTTGAACGGGCACTCAAACACGTACCTGCCGACCTTGCGAATCACGACTACATCAAGGGTGTGCAGGGCATTGTCAAGCAATTTGAAAAAACTCTTGCCGACCTCGGTGTCGAAAAAATCAAGACGGTGGGTGAACCATTCGACCCCAAATGGCACGAGGCCGTCATGATGGAAGAAGGCGACGGCACGCAAGAAATCGTGTGTGAAGAGCTGCAACCGGGCTACCGCATCGGCGACGAAGTCATCCGCCACGCCATGGTCAAAGTCAAAATGCAGTAACGTTACGCGTCCTCGGGCATAGCAACGCCGATAGGGTAGAGCGACATATCCTCAGCTTGTTGTATTGCCTGCGCCGCCCTCGCTGCAAGGCCATGGCCAATTGCCCGTTCAGCGAGGCTTGCAAAACGGCCAAGGTGTTCTGGCTCAAGCATTTTACCGGCAACGGTACCGCCTGTAGGTTCGTCCAAGTCAGTGAGCATAAATTCCAGTACAGGAAACCCTAGTCTGGCGATTTCGAGTTTGGTGCTGGGTGTGGGTTGCTCGTTTGGCAGCTCAGCGGCGCTAAAGTACGTGTCGTACTGAGCGGCCTCATTCCACCGGTCGTCCCAGTTCCATATATTCCTGCGGTAGGATGAGCCATTCCGAATAATGAACGTAATACCGTGCAAGACGATATCTGCAGTTTTTGCGTTAATAGGCCTGACAATTTCGGCAACAGCACGGAGTTGATCGTGATCAGCACCAATACGAGCGCCGATGTCCCGGGTTCGCCCGAAAGCGCTTGGGGTTAAAAAGATAGGATATTGCGGATCGGCGGGCTGTAAGTCTGTTACTCGGGGTTTGATGTCTTTTGTCATGCCCGCAGCATACAACATATAAAAATAGCTGCAAGCGAAGCAAATTAGCACTCTTGACATGTGAGTGCTAATTTTTTATGCTACAATTGTATGAGCACTCAAAGATGCATTTTGCTAAAGAGAAAGGGATAACGTTTATGGGTAAAATTATTGGAATCGACCTCGGTACAACCAATTCGGCAATGGCTGTCATGCAGTCCGGCAAGCCGGAAATCATCGCCAACAGCGAAGGTAACCGCACCACGCCATCGGTCGTTGCAATTAACAAGAACGGCGAGCGCCTGGTCGGCCAAGTAGCTCGTCGCCAGCAGGTTACGAACTCGAAGAACACAATTTATGAAGTGAAGCGCCTGATAGGGCGCCGCTGGGAAGACAAAGAAGTCCAGCGCGATCTTAAGCTGATGGGTTACGAAATCGTCAAGAGCGGCTCGGCCGTTAAGGTTAAGATGGGCGACAAAGAATACAGCCCGGAAGAAATCAGCGCCATGGTGCTGAGCAAGCTCAAGGCCGATGCCGAAAGCTTCCTGGGCGAAGGCGTATCAGAGGCGGTAATTACTGTTCCTGCATACTTTGACGACAGCCAGCGCCAGGCAACCAAAGACGCTGGTAAAATCGCCGGCCTCGAGGTTAAGCGCATTATCAACGAACCGACCGCAGCCGCATTAGCGTATGGTCTCGACAAAGACCAAAAAGCCGACGAAAAGATCGCGGTGTACGATCTCGGTGGTGGTACGTTCGACGTTTCTATTCTGGAACTCGGCGATGGCGTGTTCGAGGTTAAGAGCACCAACGGTGACACGCACCTCGGTGGTGCTGACTTTGACCGCACCATCGTGAACTACTTCGTAGAAGAATTTAAAAAAGAAAACGGCATTGACCTTACCGACGACAAAGCTGCCATGCAGCGTCTGCGCGACGAAGCCGAAAAAGCCAAGATTGAGTTGAGCACTGCGCAAGAAGTCGATATCAACCTGCCATTCCTGACCGCCGATGCTGACGGTCCGAAGCACTTCGAGCACAAGCTCACCCGCGCTAAGCTCGAGCAATTGGTTGCCGAGCTAATCGACAAAACCGCTGATCCATGCGAAAAAGCGCTGAAGGATGCTGGCCTCAAGGCAAGCGATATCCAAGCCGTGGTGCTGGTCGGTGGTATGACCCGCATGCCGGCTGTGCAGGAAAAAGTTAAGAATATCTTTGGCAAAGACCCGATGAAGGGTGTGAACCCGGACGAGGTCGTAGCTGTTGGTGCCGCCATTCAAGGCGGTGTGCTGCAGGGCGACGTCAAAGACGTGCTGTTGCTGGACGTGACGCCTCTGAGTCTCGGCATCGAGACGATGGGCGGCGTGATGACCAAACTTATTGCGCGCAATACGACGATTCCAACCAGCAAGAGCGAGACGTTCTCAACCGCCGCCGACAACCAGCCGCAAGTGGAAGTCCACGTGCTGCAAGGTGAGCGCGAAATGGCAGAAGGCAACAAATCTCTCGGCCGTTTCATCCTCGATGGCATTCCTGCCGCACCACGCGGTGTGCCGCAAATCGAAGTCACCTTTAACATCGACGCCAACGGTATTTTGAACGTCACCGCCAAAGACAAGGGCTCAGGCAAAGAACAATCCATCACCATTTCTGGCAGCGGTAATCTCGACAAAGACGCAGTTGAAAAAATGGCCAAAGAAGCCGAAACACATGCCGACGAGGACAAAAAGAAGCGCGAAGCAGTTGAGGCGCGTAATCTCCTTGATAATAGCATCTACCAGGCCGAAAAGATGGTCCGTGACTACAAAGAAAAGCTTGCCGAAGAAGACGTCAAAACACTGAACGAAGCAATTGAAGCCGCGAAAAAGGCTGCTGGCGACGACAAAGCCGACAAAGATGCGCTCGAGGCAGCTGCTAAGGAGTTAAGCGACAAGCTGATGCCTATCGGTGCTAAAATGTATGAGCAGACCGAAGAAGACAAAAAGTCTGAAGGCGAGACTGCAACTGACAAGAAAGGCAAGAACGACGGCACCGTCGAAGGCGAAGTTGTCGACGAAAAATAAGCTCTGATGGGGAGGGAGGCTTATGCAAGAAATTCCACGCCAACCAATGACCGAATTAATACAAGGGGTGGTAGACGCACATGTCCCCCGCGAGGAAATAGCGCCGGGGTCGACTGCACACAAAAGTTTTGAAATCCCTCAAGAGATACGGGATGATCCATACCGAATTCCGCGCAATGCCGAGGGTTGGACGATGGCACACGTGGCGCGTCATCGGGTCGAGGATCCGCGCCACGATGGCTCGGAAGGACCCAGAGATGTTTACCTTCTATCGGCTGGGCCATCCGAATTGGCGGAACGTCGCCGATTCCATACTAATCCACCTGCTGCAGTAGCGCGAACGGGCGATGACCCAACACTTTATATGTCGGAAGGTCGCCTGACTAATCGCGGGCAGCTTAGAAAAGACGATTTAGCGCCCGTCGAACAACACGTCATACGTCAGGCTCAGGATCGTACCGGTACGTTCCCTTTAGACCCAGAAAACTATATCATGTTAGGCCTACAAGCCGTAGGCGAACTGATTGAGGCCGGGAGACTCCCCGAGATCCCCCGTACCGATGCATATAACATCGGCTTACCAGAAGAGATTCATGAGCTATCCGGGAGAATCGAGCCGTTGCCGCCGACAACCCCACTGAGCGAAGAAATTACCGATCCAACCCAAGAATAGATATGCAAGATATACGAACATTACGCGAATTTGCCGCCGCCCAGACACCTGACCTCTATTTTCAGTTTGAAAATGGCGATCGCTGTGTGGTACTCACGGCCCCGACGTGCGACGAATTTCACGAATGGCATTACTATTTGCTCACAAACGAAGATGGTTTGCGGGTGGTTCGTCGGCACAAGATTATACCCGACCTGTATCCAACCAAGATTGTGGATTGCGAAGGTGATCTAACCGAAGTGGAAAAAGCGATCATCAGACGTGTGGCTGCGGAGGTTAGTAAAGGAACGTTGGTAGCGATGCCGGATTGCAACAGAACGGCGTAGTTTGGCTGATCCCCTGTTGCAGCGTAAAATAGGTACAATATATGGCAAAACGAGATTATTACGAAGTATTAGGCGTGGGCAAAGACGCATCTGCCGACGAAATCAAGAAAGCATTTCGTCGTGCAGCGGTGCAACATCACCCCGATAAAGAGGGTGGTGACGAGGCGAAGTTTAAAGAGGTAAACGAAGCCTACGAAGTGCTCAAAGATCCTGCGAAGCGCCAGCGCTACGACCAATTCGGCCACGCCGGTGTTGGTGGCAGTGCAGCCAGCGATGGCAATCCATTTGCCGGCTTTGGCGGCCAGGGCCAAAACGTTCATTTTGACTTTGGTGACGTCGGCTTTGGCGACATATTCGAAAATTTGTTTGGCGGCGGTGCGCGTCGGGCAACAACGCGTCAAGCGCGCGGTGCAGACGTAGAGGCCCGCATCGAAGTAACGTTCGAAGAAGCTATTTTTGGTACCGAAAAAGAACTGCACCTTACCATTGACGACGTGTGCGAACACTGCCATGGCACGACGACCGAGCCTGGCACCCAACTCAAAACATGTGCTACGTGCGAAGGCAAAGGGCAAGTCACGCAAGTTATGCAAACCATCTTCGGTAATATTCAGCAGGCAAGCGTCTGCCCAACCTGCAAAGGAACGGGCAAAGTACCCGAGAAAGTTTGCTCGGTGTGCCAAGGTAAGGGTACACAGCGTCGCACGCAGATCGTTCGTTTAAAGGTACCAGCCGGTATCGATGATGGCGCTACGATCCGCCTGCGCGAGCATGGCGAGGCGATTGCCAATGGTCCGCGTGGGGATCTGTATGTTGGTGTACGTGTAAAACCGCACAAGAAGTTTACGCGTGAGGGCGATTTGATTTTGAGTGATGAGCACATAGGCATGGTCGAAGCGGCACTGGGCACCGAGATCGACGTCGAAACCGTTGACGGCCCGGTACGCATGAAAGTACCAGCTGGCACGCAAAGCGGCACCGACTTTAAATTGAGCGGTCACGGGGTTCCGCATTTGCGTAGCGCGAGTCGTGGTGCGCACATTGTGACCATTATTGTCGAAACGCCCACGAAACTCAGTAAGCATCAAAAAGAGCTACTCGAAGCATTTCACAAAGACCCTGGCAAACGAGGATTTTGGGGCTAGAACAGATGGAAAAGGCAGCAGCGCAGATCCGAAAGCGATTCGAGACAGCGACTGATTTGCCGTTCCGCCAACAATTTCATTTCTATAGCAGATTGTTTTTATGGAGCCGCGATCAGACGGCAGCAACGTGGCTAGAAGGCGTCCACGAGCAGGTTGTGGGCACATCGGCTGCGCAATTTCGTAAACGATTAGCGGCACAAGCATCCAGACTGGGCATTGTGCCTACGGCAGCTCAGGAATTACGCCGTGAAGCGTATCAGGCGTATCCACACGTGCGGGCGTACAGCTTTTTGTTGTACGAGACGCTCATGGTCTATATCGTGTATGGAGTTGATCGGCGCAGCGAGATTGCTCAATTGCTTGACGTTGATGAACTCCATCGTTACACCAAGCATCTGCTTCATGATCCAGAACGCTTGCGAGCACTCTCGACCTATGGGCTGAATATGCTGTACATTGCGGCGTATTTTTACGAAGAAAAGGCGTTACCGCTGGAGTACCTTGCACACATGGCGACACCTAAAACAGCTGCTCGCTATACTCCCGATGCATTACGACTCGCGCTCTATACGCTGGCTCATTGCGTTATTGGCGAAAGTATGTTTTACTATAGATCTGTTTCGCCGACCGTACTACCGATGTATCAATCGATGGTGCAGCAGGCTGGACAGCTGCTCGAGCAACGCTACGCGGATGTATCATTAGATAATAAGTTAGAGACGTTAGTGTGTGCTCGCATCTGTCGGGTGGCACTCTCGACTGAACAAAATATAAACGATGAAGCGCTACACTCATTTGATCCCCAGCGCGGCTATATCACTGACACGCAAAACGTATTCCATACGAAACCCAACACCCTCAAACGTGCTGAACATCGAAATGTGTTGTTTTTGCTCGGCAACCAGACATATAATCCACGAAAGTAACTATGCAAAAGACTATTGGCGCATTTGAAACCATCGACTTTCCGGCATTCGGCATGCACGGCGTTTCTGCAAAAGTTGACACCGGTGCCCTGACGTCATGCCTTGACTGCCGGGTGCTGCGTGTCGTCCATGAAGCAGATGGCACGCCAGTACTCGAATTTAAGCCAGAGGGAAGCGACAGCATGCAACGTACGGCCGACTTTTTTGAGAAATGGGTGCGGAGTTCAAATGGCGCGAAAGTCGATCGATTTTTTGTACAAACGACCATTGTTTTGGAAGGTACGGCATACCCTATTTTGGTGAGCTTGGCAGATCGCAGCGACATGAAAGTGCCAGTTTTGCTCGGGCGCCGATTCTTGCGTGAACATCATTTTCTAGTTGATAGTCGGCGTAATAGTCGGTAAGGTCGAAGGAGAATCTATGAATATTGCAATTTTATCAAAAGGCCCAGGCAACTACTCAACGAGGCGCCTGAAAGAAGAGGCAGAGAAGCGCGGCCACACCGTGCGGGTTATTAATTATGCCAAATGTTACGTGACACTCGAAAGCAGCCGCCCCGTGGTACACACTGCCGACGGTGAAGTGACTGATGTAGATGTGATTGTGCCGCGCATCGCACAGAGCCTTACGAAGTACGGTTCGGCGATTGTGCGTCAATTCGAAATGCAAAACGTATTTACGACAGCCAACTCGGTGGCGATCGCACGCTCGCGCGACAAATTGCGCAGCCTGCAGTTACTCGCTAAGGCGGGTGTGGGTATCCCAAAAACGGTGTTCGCACGCGAAACGGCCGACCTCGACGGTGTACTCGAACAGGTTGGCGGCGCACCGGCTATTATCAAGGTCGCAAGCGGCACGCATGGCAATGGCGTCGTGTTGGCCGAGACGCGCAAAGCGGCCAAGGCCGTGATGCAAGCCTTTTATGTCGAAGGCGTGAACTTTTTGGTCCAGGAATTTATCGAAGAGAGCGCCGGTACGGACATTCGTGCGTTCGTGGTGAACGGCAAAGTCGTTGCCAGCATGAAGCGGCAAAGCCTGGACGATGATTTTCGTTCGAACTTACACCAGGGCGGCAAAGGTACAGCCGTGAAACTGACCGACGAAGAGCGCAAAACCGCACAGAAAGCCGCCAAGGCAATGGGCCTTGCCATCTGTGGTGTAGACATGATGCGTTCCAAGCGCGGGCCGCTCGTGCTTGAGGTAAATTCCAGCCCTGGGTTCGGTATCGAACAAGTGACCAGCCACAACGTGGCCGAAAAGATTATCGAATACATCGAGCAAAATGCGCGCGGCACGCGGCGCAAAGACCGTGTGGGCGCCTAACCAAAGAGATGTCCGTTTTGAAAGTGCTCGTGCTATCATAAAGGAAGCATGTCGCATAACGTCATCATTCTCATCATCTTGATCGCACCTATTGTCGTGCTTACAGTGCTTCGCATTAACGCGGCATTGGTGTTTTTGAGCCTTTGCTTGGGCGATGTGTTGGTAAAATATGTGGCTGACGATGCTATATCGCTCATGACAACGCTGTCGCCGCATGCCAGCGTCATCAGTCGAAGCACGCTGGAGCTGGCTCTATTGTACGCACCGGCTGTAATAACATCGGTGTTTATGATTTGGAGTGTGCGCGGTTGGTTCAAGATAGTGTTGAACGTCATACCTGCGATTGGCGTGGGATTTTTGGCAATTTTACTCGGTGTGCCACTATTCGCCCCAGGGTTGCGTAACGCCATTCAAGGTGAATCCCTCTGGCAAAACGTCAGCCGTGCCCAGGCGATGATCGTTGGCCTGACGGCCCTTTTGAGCCTGTTCTTCTTGTGGGCAGGTCGTCGTCGAAGCCGCGCCGAAGAGTCGGGCAAGCATCGCCGTTGACTTTTCTATAAAAATCCGGATAATATAATCTGTTATTCCGGTTGCGTGGGCCCATAGCTCAGCCGGTTAGAGCACCTGCCTTTTAAGCAGGGTGTCCTGGGTTCGAGTCCCAGTGGGCCCTCCAAATATGAATATATGAGCGTTGCTACGGCGGCGTTCTTTTTAATTATTTGAGATATATTTGTAGAGGCGGTTGGCTACGTAATTTTCGATGATAGGCTGGTGGGTTGGCAGGATATTTTCAGGCAAAGCATCGAGCGGGAAGTAGCGTAGCTCTTCGCAAAATTCGGGCTCGGTATTGCGTGGTTCTTGCGCGGGCTCGCGTAGCTCAAACGTGACATGAACATGATGTTGCTGGCCACTTGACGTAGGTACGCCATCGACGACGCTTATAAGATGCAGATCACTTGGTTGAATGTCGAGACCGATCTCTTCTTTTGCCTCACGGCAGGCCGTATCGACGAGGCGTTCGCTAAATTCCAGGTGGCCGCCAGGGAGTCCCCAGGTTCCTGCGCCGAAATGATTTTTGCGTAGGCCTAGTAGTATTTGATCATCTTTGCGGACGATAAGTTCGCATCCTATGTAGATGGGTTCGGTCGATTCTTTGGGCATGCGTATATCTTGCCACAGCGAAGACGATAATCCAATTATTAATCATTTCTGAAAAGTGATCGCGAAAGCACAAGCAGCTTTATAATAGCTGTATCAAATACTAAAATGGGAGGCCCGAACATGAAAGTCAGATTACAGGCAGGAGGCGCGCAAGGTGCGGTGATTGTATTGCTGCTCATTGCCGTAGTGGCGGTAAGTGCCGGATGGTGGTATTGGGCACGGCATCATGGCTCAACGCCAGTCGTTTCGGTGGCTGCTTGCTCGACCGGCCATATGCAACTTTCGATGGGTAATACAAATGGTACAGCAGGAACGATTTATCAGGACGCGATTCTCAAGAATATGGGCACGAGCTCATGTACGCTCGCTGGCTGGCCAACCGTCTTTTTGACTGATGCGGGCAACACGGCTATTGGCAACGGCGCAGCTCCAACGATTGGCTTTGCGCCGAGTACGGTAACCATCGCACCGAATGCCACTGCGCATAGTGCCGTTGGATTCCCCGATCCGGGTAATTTTACGAACGGCGTCTGCACGGCAACATCGGCTAAGCTTGAGCTCTACCTTCCCGGCGCGACGAACGCGTTGACGACACCGCTGAGCGAGCAAAGTTGTCCCGGCTTGTCTGTCTCGGCTTTGCAGTCCGGCGATTAGTACTGTTTACTTTACCCCAGCTGCCGGTATAATGCCGGCGTGCCCAAACTGTGGACCTTTCGATTTCGGCAAACAACCATCGTACTGATAGCGTGTGGTGCGTTGTTTGGCGGCCTGCTTTTGGGCAAGGCGATACCGTTTAGGACGATGGGTTGGGTTGCTATACTTGCTCCCCTGGCCGCCCTTACGTGGCGACGCAAAAACAGCGTCACCGTTTTGATTGTTGTGCTGCTTTGTTTAGCCTGTGGTTGGTGGCGAGGCTCTCTATATGCAACGCAAGTGGCAGTATATCAACAGTTTGCAAAACAAAAAATCAGCATAGTCGGGCGCGCGACCACCGATGGTGTCTACGGTGAGCACGAACAACTCACCTTTACGATGGATCATCTGCGCATTGTGTCGCCGATGCAGCGGCAGTTAGTAGGGCAGATTTCGGTGGGTGGGTTTGGTGCCCCTGCTGTCTACCGCGGTGATGATGTGGAGGCGAGTGGTAGCTTGTATCCGACGCGTGGCTCAAGCCAGGCATCGGTAAGCTTTGCGGAACTCACGGTGCTCGGCAGCCATCCATCTTTTATAGATGGGTTGCGGCAACGCTTTACGGCTGGCGTGCAATCTGCACTGCCCGAGCCCGAGGCATCTTTTGGTCTTGGCTTGTTGGTCGGCCAGCGCAACACGCTGCCGCAAGCAGTTTCGCAAACGCTCCTTATGGTGGGTCTCACGCATATAATTGCGGTTTCGGGCTATAACCTCACGATTTTATTGAAGATGGCCCGTAAGCTCTTCGGCAAGCGTTCGAAATTTCAAGCAACGGTGGCTTTTCTAGTTTTGATCGGCACGTTTGTGTTACTTACAGGATCGAGTCCGTCGATTGTGCGGGCGGCAATGGTTAGCTTGTTAAGTATTGCCGCGTGGTATTACGGCCGGCCGCTGAGACCGCTGGTGCTGTTGCTGGTATCGGGCGTTATAACTGCGCTCGCGAACCCATTGTATGTGTGGGGCAACGTGAGTTGGTATTTATCTTTCTTGGCATTCTTTGGCGTGCTGGTGCTGGCGCCGTTAGTTACCAAACGATTGTATGGTTCGCGCGAACCAAAGCTTATTGCCAGCATGATCATTGAGAGTTTGTGTGCTGAGGCTATGACGTTGCCGTATGTATTGCATATTTTCGGGCAGATGTCGTCTGTATCGATTCTGGCGAATGTGCTCATTGCAGCGCTTATTCCGCTCGCCATGTTTTTGAGCTTGGTAGCCGGACTCGCGGGTATGCTTGTGTCGCCGCTTGCGGGGTGGTTCGCGTGGCCAGCCAAACTGTTGCTTACCTATATGCTCGACGTTGCAGGGTTGCTGAGCCGTATACCTCATGCTTTTATCGAGCAGATCGGTTTTTCGACGTGGCTTATGGTGGCGAGTTATGGCATAGTGCTTGGACTGTGTGTAATTTTACGGCATCAAAACAAACGAGAATATGCTATAATAACAGATAGAATTGCTTTAGAAACAGAAGGAGCATAGCATGTCCGGACACTCCAAATGGTCCACGATTAAGCGTGAAAAGGGCGCAAAAGATGCGGCCCGGGGCGCAATATTTACCAAACTCAGCAATGCCATTGCCATTGCGGCGCGAGCTGGCGCCGATGCTGACATGAACTTTGCGTTGCGCTTGGCAATCGACAAGGCCAAAGCGGCAAACATGCCGAACGCGAATATCCAGCGCTCGATTGACCGAGGATCGGGCAAGCTTGGTGGGGCAGAAATCCAAGAAGTAACCTATGAAGGCTATGGGCCGGGCGGCGTTGGCATCATCGTAGAATGTGCGACGGACAACACGAATCGCACGTATCCAGAAGTGCGTTTGGCATTCAGTAAGCACGGCGGCAATTTAGCCGAAAAAGGTGCGGTGGCGTTTCAGTTCGAACGCAAAGGGATGGTTCGTGTAAAAGCGACGGGCGATGGTTTGATGATGCAAGCGATTGAAGCTGGCGCTGATGATGTGCAAGAAGAAGGTGACGAATCAGTTATTTATACCGATGCCAAAGAACTTGCCAAAGTGCGTGATGCCTTAAAGTCCGCGGGCCTTGAAATCACCGAGGCGGAATTAACATACATTCCAACAAATATGGTAGAAGTTGAAGATAAAGAAACGGCTGGCAAAATCATGCGCCTGATGGATGCGCTCGAAGAGCAAGATGATGTCGTCAACACCTATACAAACTTCGACATTCCCGAAGAATTTTTGAGCTAAATGACATCGTCAACGCCAAGTTTGACGGTGACAAAATGAGCAACCTCGCGGGCAAACGCTGGGTCGTTGCTCAACACGCTGGCTTCGGCGGTGCCAAACTTTACGCCAGCCGGTACGTAATTGTGACTACCAATCACGGCAGCTTGATCGGTCGCAATGATCTTGGCGTGAATGCGATCATTTTGTTTAGCGATTTGACGCTTGAATAGCTCACGGGGCCACCGTGACCGTTCATGCAAAACCACAAGATGGTGTGCGAGTTTATGAATGTGGCTATGTTTGCTAGGGTGATTGTAAAACAAGTACACGTGCACGCCACGCTCCAGTGCTTTTGCAAGGTGCAGGATGGTTTGACCATTGGGAAAGAATTGACAGGTGAATACGATCCACTCATTTGCTTCGTCGATAAGGCGCAGTGCTTCGTCATAGATGGTGGATTGGTTGGGTACGCCGGCGTCGATAATAAGTTGCGCGAAGTCATCCACGGGTATGGTTTGATCGGTATCGAGCAGTGTCTCGCGTACAGACCCAGTATCTCGAACTTGTTGTGTAAAGTTGTAGAGCCAGTCAGCTAGTTTTGGCTCGTCAAGTCGCACCATAGCATCGACCTGGAGCGTAGAAAGGTTGCACCCGCCGACGTATGAATCATCATTTACGACAGCGATCTTAATGTGCGACCGACCGGCAAAAGGATTCGAGAGGCGCTTGCTTGGCTTGTTGATGATGGCGTAACTGCCGCCATGCTTCTTGAGCGTTTCGAGTGCCTGAAGTTTAGAGCGGAAGTTGGCATTGCCGTGGGCAACATCGGTGCGCCGGAGCAAGGGCCCACTCGGCAAGTCCTTGCCACTTATCATAAAACTATGTGCGTCAACGAGCAGCGTCACATGCACGCCGCGGTCCGCAGCATCATAGAGAGCGCTCAAAAGACTTTGCACCGCAGGCTCTTCTTCGGGATCAAATGTCATTGATGTGATCGCCACTCGCTCGCCGCGCTTCGTAGCGCGAACTTTAGCCGTGAGCTCGGCGAAGTATTCACGTTTGTCGAGCAGTGCAATCGGTGATGGTATGCGTTTTGCAGACATGCTCTGTATTATACTATCCTTATGAGGATACTTGGCATTGACCCCGGTACGGGCATTTTAGGATTCGGAGTCGTTGATGCTACCAAAGGAACATCGCAGCTGGTTGATGCCGGCGTTATTCGTACACCTGTTAAGCAGGATGATGCCATCCGTTTGCAGACGATTTACGAAGAGCTCACAGACATCATTATCCAAAATAAGCCAACAATTATGTCGGTTGAAAAGCTCTTTTTTGCGCGGAACGTAACGACCGCGATGACGGTAGCACAGGCCCGGGGCGTGGTATTGCTCTGCGGCCAGCAGGCCGGCCTGCGCATTTTTGAATACACGCCGATGCAGATCAAGCAATCTATCACGGGCTATGGCAAAGCTGACAAAAAACAGATGCAAGAAATGGTACGCGTGATTTTACAGCTTCAAGAAGTTCCAAAGCCGGACGACTGCGCCGACGCAATTGCAGCTGCGCTCACGCACGCTATGTTTACGCGTGGCATGTAGCTTTCGCTTTCGTATGCGAACAGCGTGGTATACTGTCCCATATGATCGCAATGCTTACAGGGGTTGTAGCAGAAAAACTGCTCGATGTGGTCGTGCTCGACGTGCAGGGTGTCGGGTACGGGGTATACGTTACGACTGAAGATTTCGGTCGTTTGAGTACAGGCGAACGCGCCAAAGTGTACATCTATGAGCACATTCGCGAAGTATCGCATGACTTGTTCGGATTTTTGCAACTCGATACCAAACGTCTGTTCGAGCAATTGCTCGGCGTGAACGGAGTCGGTCCTAAAATGGCACTTAACGTGTTAAGTATTGGCACTACCAACGAGGTCCGCTCTGCGATTGCCAGCGGTGACATAAAAACAATCCAAAAGGCCAATGGTGTTGGTAAGCGCGTCGCGGAGCGCATTGTGGTTGAGCTGAAAGACAAGGTTGGACTCGAGGGCGTTGACCTCGCAACAACTGGATTACTGCAAGGTGACCATGCGCTACTCAAAGACGAAGCCGCCGAGGCGCTCGTGGCACTTGGCTACTCGGCGCAAGATGCCAGTGTGGCGCTTCAAAACATTGACCCTGCACTTCCGACCGAAGAGCGAGTCAAGCTCGCTCTTAAAAAGTAAGGAGTACCGATGTCCAGCGAAACAGGCAACCCTTCAGACGTTCCCGCAATTATTCTTACCGGCCCTACCATTGAGGCGATGCCACGAGAACGGCGCGAGGAGGTGGCTGAATCGCTCACAACGCTTTTGGATGTAGATGCTTGGGTCATTCACGAACCCGAGCCCCACATCGAAGAAACTCCATCAACTCCCCCGCTGACTCCCTACTCGTTACTGATTCCGCAGCCTTGGACTGACGGAGAGCAACGGCGGGGCATGGTGCGGCAGGCACTACCAGAATTGGAGGGCACCCACGAAGGTCAATTGCTACTTACGGGTTTGGAAAGCTTATTCGTTCGCCCGATTAGCGCGCAATATACCGGCGAAAACCCCGATATTTCTGGCATGGTAGCCTACCACTACACGGATGATCGAGGTATCATAAAGCCCGAGGGCGTAACATTTGAAGATCCACAAAAGATTGTCGATCGGCCAAATATGCTGCGAGTACTCAACGGGGTGGGCAGTGTGACGGCGCCAATCCTGGCGCAGTTTATCGATGCGGCAGGCCGACCGCCACAGCAGTTTGACACGTCTGAGGAATAGGGTTGTCAAATTTGCCTATTTATTATTATGTTTATGGTTTCTTGATACAATAAAAGATATGGCAGTTGAACGAATTGTAAACACGAGCCTGAACGATGCTGATGATCCGCAGGAGCAGGAGCTCGAAAACAACCTGCGCCCGAAGGATTTTGCAAGTTACATCGGACAAAAGCGGCTCAAGCAGAATTTGCAGTTGGCAATTGCTGCCGCGCGTAAACGCGGTGAACCGCTTGACCATATTTTGCTGTATGGCCCACCGGGCTTAGGTAAAACGACCATGGCGAGTGTGATCGCCAACGAAATGGGCGCGCAGATTCGCGTTACATCCGGCCCGGCCATCGAGCGCGCCGGTGATTTGGCGAGCCTACTCACTAATTTACAGGACGGCGACATTTTGTTTATCGACGAGATCCACCGCTTAAATCGTTCGGTTGAAGAAGTGCTATATTCGGCGATGGAAGATTTTAAACTCGATATCATGCTCGGCAAAGGGCCGTCGGCGCGCAGCTTGCGGCTCGATGTGCCGAAATTCACACTCATCGGCGCAACCACGCGTACGGGTGCACTGGCGGCGCCGTTGCGCGATCGATTTGGCATGATTCATCGTTTAGAGTTTTACGAGCCCGAAGAGATTCGGCAGATTATTGAGCGCACGGCAGATATTTTGGGCGTAAAGATCCATGGTGGGGCAGCCGCCGAGCTAGCCCGTCGGGCACGTCTCACGCCGCGTATTGCTAATCGTTTGCTCAAACGCGTACGCGATTACGCTGATGTCAATGGTGACGGCATTATTGACACCGAATTAAGTACGCAGGCATTGCAGCTGCTTGAAATTGACGAACTGGGACTGGACCCAGCTGATCGCATGCTGCTCATTGCCATCATTGATAATTATCAGGGTGGTCCGGTTGGTGTGGAAACGCTCGCCGCGCTCACCGCTGAAGAGCGTTCAACGATCGAGGATTTTTATGAGCCATACCTCATGCAGATTGGGTTGCTAGAGCGTACGTCGCGGGGGCGCAAAGTAACCCATAAAACCTACAAACACCTCGGCCGCACGCCAGAACGTACAGATTCGCAAGCGAGCCTGTTATAATAGGGCATATGGAACCTGAAGCACCAACCCCCACACAACAACCTACCAATGCGGACCTTCGGCAGAACCCTCTTTCAGCAATGCGCGACGGGGAATCAATCGTAGCTAACATCAAACGCCACCCATTCGGCATTGTAACGCTGTATATTATGGCAATTTTCGGCATCGCGGCGGCTTGCGCCATTGTCATTCTGCTCCTACCTAAACTCTTGCCGCAGAGCTCCTCAGATGAAATTATGCGCTATGCTACCGCCGGTATTGCTGTTGTTCTTGTCGGTATGTTTCTGATGTTAGGTATTTCAACCTGGATTTACTGGCAAAACCGCTGGGTTGTGACGTCTGATAGTATTACGCAGATTACTCAACGCGGCATCTTTAACCGGCAGGTCAGCCAGCTGTCATTTTATAACCTCGAAGACGTGACGGTTGAGCAACGCGGCATTTTCCCGACGCTCTTTAACTTTGGCGAACTTAAGGTAGAGACAGCCGGTGAACGGTCCAAGTTTTACTTTTTGTATTGTCCCGATCCAAACAAGTGCGCCCGCGATATCCTGAACGCGCGCGAAGCATTTTTGCAGCGAACTGAGAACGAGAATGGCCCGGCTAAGCCGGCCCTCCACAATCTTATGTAATTATTATTCGTTGAATGGATTATTACGCGCTTGATCGAAGAGTGCTTGTACGTTGACGCTGTTATCTTGCAGCTGCTGAATCTTTTGCACAACCGAAGGATCTACCTTTGGTGATGGTGTTGATTGAAGTTTGGTCGCGACATCAGTTGGGCTTGGATTAGCCTGGCTGAGTATATTGATGCGGTACACGACGAACCCATACACTGCCGCGAGCGCAATAATAAAGAACATGACGCGGTATGTTCGCGCGACTGTGCGCAGCTGCTGGGCGCCTTTGCCAAGGCCGGGGATTGCTATCTTTTTCATGGTTTTATGTACTCGTTTAGGGAAAGTGTAAAGGTAAGATGACTGCGGTCGCTGGTGGGCAGAATGCTGATACTACTGACCTGGGCAGTGCGGCGATTGTTTTCGAGTGCGGTCAAAAAGCCGATGAATTGGGCATAGGTGATGGGCTGTGTGGAATCTTGTTGCACATTAATTTGGAGCTGGTACACTCCGGCCATACCCGACACGGGCGTAACTTGTGTAAGGGGACTACTTGAGCTGGATGAAGAGCCGCTCCCTGAGCTCGACCCCGCCCCAAGTGTTGACGACGGGAAGCTAATATTCGACAACTTAATGCCGTTTTGGCCAGCGATATTTACGAGTTCACGAACGGCTTCGGCCTGATCTTTATCTTGCGGTACAATCGACTGTGCGATCTTTTCAAGCGAGGCGTATTGCTGAATATCCTGCTTGGCTTTAGCCAGTGACAGTTGTTGCTGGCCAACGGCTTGTTCTTGCAACTTTAAATCAGTGAGCTTTTTGGCACGTTGTTGCAAAAGAGCGTTCGCACCGTACGCACCACCTAACAGCGCCACTCCCAAAAGTACCAATAGGCCAACCATCAAAAAGTAGACGCGCTTGCTGTTCATTGCTTGGCTCCCGTGTTGCTAATGAACGAATACGGGTTGTTCGCAGCAAAAAGTGCACGGATGGTAACAGTACAGGGGTATTTTGAGCCGCTGTTGGAACCGCCACAACTAATATTCTGAATGTCGGCACGCGAAAAGATCTTGTTGTTCGGGTCCTGCAAGTTTACCTGCAACTGTGTGGCTGCGTTGTAATCGGTGGTTTCGGCCGACAAGTCGATGCCACCTTGCACCTTTGAAATACTTAAGCCTGTGAGGTTGGCATTGGCCGGAATAATTTTGGCGATTTGCGTAAAGAGCTTCGAAAAGAGCACCTCGTTTGACAATACTTTGACAACGAGATTCAAGCTGTTGGAAATATCATTCACCTGTTTCTGCGTATCAGCAATATGCTGGCTTGTGAGCGACGCCTGCCCGGCGACAACCTGCGAGTTGTAGTTGTTAATCGATTGATTCATATATAACACACCGAATAAAGTGATCGCGATGAGACCGCCTACGCCGGCCACAAATGCCCATGTCCATCGAAGTAAAATAGCGTTCCGGTGCGCATATTGATATTGCTGTTTGACGGCGGGAGGAAGCAAGTTGATCATGCAAAAATCCTCCGCGGTTCGAGGAGAGATAAACCGGCAACCGTGGTGTAGATGGAGCGCTCAACGACATTTGGTGGCTGTAAATGATTCGCGCCAATGTACGCCCACGGGTCGCACGCACGGCTCGCGAGTCGCAATTCATTTGTAAAATATTCAGTGAGTCCAGGCATGTTGGCGCCGCCGCCCATAGCTACAAGCTGGGTGATTTTGCGTTCATTGCCGTAACGTTCTTCGTAGTAACGAATCATGCGCCGAATCTCTTTCACGATTTGCGACATTGTTGGTGTTAAGGCCTCGACGATTGGCTTTTGTTTTTTGCTAAAAGCCATACCATACTTGGTTTTTATAATGTGGGCTTCTTGATGGGTGACGCCCAGTTTTTTGGCGATCAAATTACTAAAAATATCGCCGCCCCCAGGAACCGTGCCGGTTACGATGACGCTACCGTCGATCACGGAGATGTCGGCAGTTTGCGAACCAAAGTCGATAACTACGGTGGGTACATCACTCTGTTTGTCCCGGCCGAATAGGCGGCCACCGGCTGCAATACTCGGTTCGATAAGCACCGTTTCAAGGCCAAGCATACGCGTAAGGGTCATGTACGAATCGACAATCTTTTTGGGCACGGCCACCGCGAACATTTCTGTTTTGTCGGCAGTTTCGCGGACGATGCTGTAATCGAGGTATAGTTCATCAATCGATACCGGGATGTACTCCTCGGCTTCGAGTTGCACCGCTTGAGCGAGTTCCTTTTTCGCGAGCCGAGGTAGGCTAATACCGCGGGTAAAACTCCGCGAAACGGGTATTGCCATAGCGACCCTTTTGGTAGTAATATCGCCAACGAGGTGACGTCGAAACAGATCAAATGCAGCCTTGGCAACCGTCTCCGGGTCAACGATCACGCCATCTTTGATGGCGCTTGCATCGAACGTCGTATGACCGAATCCTATAATCGAAGGCCGTTTGGAGCCATGGTTTATCTGCATGACTTTTAATGAGCCATGCCCTACGTCCAGACCAAATACTGGTTTATCCTTAAAAAAATATGTCGTAGAATTCATACCACCCTGATGTTTCTTATGCTTAGTATATCAGGATATCTGTCTGCTCGCATTGTTTTCCTGAGACATTACAACGTTGGTACGGTGGTGGCTGCACAGGTGTCCGTATAGGCGGTTGCAGAGAGATTCCACTTGCTGCGCAGGTAGTCTTCGACGGATTCGAGCTGCTGGCAGGTGAGTGCGTGGTCGTACACAATAAGTTCGGCATAGTCGCCGTTGAGGTATGCCGTGCCACTGCCGGGCATGGCACCAGTACGCGTACCGCCAACGTAAATCTGATTGATGTTGTAGGTATAGGGGGAGCCGGGTGGGCTTATACTGGCGCTTTGCGCCACCTGTGCGCCATCACCATATAATGTACCGGTAATTTTGTTGCTGCCGTCGAGCTGGAACTCGGATGCAAACAAGTACGGCGTGCTGGTGCAACTACTTCCACAAGTGTAGTTGGTACGATAACTGGTACCACTGTATATGCTCGAGAATCCGCTGTTAATGCTGTTGCGTAAAAGCGGAATAATGGAGCTGCCCGCGGTCGTATCATTCGATACTGTGGAGCTTGTGCCGCTGATAATCCGGCCGTCCGTGCTCGACGTTGAAAAATTGGGTTTTACGACTCCTAGCACCGTCATCTCGCGCTTGTTAGTCAGTGCTTGCGTGAGCGTGCTGAGCAGCGCGCCATTGTTAAAACGCACAACCGTATTGCCATTGATCTGCCCATCGACGCGCGTCGGTGCGCTGCCGAGGCCAAATACCGCATGGTTTCCATTGCCGGACTTGTCATTCCACTGGCTGATACTACCACCGTTTGTGGAAGAGCCACTGCCGCTCACTTGGTATGTTATGTCGAGTGCAATATTGTCTTTGAGCAGGCGTCGAGACCCGTTACCGCTGACATATTGCATCCCGAGTGCCAAGTTATCGCCGCTGCTCCAACCTGTATGCTGCACCATCTCTTGCACGATCGAAGTGATGTTGGTGGTTACGCCATTACCAGGCGGCAAGTTGTTGGTGGTGAAGCTGACAGTGTTTGTTGTGTGCAGGGTACTGGTAGTTATGAGCGGACGAAGCTGATTGCTGCCGGATGATGACCAAAGCGGCATATTCGGCTCGGTACTCGTGTGGTACAAGCCGACGATGCTAGCAGTTTCGGAACCGCCACTGCCGCTGGGCGAGGCGCCATTCGTCGTAAGCGTTGCCGAAGTAATCGTGGCATTAGCCGGGATAGTAACGTTTTGGAAAATCATGCCGTCGTTTACATATTTTGTGGAACTGAACAAGCACGACAAGATATCAAAGTCGAAGATTGAGCATGCGTTGAGGTCCATGGCGGTATCGCGCCACGAGCTCGTTGTTTGACTGCCGTTGTATGCAAGCTCAGCGAGGGTGTCACGCGTGCTGTCGCCAGCATTACCAAAGCCTGTGGTGCGGTGCAGGGTGCCGCTCGTTTGGCCAAGTAATGTTGACGTATCGCTTGCATCCAGCCAAAGTGTCGGCGCAAAGTCGCTTGGTGTTTTGCAGACGGCATAGGTGCGCACGATCTCGGATTCGATACTAAAAACGTAACGTGCGTTTGTGGCGTTAAGGGGCAAATAGACGCTGCCGGTCCCGCGAATAGTTTTGGATAATCCATCGCTCGATGTGCTGAGCACCTCAGCCTTAAACGTTACTTTGTAGCGGCTGTTGGTTACGAGCGTTTGCTCGTCGGTACCAGCGTAATTGCCACAGAGTGAATTATCGTACTGCTCCTGAGCGTAATCGATTGCCGCTTTGGACGCAACCCGGGCCATCTGAATATATGCTTGTTTGTACGAAAGCGTGAGACTATTGTTGGCCTGAAGCAGCACCGAAAAAGCCGTAAGAGCCATGAGCCCCATCAGTATAACGAGCACAGGCATAAAAAAGCCCCGTTGGTTACGGTTCAAGTGCCGGAATAATTTCATTGATTTACCCTCCGCATGGTTAGCGTAGAAGACGCATAGATATCCTGGGCATACACCACATCGTGCAGCTGTATTGATACTTTGACTTTGGTGGCCTGTTCGGGATTGGTTACAACGGTGTTGGTATTGTCGTAATACGTTACAGTGAAGCTGCTTATCTTGTCGGTCATAAGGTTATCCTGTGGACAGCTTGAGGTAGCATGGTCGGCGGGACAGGTTTGCGAAAGATAATTACTTCCACACGTCGGAAGCGAGCTGGGTGCTGTAAGTGTGCGCTTATACAAATTCGTACCCGACACGAAATAAACCTCGTTGTTGTACAGGATGTCATTCTTTTCGAGCGTCGATTCAGGCGAGCAACCATAGGTGTTAATATAGACGAACGTGCGATTGGGGTCGCGGTGACTGGCAGTAAGTGCTGGGCTGGAAACAACAAGCGTTTGCGGTGTCGTATCGGCTTTCCACCCGCCGCTCGGCTGGTATGTATCGACAAGGTTCGAGTTTGTCGTATTGCCAAATGCGTTCGAAAAGAACACATCGTCTTGCATGGCGAAGGTAATTTCTTGTGCCTCCACCTGTAAATTTACAATGCCTTGTTGTGCAATGAGTTGCCCGTATTGCGCAAACAGGTAGTTCATCGTATAGGCGATGACAACCATCAAGATAGGGCAAATAACGAGCAGCTCGATGAGTGTAAAACCTCGCTCAGACCGATGCAGTTTGCGCAAGATCATAGGCCATTCTTCTGCAGAAAGTCTGCGTATTGTAGCTGCCGTTGGCCCGCACCGCTGCCGTATTGCACCTTTACAACCAATTGTTTCAATGTGGGCGACATGGAGTTGATATATACTTGGCCGACGCGCGGACTTGGCAGTGTCGCAGGGAGGCTACTGCTAAAATCTTCTATCTGTTGTAGCGTGCCCTGGGGTGTAGTGTTCGGCAGGCTTGCGAACGGCTCGTTTTCATAATCTTGTACTTTGGCAAAAGCGGCAGTATTGGCAAGGTTTACGTCGATGGCGACTTTATTGATGTTTTGAATGGTAGTGAAAGTGGTGGTAAAAGCGCCGAAGGTCACCCCGATAACGATGACAGTAATAAGGAGTTCGATGGCCGTGAAGCCCGCTTGGGAGCGCAAATTGTTCATGCTTATGTCTTATTATAGTAAAAGCCTGGGTCTTTTGCCCAGGCTTTTATAATTTACGAAAAGGGTATGCTTAGTTCAAGCTGCTCTTCGTGTATGGCGTGCTGCCATTTTCAAGCTTCGCGCTCAAGGTGTACTTGGTACAGTCGTTGCCGCTCGCATTCGTACAAGCACTGCCGTCGTCAGCAGTTGCGCTGTACTGGTAGCAGTCGAGACTCGAAGTGGACGACGTTGTAACTGCCTTGCCGGTAGTCGCATCCTTACAAGACGAGCTTGAGCTCCATTTTGGAGTCTGGAGTGCGTTGAGGTCAAGACCCTTCAAGTGAGCAGGATTGGTTGAGGTACCATCACCACCGATCCAAACACTACTTTCCATGTTGTCGTTCGTCGGGTAATTACCGTTTTGTGCATAGTATGCTTCGAGTTGGCCCTGAATCGCGTTAATATCAGTTTGCCGCTTCGTGTCGCGTGCCTTTGATTGAATACCACTATATGTCGTGATCACGAGTGTTGCCAAGATACCGATGACAACAATCACAATGAGTAGTTCCACTAGGGTGAAACCGGATTGATTTTTGCGTAGGACCATAAAGACCCACCCTCCTTATGTTATTTGTTCTTGATCTCAAGCAGGTGTTGAGTATCTGACCTTGATTATAACTATAAGCGGTATTCGGTCAAGTCAATTCTTGCGCTCGCAAGATGTCGAGAGGGGAGGCTGTGGAAAAGCTTACTGGTTCGCAACGTTTTTGCTGAGGCTGGCAATTGGTCCCATCACGCTCGCGGCAATCAAGCCGACGACACCGCCCAGTACGACGATCATAACCGGCTCGATGATAGACGCAAGGCTATTAATAACGGCGGCAACTTCTTCATCGTAAAAATCGGCGACCTTCACAAGCACGGTATCGATCTGGCCCGTTTCTTCACCAACCGAGAGCATTTGGCTGACAATCGGCGGAAAATATTTACTATCTCCAAGCGGTTCCGAAAGCGGCCGACCATTACGCACGGCTTCGGAAGCTTTTTTCAGCTCACCCTCAATTACCAGATTGCCGACGGCACCACCGGTGACATCAAGCGCATCGAGCACGCTCACACCCGCTGACATCAGCGAAGCAAAGGTTCGGGAAAATCGCGCCACGGCGATTTTAGTCACGACTATTTTAAAAATTGGTGCCCGCAACAGCAAATAATGGAACTGATAGCGCCCCTTTGGCGTGCGGATGTAGCGAACAGTAAAAAAGATCAGCGCAATTGTGCCGAGGATGATATACAGCGCGTAATGCTGCATAACCTTACTGATATCAAGAAGTACTCGCGTATAGATTGGCAATTTGGCGTTCGGACCCGCCAGCCCGGTCAGGATACTCGATATCTTGGGCATGATGAAGATCATGATCCCGAAGAACGCGATGATAGTAACTACGAAGATAACTGTCGGGTAGGCCATGGCCGAGCGAATTTTCTTTTTGATGCTGGCATCTTGTTCGACTTGAGTGGCAAGCCGCTTTAAAATTTCATCTAAAATACCACCGCTTTCACCGGCTTTGACCATATTTATATAGACGCGCGAAAATGCATTGGGATATTTGGCAAAGGCAGTAGCAAGCGGCAGACCACTCTCAACATCTTTGGTGACGCCGGCAATGATGGTGCGAAGGTATTTACTGTCGGTATCGAGCGCGAGCGTATCGAGTGCTTTGACAAGCGGCACGCCGGCAGAGATCATAGTAGACAGCTGCCGAGTAAAAATGACCAAATCTGTAAGTCGAACTTTCGGCTTGAGCAAACTAAAATGCAGACCACCCTTGCCTTTTTCGGCGTGAATAACGATGGGGTGGAGTTTTTGGCGGGCAAGGAGGGCGATGAGTCCGTCACGATCGGCGGCCTCGGCGCTGCCGCTTACTGTTTTGCCGTCTGCCGCTAACGCTTTATATGAAAAATTCATGCTTATTTCTCGGTAGTGGCGCGTAAGATTTCTTCAACCGTGGTCTGAGCGCGCAAAGCCTTAATCAGACCATCCATTTGCATCGTGATCATGCCTTCGTTGTGTGCCGCTTCTTGAATTGCTTCGCTGGTTTCGTTCCCGACGATCATTTTTTGAATCGTATGGCTGTTGGCGAGCACCTCGTAGATACCCACGCGGCCCTTGTAGCCGCTATGGCCGCATTGATCGCATCCATCCTGATGTGGCCGCCAGAGTTTCACGATGTGGTTTGATTCGGTGCTGAGCTCGCTCGGGGAATTGTGGTTAATCTTTGATGGATTCGTTTTGCCGATGCCGCCCTCAAGGGCTTGCTTTTCAAGCTCGTGCACGCGCTTCATAATAGCGGTGTCGTCCAGTCCGAATGCCTTACTAATTTGGTTCAATATGGCGGCATCAGGAATGTAGCTCTCGCGGCAATCTACGCACAATTTGCGGACCAGGCGCTGCCCCACGACAACGCGCACGGTCGAGGCAATCAGGAACGGCTCGATACCCATGTCAAGCAAGCGCGGCAGTGAAGTGGCGGCGTTGTTGGTGTGCAAGGTGGAAAGCACAAGGTGCCCAGTAAGCGCGGCTTGCACGGCGAGCTCGGCTGTTTCGCCGTCCCGGATCTCCCCGACCATGATGATGTTCGGATCCTGGCGGAGCAGCGCACGCAAGCCATTGCTGAACGTCATGCCGGCAATCGGATTGATCTGCGTTTGATTGGCACCGAAAATGCGATATTCCACTGGATCTTCGACGGTGGCGATATTTACTGTCGGACTATTCAAGATAGTAAGCATGCTGAAAAGACTGGTAGATTTACCTGATCCCGTTGGGCCGGTGACGAGAATCATACCGTGCGGCTGCACCAGCGCGTGTTGTACGTCGGTGAGGGCATTGCCCCAATAGCCAAGCTCTTCGAGGGTAGCCGCTTTGGTAGATTCGTTCAGAATACGCATCACAATCTTTTCACCATCGACGATTGGCATGGTTGATACGCGAAGAGCATACAGTTGGCCGGCAACCTGCACTTTAAAGCGGCCATCCTGCGGTGCACGATGCTCGTCAATCTTGAGGTTGGCGAGAATCTTCACGCGGGATACCAACGCCCCTAGTACTTTGCGCGGCAGTTTGTTTGCCTCGCGCAAGATACCGTCGATGCGGTAGCGCACGACCACGTAATCTTCGCGTGGTTCGATGTGAATATCGCTCGCGGCAGCTTTTACACCGTACTCAATAATAAGGTTGACGGTCTGGGCAATGGGCGAATCTTCTGCCAAATCTTCGGCGCTGACTTCTTCGTCCGATGATTCTTCGGTTTCGGCATCGTCGGTCGAAAAAACTTTTGTTAGCTCGTTGCCGATGTTACCCCGGTACTGGTCGAGGGCAGCCTGAATGTTGCTGCTGGTTGCCACAAACACATTCAAATTGTTGCCGAGTTGTTTTTGTAAGAAGTTAATAGCCTGGATGTCGTCCGGATCTTCCATGGCGAGCGATTTGATGCCGTCGTCATCGACGTCAAACACTACGGCGCGGTATTGGCGTGCAATACGCTCTGGAATGAGTTTGAGCACATCACGCTTCAGCTCGCGCGAGTTTAATTCGATAAACGGAACTTCGATTTCGGTAGCGTAGAGCTTAGTCAGATCTTTTTCGCTTAATAGATTATTCCGAATCACCACATCTTGCATCGGCCGCTTCTCGCTGGAAACCTGTTCACGAAGCCCGGCCAATTGTTCGTCACTGAATGTGCCGGTGCCCTTGAGCAACTTCTCGACTAATGAATCTGAAACACGCATAAACTACCTCTAGTATATAAGAAAGCCATAAGCTTTTCTAATCGCGGTTTAATAAAAGTCGCTTTGTTTTGCCGCGCAGTTCAGGCAGTAGCCCGGGTGGTTTTGAGGGAATACTTCGTGCGCGCGGCATGCTCCGCTCAAGCAATAGTATACCGAACTGTAACTATCCCAATCTGATGTCACCCAGGATTCTTTCGGAAAATTCTTTTTGCATGTAGCGTTGTCGTCGGGCTGACAGAAGCGGATGCTAATTTGAATCGTTTGCACGTTGCCATATTGTGCATTGGGCGGCCAATTGTCCCAGTCGTAATAACTGCCCGGCCACGGTCCTTGCGACCACTGACCATTAATGCCATTACTTTGCATAAATTGATCCAGGGCAGCTGGCACGCCGCGATGAACGTCGGGCGGCCAGGTGTTGTACTGTGCCACGTAAAGATGTGCGGCCGCCGCGATCGAACTCGTCTCGGCAATAGCTTTGTTGTAGTAGGTGCGCTCGCGGTACTTGGGCATTGCCACGCTGTAGGTTATGGTGGCGAGAATGCCAATAACGACCAACACGATCACAAGCTCAATGAGCGTAAATCCATACTCGTCATCTGTTTTCCGTCGTAGCAAAGTTCGCAAACCACCCATTTCCCTTATTCTAGCATAAGCACCACTGATTGATGGAGATTGCTCGTTGGGCCCCGCGGCACCTTTCCTTTTTTGTTGACAGCAATGGTGAGATTGCGGTTATATAGGGGTCGTCAAAGGGTAAGCAAAATGCTATACTTTAGATAAGACAGGTGGGACGGTCTCGACTAACAAACGGAGGGTATTTTTTATGGCAGACAGCAAGGCGAAGGCCGCCAAGGTAGTTAAAGAAGACAACACGGTTGCCGAAGGTAAGAGCAAGGCGCTCGGCTTAGCATTGGAGTCAATCGAGAAACAGTTTGGCAAAGGCTCGATCATGAAGCTTGGCGAATCGACGCGCAGTAGGGTTGAGTGTGTATCGACGGGCGCTATTTCGCTCGACATAGCGCTTGGCGGTGGCTTGCCCCGCGGCCGTGTCGTAGAAATTTACGGTCCGGAAAGCTCGGGTAAAACGACGCTCACCTTGCATGCGATTGCTGAAGTGCAAAAGAATGGCGGCACCGCAGCTTTCATTGACGCCGAACACGCCCTCGACCCTTCCTATGCAAAACGCATCGGCGTAGACATCGACAATCTGTTGTTGTCACAACCAGACAACGGTGAGCAGGCACTCGAAATTACCGAGACGCTTGTGCGTTCGAACGCCGTTGATATCATCGTAGTGGACTCAGTCGCAGCACTCGTGCCCCGCGCCGAAATCGAAGGTGATATGGGCGATAGCTTGCCAGGCCTGCAGGCCCGCCTCATGAGCCAAGCACTCCGCAAGCTCACCGGTGTGATTAACAAATCAAAGGCGACCGTAATCTTCATCAACCAGATTCGTATGAAGATTGGTGTGATGTTCGGCAATCCCGAAACAACCACGGGTGGTAACGCGCTCAAATTTTATGCCTCGGTACGCATGGATATCCGGCGGATTGGCCAGATTAAACAAGGCGATAACGTCATCGGTAACCGCACGCGCGTTAAAGTTGTAAAGAACAAGATTGCACCGCCATTCCGCGAGGCAGAATTCGACATCATGTACAACGAAGGCATCAGCAAGTCTGGCGATGTCCTTGATCTGGCAACAGCGCGTGATATAGTTGAGAAATCCGGTTCGTGGTTTGCGTATGGCGACAGCAAGATTGGCCAAGGACGCGAAGCAGCCAAGCAATACCTTCAAGATCACCCAGAGACAATGGAAGAAATCACACACAAAGTGCTCGACAGCGAACCTGCCAAGGAATAATCCATGGTGCAGCCTCGCCATCCTGTTTTAGGCCCCGACCCAACACTGCGCGATGTTCAGAACTATGTTCAAGCGACTATAGTATACAGAGGTTTTGACAAAGAATCATTGCAGGATAAATTCATAATGCTCACCGAAGAGGTTGGTGAGCTTGCGAAAGCACTCCGCAAACAAAACGGCGTAAAAACGGCGACCGATTCCAAAGTTGGAGCCGTGGACCACGAAGCCGCAGATGTGTTGTGGTTGCTCATTTGTGTGTGTAATAAGCTCGGAATTGATCTGGAAAAGGCTTTACGATCGAAGGAAGAGATCAACAAAACGCGGACATGGCAATGACAATTACGGCGATCAAACAGCAGGTTAAGCAAGCCGGCCGTTATTCGGTATTTGTCGACGGCAAGTATTCTTTTAGTCTGAGTGAAGTGGCGCTGCTCGAGAGCGGCATACATAGTGGTTTGGAACTCGATACATCGAAGCTGGCCGAATTCAAGACGATGTCGGCCAACGACAAAGCGTATGGGCGAGCGCTTCATTATGCGATGATTCGCCCGCGGAGCGAGTGGGAGCTACGCACCTACTTGCAGCGTAAACAGGCCGATCCGGAAACCGCCGAGCGGATTATCGCGAAGTTACGCCGGAATGATCTTGTGAACGACCTTGCTTTTGCACGGTCATGGGTTGCCAGCCGTCGCTTGTTAAAGGCAACGAGTAGACGCCGCCTTACGCAGGAGCTGCATCAAAAAAGAGTAAGCGATGATGTGATTCAGCAAGTTCTACACGAAGATGAAACCGACGAACGCGAAACACTCCGCGAGATCATCGCCAAAAAGCGACAACAAAGCAAATACAAAGCAGACGACGTCAAGCTTATGCAATATCTCGCACGCCAAGGCTATAGCTACGACGATATTAAAAGTGTTCTACAAGAAGAGGGCTAAATCGCGGCAGTGGCGCGGGCTGGTTGCGGGCGCAAAATTTCATTAATAACAATGCGCGTGTCGGTAATCTCCACAATTTGCGTGCGATCGATACTCAAACTGCCACCAGCGAAACTTTTGAACACCGATTGTGATGCGTAGAGCTTTTGAACATACATAGTGCTCACCTCAGTGGCGTAATCGCTGACTTTGCCAATGCGATGTTTGCTTGTGGTAATTACGGGCTTGCCAATCAACTGAAAATTAAGGCGCATAAGTTCCTGCAAGCGCACCAATTCACTTGGATCAGCAAGAACATCGTGATCATCCACGACGAAACCTTGGGTAATGATATCTCGAATATCCTGATACAACAAAATAAGCTGGCGGTGTCGGTCAAGTCCATCTTGGCAATAAAATCCCTCAATCTTAAGATTATTAGGATTAATAATCGGCGCAAGAGTCATTGCCACACTTCCCCCCGTGCGCAAACTGAGCACGGGCTGATTTATAAGGGAGTCACTCAACTGTAGCATAGCTTTTATAGTATACCGCGCTCATCTGCCCGCAACAAAATGCTTGCGTTTTTTGCCCAGTTACTTTTACAATCCAGCGCGTGAAACGAACAGTATACATAGCTATTATCGCAGCGACTGCCGCAATCTTATTATGTTCGCCGATGCGGGCAGTGGCCGAAGCTGTGCCACCGATTGTAGCAGCACTGCCACCGGTGGTTATTACCGAAGTGCAGACGGGCCTCGCGGGCAGTGGCAATGCGAGTAAAGAATTTATTGAGCTATATAACACCACCGATCAGGCAATCGACATAAGCGACTGGCATTTGTGGTATATTTCGGGCACTGCAAGCCAAACCAAGCATACGATCGCGTTCCATCGCACCAATACTGACAGTAATATGGAAACGATCATCGGGGCGCATCAGCATTATCTGTTAGCAGGGACAAACGACGCCTCATATGGAGCATACCTCAAACAAACACCCGACCAGTATTACACGGCGACATTGTCGGATAACGGTACCTTGCAGCTCATCGCGCCTGATGCTGAAACACAGTGTACGCTCGATATTGTAGACCAAGTAGGCTGGGGTACTACGGCGATGGCTTTTGAACAGCAGGCAGCGCCAAGTCCGCCAGCTAGCCAAAGTTTGCAGCGCTATATCGATACAGCTGGCACATACCTGGACACCAACAACAATGCGAATGATTTTTGGGTAACAACCAGCAGTCTTGGACCGACGCCGGGTGCCGCGAATGCCCAAAATCCTCAACGAAGCAACGCTGAGCTGCAGGCAGAAGAGCCGACAGTGCTCGCGCCGTTTATTTCGTTACCCGAAGATAATTGCATGCCGACCCCACCACCAGATGACGGGTCCGGTTCGCTGCAGCCACCCGCAGATCAGCCACCAGCAACCATTGAAGATACTTCGACCGGTACCACGACCACTCTACCAAATGCTGGCACGGCGGAGCCTACCTTGCCTGCAGCCGACATAGGACTAGTGGCGCCACAAATCACCGAGGTGCTGCCCAACCCAGCGCCTCCACAAACCGATACCCATGATGAATTCATTGAACTCTACAACAGCAACACTACGGCATTCGATCTAAGCGGATTTACGCTAGAAGTTGGATTAACAACTAAGCACCACTACGCCTTTCCAGCAGGCACGCTTTTGCAACCCAAATCCTTTGTTGCATACTTTTCGAATGATACAAAGCTCAGTTTATCGAATACTGCGGGCCAAGTATGGCTCCTAGATCCGTTTGGAACAACTATCGCACAGACAATGCAATATGATACGGCAAAAGATGGGCAAGCATGGGCACTAGCGAATGGGTCTTGGTACTGGACGAGCAAACCAACTCCCAACGCTGCTAATGTGATTGCAGCTGCCAGTACGGCAAGTGCCACAACTAGCAAAAAGACAACTACGGCTAGCGCGAAAAAGACCACAGCAAGCACATCATCGAGTAAAACGACAAAAGCGGCTAAGGCAGCAAGTGATACAGCGACTTCTGCTGCTAGTGATGTCGCCGCGGACAATCCTTTGCACCCTGCTGTGCTTGCTATCATCGGTGGCTTCGCGCTACTATATGGGGCATATGAGTATCGACAAGATCTGGCACACAAGCTCTACCAGCTCCGCGCAAACCGAACAGCTCGCCGAGAAGCTCGCCGCAGCTTGCAAGGGTGGCGAGGTGATTGAACTGGTAAGTGATCTTGGGGGCGGCAAAACGACGTTCGTACGTGGCCTTGCTCGAGGGCTCCGTAGCGCCGACCGCGTGGCCAGCCCCACCTTTACGATTAGTAAGGTATACCAAGCAGCCGACAAACAGCTCCATCATTTTGATTTTTATCGGTTGCACGAGGCGGGTATTATTGCAGATGAATTAGCCGAGGTAGTTGATGATCCTCAAAATATTACTGTTGTGGAATGGGGTGACATTGTGCAAAACGTATTGCCTGCTAAGCGATTAACCATCACCATACATCGTACAGGCGATGACAGTCGTGACATTATGGTGCACTACCCCGATGCGTTACACTACCTGGTGGAGGCAATGCAACGATGATTATTCTGACGATTCGCACCGATAAACCCGAGGCTGAGATTGGCCTCTATAGTGATACCCAACAGCTGGCATACGAAGTGTGGCACGCACATCGTGATCTTTCGGCGACTATTCATACAAAAATAGAGCAACTGCTTGAAAAGCACGAAAAAAGTTGGCACGACCTACAGGGTATTGTTTGTTTTCAGGGTCCGGGCAGCTTCACCGGATTACGCATTGGCCTAACCGTCGGCAATGCATTGGCATATAGTTTACAGATTCCCATTGTGGCAGCACAGCACGACTGGATCGAGCAAGGCATCGCTCGACTTCTCAAAGGTGAGTCAGACCCGCTGGCGTTGCCTCACTACGGCAGCGAAGCGCATATTACGATGCCTCGTCATTAGTTCGCGTCTTATCATAGTAGGCCGATCCTATATACTCGTATTGACCAGGCAAACGAAACCAGCGTATAGTTTTAGGTAAGGATTTGCCCATAGTTTCAAGCAATCCGTCTTACCAATATTTCACTTAATACATTCGACTTTCAGATCAGACTTGGCTAGTGACGTGATAGCGATTGCCAACGGCTGTTCTGTATACGATAGAAAGGATAGATATGGATCCACTCACCATAGTGCTCGCTGTGGCTGGGCTTGCTGTTGGTTTTGGTGCGAACACCGTCATTACTAAACAACGCCTTGGGTCGGCGCAAGACCTGGCCAAGAAAGAGCTTAGCAAAGCGCAACGCGAAGCGAATAAGCTGGTGGACGAAGCCCGCGAAGAGGCCGCCCGCGTAAGCGAAGAAGCTCGCAAAGAGGAGCAGACACGCCGTCGTGAACTGAAAGATCTAGAGCAACGATTGGTTGCCCGCGAAGAGTTATTCGACAAAAGGCTCGACGAACTCGACAGGCGTACCGAAAAACTACGCAAGGGCGAAGGAGAGGTCGAAGAACTCAAAGACGAAATTCGCGAGATTCGCAAAAAGCAGCAGGAGAAGCTCGAAAAAATCGCCAAGCTGAGCAAGCAAGATGCTGCCGAGAAGCTTATGCAGATGACGGAGCGCGACATTCGTGGCGATCTGACAGGTCTCGTGGCCAAGCTGCAGAATGAAGCGCGGGATGAGGCAGAGGAGCAAGCAGCTCTCATTATCACGACAGCTATGGAACGCATGGCTAGCGAAGTGACGGCTGAACGGACGGTCACTACCGTGAAACTCGAAGACGAAGAAATGAAAGGTCGTATCATTGGTAAAGAAGGCCGCAACATTCAGGCGCTGCAGCGTGCGACCGGCGTTGACATCATGGTAGACGATACGCCTGGCTACATCGTACTGAGCAGTTTTGATCCGGTGCGCCGTGAAGTTGCCCGTCAGGCACTCGAGATGCTCATGAAAGACGGTCGTATCCATCCGGGCCGTATTGAAGAGGTGGTCGAAAAAGCGCAAAAGAACGTCGAAAAAGAAGTAGTTCGTGCTGGAGAAGACGCTGCACGCGAGGTTGGCGTTATTGGTATTCCGCGCGAGATTCTCCATCTGTTGGGCGAACTCAAATTCCGTACCAGTTACGGTCAGAACGTGCTCAAACACTCGACCGAAATGGCACACATTGCCGGCATGATCGCAGAGGAAGTCGGCGCGAACGTTAAGACCGCCAAGTACGCCGCGCTTGTGCATGATCTCGGCAAAGCGCTCACCCACAAAATGGAGGGCAAACATCACCACATCAGTGGCGAGATGCTGCGCAAGTATGGTGCACCCGAAGCTGTCGCCTTGGCGGCCGAACAGCATCACGACGATGTCGAAGCAACTTCTATTGAGGCGCTCATTATTCGTGTGGTCGACGCTATTAGCGCATCGCGCCCCGGTGCTCGCAATATCAGCGCCGAAAACTTTGTGGAGCGCATGAAGGAGCTCGAAAATGTGGCAACGAGCTTTAAAGGCATCGAAAAGGCGTACGCCATTAGTGCTGGCCGCGAAGTCCGCGTCTTCGTCAGGCCACAATCCATTGACGATCTCGCAGCCATTCGGCTTGCGCGTGACATTGCCACCAAAATCGAATCGACCATGCAATATCCGGGCACGATCAAGGTCAACGTTATCCGCGAAACGCGCGCTGTCGAATTCGCCAAGTAGCAAGAGAATCTCGTGAGGCTAGCCGCTGTCGCAGTGGCTCGAAGATCGCAAGCAGCACCGCGCATAAAACAGTATACTAAGGGTATGCACATACTCTACCTTGGTGATGTAATGGCGGAACCCGGCATTCGAGTTGTCGAGCACGTACTGCCAAACCTCATACGCGAATACGCCATTGACCTGGTGGTCGCACAGGGCGAAAACCTGTCCAGCGGCAAGGGCATTCGCCTTGATGATTTCGAGCGCTTGCAGGCGGCAGGAGTGGATTTTTGCACTGGCGGCAATCATTCACTCTTTCGCGAAGAAATATATCCGCAGTTGGACGATCCAGACGAGCCAATTATTCGTCCGGCAAATTATCCGGCTGGCACGCCGGGATTAGGTTATAAATTTATCGAGACGCCCAAGGGTAACGTGCTCGTTATAAGCCTGCTCGGCCAAATTGTCGGCAAAGATGCTGCGCTTAAAATGGACAATCCGCTGCATGTCGTTGACCGCATTTTGGAAGAAACAAAGGCGACCAAACACGTGGTGACGGTTGTTAATTTTCATGGTGATTTTAGTAGCGAAAAACGCGTCATTGGCCACTATTTGGACGGGCGGGTGACGATGGTTGTGGGCGACCATTGGCATGTTCCAACAGCAGATGCAGGTGTGTTGCCCAAAGGTACGGCACATATAACCGACGTTGGTATGTGTGGTTCGCTCGATTCAAGCCTGGGTGTTACATTCGATAGTATTGTGCGCCGCTGGCGGGACGGCGTGCAAACACGCAACCTTATCGAAACCCAGGGCCGCATGCAATTCAATGCGCTGCTCGTAGAGGTTGCCGAACGAACGGGTCTCGCCCGCTCAGCCCGCCATATGCAAAAAGTGTACTAGCCTTCTTTACCGCCGAAACCAATCAGCGCGATTAATACGCTACTGATGGTGTTGATAATAACGATATGTACGCCATTCAAATCACGGTTGATAGCCATTAAAATGGCGCTGCCGATCCACATAATAGCAATGACGCCGGCGGTGTACGGATATTTAATGAATAGGAGCAGTTCCTTGAGCATCGGTGGTTTCCTCTCTTGATTGCATATGTATTACTTTATTCAAATTGATGCGGCTCAACAGTTGGCGAAATAGGGCAGGATCTTTGACGGCCACGCGTTCGAGCCAGCGGTTGACGATAGAAATGGCGCGCGCAGTACTTACCGGGTGATCGGTTTGGTGCACGAGATCAGGATGTTCGAACGATACGCGGCGAACGACTTCGGCGAGAACCTGCGGAATGACTTCGTTGCGTAGTCCAAATGACTCGACCTGTGAAATATAGGTTTGCGCGGCCCGCAAAATTTCGGATGATTCAAGGTGAATAATAAGCCCGAATCGATTATCTTTGTTGATAATTTGCCCAAACGCCTGCATCATGCGCCCATCATCTAAGATTTGCTTTACATCGCGTGTTCCCACTGCGCTGTCGAACATGGTTTGCGCAATGCGTCCGACTTCCTTCATGAGGTCGCGGCCACTGCTTGACGAGGAAGCATTTGCTGATGGCGCCGGCGCAGATGACATCGGTAGTGACATACCCAACGGCGCACCGATGAGAGTACTCAGCTTTTTGAGCGAACGGTACAAATCATTCACGAAGAAGCGTAAAAACTGTTCGAACAAACTGGCAACATTGCCTTGCTCTTGATACAGATGGCTCCATTCTTCGAGGATGCCAAAGAAGGCTGGGCGGTTCAGTGGCGCCGGCGCAGAAATGCCAAAATCGATAAGACCAACTCGATCATTACTCATATATCGGACGTTGCCGGGGTGAGGATCGCCCTGCACACGCGGCAAACTAAAGGCCGCAGCAAGCGACTCAATGCCCAGCGTCCGCATTTGCGCGATAAGATCCGACCCGTTTTGCTCGCGGACATACGCGACAGGATCGCCGCCCGATTCTTTGAGCTTGAGCAGCTCTGCGCCAGAAACACCCTCGACGTACTCTTGCACGATTACGTGCTGCGTACACAAATCGAGATATGTTTCAGGAATCACAAAGGTGGGATGGTCTTTGTATGCTTCGTACAAATCGCGAGCAAAATGCGCCTCTTTACCATAGTCAGTCTCATTTAGAGTAGCAATACGGAATTCCTTAACCGCCGTATTCATATTGATATGGATGTTTTCGTACTGCTTGGCCGCGAAGCGTTTACTAAATAGGCCCAGCAGCCGCAAATCGTAGCGCAGCAGTTCGCGGATCATCGGACGCAGTACTTTTACTACAACGCGCTTCCCGTTGACATGTTGACCAAGGTACACCTGGCCGAAGCTTCCAGCGGCGAATGGCTCTTGCTGGATAAGTGCAATTTGTTGCAGTTGTTCCGGACGCAGTTCGTCGCGCAAAATGCTAATAACGTCCATGGGTTCGCTTTCGACATCTTCAAAAATCTTGAGCCGGTTCGGACTGTGCCAGCGCCGCATAACGGGCGAGTTAAACAGCACGCCTTGCAAAAATTTAATGTACACGCCACCCAAACTTACAAATTCCTCACACACGAGATCATACAATTGTTGGTCTTTGCCGCGTTTGCGTAGGTAATATACTTTCGCGCCCAGCCGTGCAAGTCGCCGCGTGCGTTGCCGTTTTAGTGCTGCAATCGATGGTTGGTGGACCGTGGCCATAATGCCCTCCGTTATCTTTTGCTGAAGCCGATTAAGAAGAGAATAAGTGTCGAAATAATTGCGGTGATGTAGAGCTCGAAAATTTCTGTCGCACCCGTACGCGTGACTGCCATGAGAATAACGGCGACCCATATGAACAGAATAGTAATAAGAATCGAAGCGTATTTCATTACCTATAGTATACCATCGGCCCCAACAGATGTGAACAGAGAGGAACAGAGGTTGGTAATTTCTTCAGCTTTTGGTATAATACTACGGTCTCGGGGATTGGCGCAGTTGGCTAGCGCGCGCGGTTTGGGACCGCGAGGTCGAAGGTTCGAGTCCTTTATCCCCGACCACAATCGAACACACTATTTCAAGGAATCCTCCACCAAGGATTCCTTTTTTTGCAGCTGACGTTTTAGTGAACTCGAATATACTAGAATCCTTGACATCGCACATGATACTATCCTGCTGTTTTAGTAAGAGGGGAATAGTATGATTCAGTTTGAACAATTCAGAGACCCGCTGCTCGATGTGTCGGGCGAGGTCGCTGGTTTTTATCCGCGTGAGTTTTCGGTGTTTGATAACTTTGCGAGTTTCCAAGTTGAGTGGCGCGAGCGATTGTGGTCGACTTCCGAACACGCCTATCAAGCGGCTCATTTTTTTGATACTGACCCAGATCTTGCCGAAGATATTTTTTCAGCAAGGTCCGCACATGATGCATACAAGCTGGCAAAATCGAATGCCGACAAGGCACCCGAAAACTGGCCGGACATTAAGGAAGGAATCATGCTTGATATATGCAGGCACAAATTGCTCCAACATGCATATATCCAAAGGAAACTTCGGCAGACTGGTGAAGCACTGATTGTTGAAGATTCGCCGGTCGATAGCTTCTGGGGTTGGGGCCCGGATCGCCAAGGCAGTAACACACTTGGTAAAATATGGATGCAACTACGTGATGAATTATGTGCCGAGGAGGCGCAGCAACAGCCGTGAGCTACGAATCCATGCCCCACCCAACTCAAATGAGAATATTGCGGTATTTGCTTCTTTCTCCCGGAGCAACCTTTGCGAGCCTACAAAAAGACGCCGGCATGCAAAGCGACCAGTTTACTTTTCATATAAAGAAATTGATTAAAGCCGGATATGTAAGCAAAGATGACGCAACGTATCGTTTGACGGCTGCGGGCAAGGAATACGCTAATCGCATGGACATCGATACATACGCGATCGAGCGCCAGGCAAAAATATCAGTCGTTGTTATTGTCGAAGATGATCAGGGTAACATACTCCATCAGCAGCGCCGAAAACACCCATATTATGGGTACTGGGGCCACATTTCCGGCAAAGTTCGCTGGGGCGAAACGTTGCTTGAAGCCGCTGCGCGCGAACTAGCGGAAGAGACCGGCTTATCGGCTGACTTACGCGTAGTGAGTCTGTATCACAAGCTTGACTATGACGATAGCACACAGGCGTTACTCGAGGATAAATATCTTTGCATCGTTCATGGCACACACTCCACCGGCAACCTTATAAAAGATGCAGAAGGCCGTCACAACGAGTGGCTCACCATGGAAGAGTTCGCTCATAAAGATAAAAAATTTGGTGAGGCCGAAGAGACATTGAACCTCATACATCAGCCACATCAGGTGATATTAGAAAAGAAGTATTCGTACGAGGGACACGATTACTAGACGTCGAGTCAATATTTCATGTGTTCTATGCAAGGTGCTTGTGCTAGTGTGGATACATGAGTGATATACCCCATGAATTCTATCAACCCAACATTCCCGACGAAATATTATCACGCGGCACAGGCGAACAGATACCTGTGGGGGAGGCGACTGCCTTTGACGTTATGCCGCAGCTCATTGGCTCGACGTACATAACGGAGGAAACCGAACTACGCCCGCGCGTCCACTTCCCGGGTCGGGAAGTGGGGTCATTTAGAACGTTAGAGACGGCTTATGCCCAGCTGGCAGAGCATGAACTTGCTGCCGGCAATCTGACGGAAGCAATTGATGCGTATCGCTGCGGCGTCCAGCGGGCCGTGGACTCAACCAGCATGATGGCAAGATTTGGTCATGGGAAGGGCCCCGAGATTCTTATGACTCCCGAGAACGTGCAAGATCGCATAGGCCTCGACATTCGATTTAGCAACCTGGAAGAGCAGTTAGCTGCAAGAATATGGCAGGGCGAGGTGTCGTTCGACCCGGATGAATACAAGCAATTTGTGGACGGGGTCCGCCAGCTCGAAAAAAGACGTACGCAGCTACATCAGCTTTTTTACTTTGGTGAAAGCAGGGCTTTTGAGCCGCTAGAAGCTCCTGGCAAACACGATCCGGAGGTCGGCCGCGAGTATATCGACACATGCGTCGCCATGAATAGGTACCGCGAAGCAGCTCGCGCTGCTCATGAGTTAGGATGGGAAGAGGCAGCGGAGCTAACCGAGCTTGCTACTCAGTCACCTGCCGAAAACCCCCACTTCAAGCCTCTGCTAGACGCAGAGCTTGAGCGGGAAGAGATAGAAGAGCTTAAGCGTGAGGGGAGCTGGTACTACTGAGATAGAACGCCTTGCTTTTTTGGCATATGGTATTACAGTGGGTGAGATAAAGAGGAGTGACATATGCGATTATTCGGCAGTGGCGAGCAGCAATTGCCTGCACCCACAGAACCCCAACCACTTGGCGTAGAGATAAATCCAGACAGTGCTGCACTGTACGATGAGTTTGCCGCGAATCGTAATTTCGATCAAGTATATGGCCTTTTGAGAGATGAGGAGATTACCGATCCCACGATTCGTCAGCGGGCGGTTACGGTTTTGACTGCTCCGCATGGGTATGAGCTTCCCTATCCTCATTCGGGTCAATCGCTGGGCCACTTGTTAGCAATCCGAGAAGAGGTAAACGGCCAGGAAACCACGTCGTTGCGCAAACGTGTTGAAGAGAGGCCGGAACTGGCAGCCGAACTCGCACAAGGAGTTTTGTATTGGCTCGATACTACCGGCGGGAGAGTCGAGGGGGACCTCATCGACTCTCGTGGAGAATATCAATCGGCCATCAGGGAGTTACTACCAGTCGTTGACGAAGAAACCGGTGACAAGTTGTTTGCACACTATCCCATAAATGACATTGAGCCATACTGGGATTTTGACCGTGCCTCTGGCTACCGGCCACTCGTGAATTTGTTGTACGACGAGGGCGTGCCTCGTAAGTATAAAGAGGCTGGCCTGGCAAAATGGTTTGACGTTGCCGAGCGAGAGGAGAGCGGCGCGGCGCAACCACGAGCGGAGCACGAACGTGCTGCCAAAAACATGGCCGAGTTTGTGCAGACATGGACTTTTGGTGAGCGTGTAGACGCCGACGTGCATACTGCAGTCGTTTCATTCCTCGAAGACCACATACCCGCGGGCGATACGTATGTAGATGGTTTTGCCACAGGACAAGTGGCGCAACACATTACTGATGAAGATACTCGCTTTAAGTTTGCGTGGCGCCATATAGCTATCGGTCCTCAGACGGAACACAGTCAGTTCTACATTGATAACGATCACGATCGGACGCTTGTGGAGTGGCTCCGTGACCAGGCGCATGCCCGTAACGATTTCACCTTTGATGCCAAAGCAGATACCTTAGTTACCAAATACGAATCTATGCTCCGCGACCAAGAAGCTGCCCAGGCAGCCGAAGAAGACTTGCAAGCAAGGCTTCGCGGGCGACCATAATAGCCCCGTCGCGCAATAATAAAATCGTCCCTTCGCGGGCGATTTTATTTGGCGAAGCAAAAGCGTGCGTGTATTGTAGAAAGTATAACAACAAGGGGGTGTGGCATATGATATTACAACTTCAGGCGAGACAGTTACAACGGTCGTTGCTGCTTGCTATGGGAGCAGTACTTGCAGTAACGGGACTTTTCTTTGTGCACATACCAAAAGCTCATGCGAGTGCGGCGAACCCTCACCAGCTTGTACCCCTCTATATTTATCCGTCGTGGTGGGTAACGGGCAATGATTGGTACCGTGCCTGCGACAGCATGAACAATGCCGGCAACGGGTCGACAGCGATTATGAACCCAGACAACGGTCCAGGTTCCTCACGTGACAGCGACTATGACTACGTCATTAATCATTGCCACCAGGACGGCAACAATGTGATTGGCTACGTGGATACGGGTTACGGCTCGGTAGCGCTCTCGACGGTCGAAAGCCAGATTGATGATTATTACAGTTGGTACAACACCAATAGTGGTGGCGTTGATGGACGTATTGACGGTATCTTCCTCGATGAAATGAACAATTTCCCCACCACAACCGTAGACGGTGGACTTACAGCTGCGCAATATTACCACACCATTTACAACTACATTAAGGCCAAAGATCCGACCCACACATTCGACGACGTTGTGGGCAATCCAGGCTCGCCTGCAGCAACTGACTGGCAAGTAGATGACACGAGCACGCCATCCACGCAAGCCGCTGACGAAGTTGTTGTGTTTGAGGGACCGGAAACGGGCACGCTCGGCCTCAATAATTACACGAAACCGTCATGGGTGGATAATTATTCGGCTTCGACCATTGCCATGTTGGTCTACGCCACGCCTGATACCGACCTCGCCACAGTGTGCAGTACGCTGCAGAACGACAATGCGGGACTGGTGGACGTCACAAATTACGACGTGACCTCAACTGCAACACCATGGAATTTTTTCCAAGGGTCGACATACTGGAGCGACTTCACAAGCGATTGCTAGGCGTCTGGATTTTCTAAGTAATCGCGGCGGGCCGTGTAAATTGCTGGCAATTCACGGCCCTCTTCACGGTAATCCATGCCGCACCCCACGACGAATTCGTCGGCAGATACACTCATGCCCGTAAAGACGGTAACGTCCTTTGGCAATGTAACGCGGTGCGCATCAGGTTTGTCGAGGAGCGTTATCACGGTGATACTGCGTGCGCCTCTATGCTGTGTGCGCTGGATAAGATGATTAACGGTGAGGCAGGAATCGAGCAGGTCGTCGAAGATGACGACTGGCCGGCCCTTGACATCTACCTCGTAGTCCTTCTTTAGATGGACGATGCCCGACGAGGTGACGTCGTTGCCGTAACTTTTCAGCTCGACCGTGTCGTATTTGATCGGCATGCCCTCTTCGCGCATCACACGGGCAATGCCCATTGTGGCAAACATGCCACCTTTCATAACACACAGGCCAACCGGTTGTTCGCCTTCTTCCAGCTCTTCACCGAGATGTTCGACCAGCGACTTACCGAGCCTATCAAATGCATTTTGCACCGTACCTTCGTCGACAAGTTCTTCGAATTGCCGCGCATGTTCTCCTTCGCCAAGCATAACGATGCTTGGTTGAATAGTAATAGCGCCCTCAGCTGAGGCAATAGACTCACGCATAAATCCTCACGATCCTTTTTGACATTTAACCATGGACGCTTATGCTTCCAAAGGCTATTATCACGTGATATTCCTCACATGTAGGGCGTGACCCACGCTCTTTGTTTTTCAGTGGTATCTCTGTTAAAATAGAGCATACCTTTATCGGGGTGTGGCGCAGTTGGTAGCGCGCAGCGTTCGGGACGCTGAGGTCGTCCGTTCAAGTCGGATCACCCCGACCAACAAAAAGCCCTGTCCAGTGCTGACAGGGCTTTTTGTTTAGAAGAATTACATTATTGACGAATAAACATAAGCATGTAATGATACCGTTATAACATAGGGGATGAGATGAGGGAACAGCAAGTGACACGCTTCAGCGATCCAGCGGAGCGTCGTCAAACATGGGCGCATGTAACGAAGATTTTAACAAGGAAACCAGAAGCGTTCGTAGCATGCTCAGCAGACATATCATCGCCTGATGAAAATAGTGAGCCGGCGCTTCATCCGGAATGGCGATTTTGCGTCGCTGAACCCGTTGAGGGTGAATCTGTAGAATACAGGGTTACAGGTGCCGTCAAGCTTTCAGGAGGCCGTTTAGTCTGGGATAATGATCGGCGAGAATTGCTCCGTGCTGCCGAGATCACCGAAAACGGAGCCGCGCTAGATGAGCCTGTAGATGGCGTACTCCTTGGCGTATTACATCCTGATATCGAGACCGTTCGCCGCCGCCTAGGCGAATCAGCACCCGTATATCTCGATGAAATTCAGATACATCGCAGTACCTCAGGTCATGATGGCATTCTTGCATGGGACGCCATTGGTCAGCAGATCGGTGATCCGTACATGTGTGAAGACGAACGAGCATGTATTACGGAACCCATAGCCGAAGGGTTTGCTGGCCTGGAAACGCTTGTTGAAGGTGTTGATCAGGGCAGCATCATCGCTAGCTGGCGTACGATTGCACAGCAGTAATCAGACTATTCGGATCATACGGTACGTATTGTCGTTTGTTGGCTGGATCGTAGTAGACCGAGCTTGGGCAGGCAAATTGACTTAAAGGCGTGGTTGGGAGCGTCGTCGATTTGATGAGCTTGTGCGTTTTTGCTGTGTAGATATTGAGTGTGTATTTGGTGTCGTACACTGCCAGGGTGCCGGTATCGTACGCACACGTTTGGCTAGTTTTAGTTTCGTTGCTCCGCGAAATGCAGCCGACGAGTTGCGTATCACTGACGTCATTGCTGTGCAGCGACTGCAATGTTTGGTACTGCTTTTGAGCTTGCTGCGGATTTGTCTTGAGCAGAAGCGCATTCATGGTGACACCGATATCACTATAATCAGTGAGGTTGGGCTTGGTTTGTATGACGCTCGACTCCTCGACAATGCGCATTTTATGCGGTGCTGTGCCTGTGTAGTTGGCGGCATTTTCGATCTTTTCGCCACCATCACACACGTGCGCGCCAATCTTCGACACGTCATCGAGTCTATAGCCTGCCGTCTTATGTACCACGAACATGATGAGCGCAATAATGCCCGCGACAAGTACCACCAGTGTGGCAAAGGCGGCCATAAGTCCCCGCGCAGCGCGGTAATTTTGAGTAAACGTTGCCATATGCTCCTCCTTCCAAAGCGTTTCTATATCATACCATGGAGTGATAGATTGGCGCTCATGGTTGCGCTATACTAAGCGTATGCTTTTATGGCCCGCGATCGCCGTTACAGGTGTTTTTCTTTTGCTCGTGGTCGCCGAATATTTTTCGCGGACTGGCCGGGTCCACTCTGAAATCACACGTAAATTTGTCCATATGACCGTGGGAACCTTTGTCGCCACGTGGCCGTTCTTTTTGAGCTGGCGCGACATTTTGCTTTTAGGCTGTGCCTTTTTATTTGTCGTCACTGCCTCGGTCCAGTTCAATATTTTTCGGTCGATCCATAGTGTAAACCGCAATGCGGTGGGTGAGACGTTGTTTGCTATTGTGATCATTTTGTTGGCCGCACTTAGTCACGACCGCTGGATTTTTATGGCAGCCGCGCTGCATTTAAGCGTAGCTGACGGACTGGCTGCGGTTGTAGGCACGACGATGAAGCATCGCAGTGGGCGCTATTTTGTATTTGGAAGCCCCAAAAGTATTGCCGGAACCACGACGTTTTTTATCGTGTCGGCAATTATCGTAAGTGTGTATGCGCACGCCACTCACCAGCACAATTGGGGCGCACTTATACTCCTGCCTGGGCTTGCTACTGCAGCTGAAAATATCGGCGGGTACGGATTTGATAACTTGCTTGTACCGCTGATTGTTATGGCCGTGCTTCGTCTGGCTTAGACACTGCACGCTTGCCAAAACCGCCATGCGCCCGCAGCGCATTGAAGATAACCACAACATCTACGAGTTCCTGAACGGCGGCGCCGTACACCGGCAAAAAGTGGCCGGTGGCAAAGATGAGCATCAGTGCGATACTCAATCCAATGCCGGTGAATATGCTTTGCTTGGCAATGAAAAATGTGCGCTTGGCGATGGCTACCGCATTGGCGACATGCGTAAGATCGTCGAGCATAATGACGACGTCGGCAGACTCGCTGGCTGCAGTCGATCCGCGAGCGCCGAGCGCAATACCGACATCCGCTGCAGTAAGTACCGGTGCATCATTCACGCCGTCACCTACAAACGCAACTGGCCGCTCCTTGATGGCTTCGATCGCCCGCAGCTTGTCGCCGGGCAACGTTTCTGCTTTAACGGTATTGATGCCAAGCTTACGCGCAATGACGTTCGCCGCGAGAGCATTGTCGCCCGTAACCATCAGGAACTTTTGAATGCCGAGTGCTTTGAGTTTTTGGAGCGTTTGCTTACTTTCGGGTCGCGGCTCGTCGGTGAAGCTGATAACGCCAGCAAGCGCACCGCCGACCGCAACAAACGCTGCGGTCTGGGCAACCTTTTTGACATCGAATTGCTTGGGAAAGGTAACCGTCGCGTCGCGAAGTAGGCTCAAACGGCCGACCAGCACTTCTTTGCCGCCGACGTGCGCGGATAATCCGTGGCCAGCAATTTCCTTAACATGTTTAGCTTTTATGAGCTTGACCTTACTGGCTTCTGCTTTGCTCACAATGGCATGTGCGAGCACGTGATTCGAATTTTGCTCAATGCCCGCGACGAGCGCCAGTACATCATTCTTCTTAAACGTACCGAACGTTTTGATATCTGCAACACGCAATTCACCAGCGGTAAGTGTGCCTGTTTTGTCAAAAGCAAATGTCTTAGCCTCGGCTAATTTTTCGAGCGACGAGCCAGTTTTGATGATGATACCGTGTTTGCTCGCGCGACTCATGCCAGAGATAATCGCGATCGGCGCTGCTAAAATGAGTGGGCAAGGCGTAGCAACTACGAGCACCTCTAGGAATCGAATCGACTGGTGACTCAATACCCAGGCACCAATGGCGAGCGCGAACGAAATAACAGTGAAGGGAATGCTATATCGATCTGCCAATCGAACGAATGGCGCTTGGCTATGCGCGGCCGATTGCACGAGTCGAATGATTTGCGCATATTGGCTGTCGGCGGCTGCCCGCAGCGCTTTCACGGTCACGACTCCGTCAACGTTAATCGAGCCACTGAGCAGTTCATCGTGTTCTGTTTTTTGCTGGGGCGTGCTTTCGCCGGTGAGGCTCGACTCGTCGAAAGTGCTCACGCCCTCAATAATGGTTGCGTCTACTGGCACCACTTCACCCGGCTTGACGATAAGTTTGTCGCCGACGTTCACGTCGCTTGCGCGCGTCTCGATAATTTTACGTCCTTTGAGTACATGTGCTTTTTGTGGCGCTCGGGTGAGTAATGCGTCGAGTTCGGTTTTAGCGCGATGTTCAGCATAATCCTCAAGCGCTTCGCCACCCGTGAGCATCAAAACGATCACGATGCCCGCCCAATATTGTCGCATAACCACCGATGTTACGATGGCAGTGGCAGCCAGAATGTCGATCCCATAATGGCCGCTCCGAAAATCTTGCCACATCCCCCAGAGCAGGGGAAGTACTTCGGCAATGGCTGCAATTCCCAGCACCCAGTATGCAACGGCGTGCAACCCGCAAATATATAGAATCACTCCAAGTGCAGCCGCCACCGCAGCGCCCGCAAATAGATAGTAGTGCTTTATGAACTGTGCGATCCTTCGCATGCAAACTCCTTCTTTGCTACCAGTATACCAAGAGTGGGCGGCGTGGGACTAGTAGAGAGCGGCTGCGGCACTGTATGTGATTTATATTGCTTCGCTTTCTATGTGCGAAGCCCACAATAAAATTAAACTAAGTTACATAGGAGTACTATGCGAAAAGTCTATAAAATAATGAGCACCATGCGTGGACTTGCGCTTGGTGTGATATTTGTGGCGACTTTTGTGGCGCTCGGTGGCGTGGGGCGTGCAACCACAACACCTGGGCGCATAAGCGGTGTCATTAAAGATGGTATCAGCGGTCAGCCGCTTGCTAACGTGACCATAGATGTCAAAAATCCGGACACGAATATGCTTGTGGGCACGGGCAAGACAGGATCGAACGGCGCGTATGTAGTCAACGTGAAGGCTGGCGCTGGAGTATATAACGTATATATTACGCCGCCAATCAGCAATTTGCTGGCACGGACAGAGCAAAATGTTACGATCGGGCCAGCGACTATTATCAGCGAGACGCTCGATCCCGAAACGCGGACGATCAGTGGCAATGTAACAGATGGCGATGGCAATGCAGCGGCGAATGTGCAGGTGGCTTTTCAGAATCCAGCTGGTGAGACCTTCCCGGTCACGACTGACGACGCGGGCGACTATCAAACAAGCCTCCCCATCGATGAAAACATCACGACACTCATAACATACAAAGGCGCGCACCTCACCCTTTCTGGTACCATGACGGTGGCTGACGACATGACACGCAACTTCCAAGTTCCGGCGGTCGTTTCGTTGCAGCTTCAACTTACCGATGTCACGGGGTCGTACCCGAACGGTGAACTGAGCGTTGCCGGGCAGAATGCGCTTGTGGCGCAGGCCGGTGATGACACATACACGCAAGAATACCCTGGTTTCAGCCAACAATTCGACTTGCCGGCCTCAACGACGTTGAGCGTATTGCAGGGCGCAACATTTGCGCGCGATGCGATTTGCTTTGATTTCACCGAAGCCGAGGTATGTAATCCTACTGACCTGACGCCGACTGCGGATAGTCAAAATACTTTGGAGCTGCAATCGCTGCCGCGTTATACCCTTTCTGGCACCATAACCGATGCTCAGGGTAATCCAAAGAGTGGCATGACGATTGTGCCGAATATCGCCGATGGCGCATGGAGCCAAGACGTTCACATCACTGATCCAGGTGCGTACGATATAATCCAAACCGATGAAAATGGTGCCTTCACCATTACCGCACCTGCATATACCTATAGTTTGCAATTTCGAGACGGCGTGCAAGACCCAGTGCCCCTCGCCCAAGTTACATTGCCGCTGACAAGTGATATAACGCATACATTCCAACTGCCACCGTTACGTACGCTTACCATACAGACGGAAGACGCAGCTGGCGCTCCACTTATATTTAGCGGTGGGCTCATTTCATCTGCCACAGTAGCAGTGCAAAGCGGCGGCGATACCTATGACATCGCTACATATGGCATGTTCGGAAGCAGTGATCAAGGCATCGCACAAATACCTGTGTACGATGGGCTAACCATCGATCCCAGCACTGGGTCGTTGTATGTTACCTTTGGCGATGGCGAACATGTGGACTATCCCTTCGATGGACCACTGGTCATTACGGGCGATGCAACGTTTACCTTCAAAGCTACTGCCACTAAGCCTCAAGCGCCATCAAATCTTACCGGCCTCACACCGACTACGGATTACCCTGTATTGACCTGGACTGCGCCCGCCGATGCTACCGCTGACACCCAGTATGTGCTCTATCGCAATGATGGCGTCACCATCGGAACGACAAACGACACTACCCTAACCGATACCCTGTGGATTGACCCCGGCGTCCATACCTACTATGTACGCGCGCTTCGCGATGGGCTATACAGCGACTCATCTGACACCATGACCATCGACTACGAACCACCCCAATAAAAACAGAGGTGAAGTGCGAAACTACTCGCACTTCACCCGCGACACGGTGAGGATGAATTGCTCATCTTCGGTCTGACTGGAATGCAGGGTATGCAAGTCACTCCTGTCGAATTGTTGCGCAATGTCGAGGCCATTACACTGCCATGCCCGCCATACTAGTATACTGTCACCTTTATTGAATGATAACAGGCGTTCGCCCGCATCAAATTTTACTTTTAAGGTTAGGGCAACTTTAAAACGGAGTTTTTCGTACCTTTGGTGAGTTTGTTCATCATAACCCAGCAAGAGATCATAGTGTGTTTTATCTATATTGAGAAGGTTAACTATAAGGCTGTGAATAGGAGGCAATTTAGGCTCTCCGGGATTAACATTAAAATCGAAGTAGCTTCTACTTATCTCGGTGTCTAGCTTATAGGTATAAATGAGCAAGTCCTTGCGGTTCATGCTGTCGTGCACTATATCCAATGCCTTTTCTGGTTTGCGGAAGTTGGATAATGTGCCTCCTAAGAGCAGTACGAGGTTAGCTGAGTCGTTGGCATCATGCCTTATATATTCTTCTGCGAGTATATTGTTGAATCGATCGTAGTTAATGTCGAGTTCATAGCCCTCGAAGGCAACTTCTCCATGAAACCACTCTCGTATGTTACGCTTAGCAATTTTGAGCATTTCTGGGCTAATGTCTAGAGCAATATATCGACCCAATTTTCCTCTCTGAAGTAGATCTTGGAGCAGAGCTTTTGCTGGCAAGGCGTTACCGGGGCCTATGTCCATTACGTTGATTCGCTTGCAATTTCCAAGAAGGTCCTCAATCCTTGATTGATTCTTCGCTAATAAATCGACCGTCTTGTTGATGACGTTGGGGATATTTTCACTTGCTAGACGCTGCGAGTATCTGTCCCAATCGCTTGCGCCGCCGTCGAAGTAGTTGTATTGGCGGGGGATTTCGTGATGGATTTCTAGGTTGGTGATAATGTCGTAGATTTGCGCTTCGGTAAAGAGTTTGTAAAATTCCGGTTTCGGTGTGATGGTTTTGACGGCCTTGGTATT
>DATASD010000021.1:0-6015 GCA_036263915.1 Saccharimonadales bacterium (SeqCode) | reverse complement strand
AACCAGGACCACCGTTTCTTATAGGTTATAACGGCAAAAATCGCGAGCAAACTTATCGTCATAATAACAAGGCCCGCATCGGTAACGAGTGTATGCTGCAATGCGTGAAACGTCAGCTTACCAGTTAAGGCGTTGGCAAATAACATCATTGCATCTCCATGCTGTTCATTGCGGGCATTGTTTGTGTGTTCGGTGCCGGATTGTTGCTACCCTGATTTGTCTGCGGTGTCATATACTTTAGTACAATCGTATCATAGAGATCAGTTGCTGGCGCGGAGTAGTAGACAATTGCATTATTTTTGCTGGGCTTGGCGAGCGCGGTGTAGGCGGATTGGTCAAGCTTTTGCGGCGCGTGGCTTACTTGTTGTACCCAAGTATCAAAATCGTGCTGCGACGTGGATTTGGTGGTGAACGTCATGCCCGAAAAACCTGCGCCGCTGATATTTGCCGATGAACCGGCGTACGTGCCTGCGCCGTTGGCTTGCAAATGAAGTTGTGTTGACATGCCGGGCATAGCATATATTTGGCCGCCAAGGCTCGGAATCCAGAACGAATTCATAACCGTATCAGAGGTAATATTGAACGTCACAGGTGTCTGCTCGGGTATCTGCAAGAAATTCACCGAGGCGATATGCTGCTCGGGATATATGAACAGCCATTTCCAATTCAACGAGACTACCTGAATAGTGAGCGGTTTTTTACTAGAGGCGAGTGGTTTATATGGATCGAGTGCATGCGAACTTTGCCACGTCACAATCGACAAAATTAAGATCAGCGCGCCGGGAACGGCCCACCAAATAATTTCGGCGAGACGGCTGCCTCCAAAATTGGGACGGTAGGCGGCTTTTTTATTACCCTCACGATACTTCCATGCAAATGTAAACAGTAATATAAACACCGGAATAACGACAATCAACGAGAGCGCCAAGGCGAACAACATAAGCTGCTGTTCCTTCTGTCCAATACTTCCAGAAGGACGCAGCACCGGAACGCTGTGGCCGTGCATATATACACCTGCCGCCACGATACCGGCCACTGCCAGCAAAACCGCCAGACCTATCTTATAGCGCTTGCTCATATTACTTTTACTATACCATACTGCTTATGGCGTATATTAGCGAAGCTACTCAAGCAAAAAAGATGTATACTGATCTTGTATTAAGATGAAATTCATATGAAACCGAATATTCCGAAGCGGCAGGTGCCGCCCCTCCAGAGAGACCGAATTGTTGCTGCGGCATTAACCGTCATGAATCGTGATGGGTTTGCAAAAGTGACTTTGCGCCAAGTTGCGGCCGAATTGCATGTGCAAGCGCCGGCATTGTATTGGCATTTCAAAAACAAACAGGCACTCATTAACGCCATGTACGAATGCGTTTTTTCGACACAACCGACCCATGATACGACGAGCTCAGCGCAAGAAAAACCATGGCGCGAAGTACTTGCAGACGTTGGTTTGCACGTTCGTCGCGTACTCCTTACGCACCGTGATGCGACGCAATTGATTCTGTACGCCGAATTGTACGAGAGCGCGATGCTCGCGCAAATAGATGGCGTTATAGACCGGATGGCGCGGACGGGGCTTCGGCAAGATCATGGGCTGGCGGCGCTTTCTGTAGTGGTGAGTTATACATTGGGTTTTGTCATCGAAGAAGAGGCAAACCAACATTTTACTATGCAGAAAGCAGCGCGCAATCCCGAGCGTCTGTGGACGGCTGTTGAAAAACGCAACCTTACCAACGTGCGCCTAGCATTCGAGACGATGGCGCAAGCCAAAAAGCCCGACCAGTCGAACGGCGACGAGGCGTTCATCTACGGCTTGTCGGTCATTGTGAGCGGTATTGCCGCTGGGTTACCAGCAGAGACATAGAAAAAGCCGCCCGTTTGGTGGCAGGCGGCCATATTTCATAAAAATTGTAAAACGAACTACGCAGCTGGCTGTTGCGGCTGCCCTGAGTCAGGACTCTGCGGCTGTTCTGGAGTGCTTGGCGGCGTCATAGGGGTGGTCGGAGTTGTTGGACCACCGGTGCTTGCTCCGCCACCGTGATAGGTGGCCTCACCAAATCCAAGGATAAGGTACCCAATGATTGAGAAGAGCCACAAGCCAAAGAATCCAAATGCGGCGCTCTTGCCAAATGCCTTTGCAACGTCGATTGCTACGACAATTGAGATCACAAGGTTAACGATTGGAATGAAATACAAAATCAACCACCATCCTGGCCGACCAGCGACTTTAAGCAAGGTGTAGACGTTGTAAAGGGGGATAATTGCTGCCCAACCGGGGCGGCCCGCCTTTGTAAATACCTTCCAAAAGGCAATAATGCTAAATACTTCGGCAATCAGACCGCCGTAGATCCAGCTCGTAGTCATGCTGCCGGAACCGCTCGTAGTACTGGTAGTACTGTATACGGTTGAGAGCAAGGTTGGAATAATCATATATTCACTCCATTATGTTTATGCTTGTAATTTTACTGGGGAATTACAAATCTTACAACGCAATTTTTCATGCCCCTTGTGGGTGCCTGTCTGCTATAGTGAGGGCACTACGAGGAGAACGGCATGACGCAGCCTGTACGCTATGGGGAAATTGCGGCGGTGTTTACAAAGGTGGGGATGACTGCATTTGGCGGTTGGTCTACGACTGCGTTGCTGCTCGAAAAAGAGTTGGTCGTAAAGCGCGCTCTCGTAACTGAGCATCATGTAAAAGGCGCCATTGCTTTTGCGCAAATGTTGCCTGGCGGCACGCAGGTGTCGATTGTGGCGCATGTGGGATATCGACTGCGCGGTTGGCGCGGAGCAACCATCGCTACGCTGTGTTTTTTGTGCCCAGCACTGGTGCTTATTGCGCTTTTTGCGGCACTCTATTTTCATAATTCGTCGATCAGTGCGCGCATTATGACGCACCTTGGCGGACTGATAGCAGCACTGGCTGGATTGATTTTGGCTAACGCCTATAAAATCGGCGGCCGGCATACTACGCATGCCTGGATGTGGGTGTTTGCATTGGTAGCGTTTGTGGCCAAATGGTGGCTCAATGTCAACGCATTCTTTATTATTATTGCGTTTGGGTTAGGCGCCCTGTTGATATCGTGGACGAAGGCCAGAAAGGCCTTGCAATGATTGCCTATTTAGCGCAACTATTTGTGGCATGCATCGTGATGAGCCTGACAACGTTTGGCGGTGGAGCACAAGCGCTCTTTTATCAGTTTGGTGTGCAGCAAACGCACTGGATTACTCGTGTAGATTTGTCGGCAATGTTGGCATTTGGCTACGCCACGCCCGGACCGGCCGTATTTGGCACTGCACCGTTCATTGGCTATAAGATCGCTGGATTGCTTGGTATTGTGGTAGGAGCAATCGGCATTTTTCTGATGCCGTTCTTACTTTCAGTGGTGGCAGCACGGTATGGAGCGCATCTGCTCAAGAATCCGCATGCTGAGCTTGTGATAAAAGGGGTAGGCCTCGCCGCTGCTGGATTAGTGCTCGCTACGAGCTTTAGCGTGTTGCATGTTCGGGCTGCGCCGCTCTGGCAACTCGCAATCGTTATCGGCGCGTGCGTTGCAAGCCTTAAATGGAAGCTTAACCCGCTGCTTATTTTGCTCACGGGCGGTATAGTCGGACTAGTGTTCGCACTATAAATTATGCTTCTTTCGGTGGATTATTAGGCTCTGCGGCGGGGTCGCGTTCCATACGCGTCATATTGAGCGGACCATAGTCGTACGTTTCACCTGTTTTTGTGTAGCCATTTCGCTCATAGAATCGTTGAGCAGCGTCGTTATCGGTGGCGACATCAAGGAAGGTTGGCTTGTCTTCGTCGAGCCAGCCGTCAGCTGCATCCAGAAGTTCCTGGCCAATGCCTTCGCCGCGGTGTCCATCCGCAAGATGAATGCTATGCAGTTCCTGACGGCCGTCTTCGTATTTGCGGACTTCTATATAGCCAACGACCTCGTCGGGATTATTGGGAATTTCGGCAACACGCCAAAAATTACCCGCACCGGGTGCGAGAGCTTCAGAGATATATTCAGCTCGGCGATCAGCTTCTTCGGGGCTTTTTATGCGCGTGGCTTGTTCATCAATCCATTGTGGGTCTACATCTTCGAGGCCTGTATATTGCTCTGCCCAGTTGCCGGCGCGGATTTGTCCGATTGCAAGTGAATCTTCGGGTTGAGCCGGTCTGATGTCGAAATGTCGTCCTTCCATAGCGTACTCGTATGCTCCTTAATGGTACCGTTTACTCTTACACATCATCTGGGAAATTACCACCAGAAATTCGTAATACCTCATGCATAAGAATAAGTTCGGCCTGTGCTTCGGCGGGGTGTTTGGAAAAAGGATAGCCTAACGTTTCTCGCGCCTGCGCCAAGCTTTCATCGAGTTCTTCTGGCGAGCAAATCGGTTGATCTTCCCAGGTTAATTCCGCTGTGGGCGGCAATAGCTCATCTGTTTCTGGTTGACGTTGCTTTGGAAGGTCGAATTCTTTCATTGTATATGAGTATAATATGTGTAGGTTTGAAAGCACAACCACTTATGGCGGATTGCAGTCAATTTTCTTAGGTTTTTAAGAATTACATATATATAACGCGCTGGGTTTCGTTTGCAAGTATTTTGCAAGATCGTGCTCGCAGCACAATTAAACGACGTTGTCTGTGACATATTTCTCATTCAGCTAACCTTAAGCTTGCTACACTACGGGCACAATTAGTAAGGGGAGGGGTTTATGAATATATATCATCACCGAACGCGAGTTTGGCGGTCGTTACTTGCGTCGAGGCGGGCATTGTGTGTGTCGCTTGTGGCTGCGATATTTGCTGGCACAACGTATACGACATTTGCAAATGCTGCCACGCCGGCATCATACGTTGATATGTCGCTCAAACCGACGCAGACATGCGATAGCCTCAAGGGCACGGCCATTCACGACACATCAGATAATGTTACATTTACGGTACAAACGACTACGAACGACGCTGGCGACGCCACTACTCCGGCTTCATGTCGTGTACTCGTGACAGCTACGCATCCGCCGTCTGGCGACAATGAAAATATCTGGATTTGGCTACCATCGAGTGGTTGGAACGGTCGCTTCCAGGGAACGGGCGGCGGCGGTTACAGCGGCGGTTCACAGACTAACTTGGTGCAACCGCTTAAAGATGGATATGCCACTGGTGCAACTGATGTTGGTCATACCGTGAGCGATGGCAGCTACGGCTTGAATGCCGATGGCACGCTCAATTGGCAGCTGGTCGAGGACAACATTTTGGGCGAGCACGAAATGACCGTTGCTGGCAAAGCACTTACCCAAGCTTTTTATAGTAAAAAAGCCCAGTATTCGTATTTCACCGGTTGTTCAGCGGGAACGCGCCAGGGCATAGCCGAAGCGCAGCGTTATCCAAATGACTACAATGGAGTCGAGGGCGGCTCGCCAGCTATTAACGTGACCGAGCAGCGAGTAGTTGGATTATGGGGTCAGCTGGTAATGTTGCAGGCACATGATTTCTTGCCGCAATGCAAGCTTGACGCTGCGACTACTGCGGCAGTTCAAGCCTGTGATGGTCTTGATGGCGTCAAAGATGGTGTGATCAACGATCCACAAAAATGTACCTATGATCCGCATGCATTGGTCGGCACGTCGACTGCGTGTGGCACCATCACGCAAACGGATGCTGATGTGATCAAAAAGATTTGGGATGGAGCACACGATAGCCAGGGTAACTTTATGTGGTATGGGCTGGCGCGAGGTGCTAGTCTGACGTCGCTGAACAATACGGGCCAAGTCAACGGACAACTCGATGGGTTGCCGTCGTCACTTATGACTGACTGGGTAAAATACTTCCTAACGCAGCACCCGAACTGGGACTGGCACACGCTTACCCAGGCGCAGTTTGAGCAGTTCTTTACGCAGTCCGAACAGGAATTTGGTCTGATCTTGGGCGACAATCCAGACCTGAGCGGATTCCGGCAAGCGGGCGGCAAAATGATCTTGTGGCAGGGTCAAAGTGACCAGCTTCTTGCACC
>DATASD010000012.1:0-8812 GCA_036263915.1 Saccharimonadales bacterium (SeqCode) | reverse complement strand
TGAAAAACCGGTGCATGTATCTTCATCGAATACTATGATAGCGTGATCTCGGGCAGCTTCACGAATGAGTTCCGTTTCGTCTGGCGTTATGAACGGCTCTACGTCCATAAGTTTCTGAGTCGAATAGCGAACGGGATAAATACGTGTGGTACTTTCAGGCGCCTGCTGCTGCAGGTAAAGTGCAGTCTGCACGCCGGCACTAAATCCTCCATGACACAAAGGCACTATGAGTTTGGATTGTTCTGCTGGAATCTTTTCAGCAATGCGCTCTGCACTACGCTGCGAATTTACTGCAAGGGTTGCGTCGGCGGTACATGAGTCACTCTTTTGTTCAACACCTATGTCGTACAAGCCGACGGCTTTGAGCGATTCGGTCATGGCAGTTATATCTTCGCTGGTTGGCGACGTAGCAAACGTTTTGAGGGCGAGCTCAGTAGCTTGGTTAATGAGCGGTGTCCGCCGTTCATCTTTTATATCGCTATCGATAATGGAGCGGAGCACTCGCCCTGGCTGCCAAAATTGCTCAGTCGGCAGCTCATGTATCTCGGTGTCGGCAATTTGATTAAGCGAAGTGAGTGCGTCTCCGGCCGCGCCGCGCCATTGCATAGTGCTAGGCAGCCACACTTGATCAGTACCCTCGAAGGCAAATGACTCAGGGCTGGTAGGCACAACATCTCGTACCGACGGTATCGGCAGATTACTAACTTCACGCATGTGCGCGCATAGTACAATAATATTGGAAAAATTGCAACTATTCAGTCACGGTCACGGTGCCGTGCATGCTTGAGTGAATGGCACAGTGATAGTTGTAGGTACCTGCTTTGCTGAAGGTGAATGAATAGGTTTGGTTTTGCGCCAAGTTCTGACTGTTTGGACCGTCGCCGCTGTCAACGGTCACGGTGTGCGCAACGGTGTCTTTGTTGGTCCAGGTTACGGTGGTGCCAACTTTTACAGTAATACTTGCAGGGCTAAAGGCGAAGTTTTCGATCGCGACGGTGTTCGTCGCTACCGGGCTCGTATTACTGCTCGATGAGGAGTTGTTCATATTCATCGATGATGTATTGTTGCTGCTACTTTTCTTGGTATTGTTCATGTGGTTGACGGCTACGGCGGCTACAATAGCGACGATGATAACCAATACAATTAGTACAATAAGTGATATTCGTTTGGACATCTTTAGAAGCTCCTACTTAGATTGTGGCCGCTCATCGGCATGAGTTCACTATACCGCTGAATGGACTAACCGGCAATGCGCTTATGAATGCTAGAGTGCGTCCCGATCGACGCGGCATTTTTCCCACCATTCGCCGAAATCGCGAATATCGCCATCATCTCGCTTGTCGAAGTTCGTAATACCAATAATGGTCGCATCTTTTGGCAGATGCTCATCAAGGTATCCTACCACTTGCGCTACCGTGAGACCGGAAAATGCATCCTCGTCGTATACAATCACCGTTTTTTCTCCGCATTGTTCCGCAATCATATCTCGTTCAGCGGGATCAATGAGCGGCACCTCGTCATGATATTTATTGGATGAGAAACGTATAGGATACACGTCCACGGTTGTATCACCCTGTGCTCGCTGAAAATAAAGCGCCGTTTCGATGCCGGCAGAGAATCCGCCATAACATATAGGAAGAATTATGGCCGGTTTGTCACCAATTTTGCTACTAATGCGTTCAGCTGCGGCGGCGGACAGGTCAGCCGAGCTTGCTGTAGCCGTGACGCCATCAGGCCGCTGATATACTCGTTTGCCATCCAGCCCATACTCGTGGACGACATCACGGAGTCCCTCAATACTTTCAGGACTGGGACCCTGGGCTAGCGTTTCAAGCGCGACCTCCGTTGTAAGGCCGACGAGCTCTATCTTGTCCTCGCCGTCAATTTCACTATCGATGATGCCTTTAAGTATTCGACCCGGTTGCCAATACGTTTCGGATGAAATTTCATCACCGGGATGTTCGGCCGCTGCGCGCAATGCGCTGAGTGAACTTTCAACCGAGCCGTCCCAACGCATGTGTTTATATTGCTCCACGACGTCTAAGCCCTCAAATGCGAAGGGCCTACCAGTATTAGGCACAACGTCAGAAACAGTTGGCGGTAGATATTCGGAACTCATGAATCACATCTTTTATATCGTATGATGGCGATATATGCAAGTTATGAGGCGTTCTCCCACCACTCGCCGAATACAATCCTTATTGCATGCGGCTTTGCACAAAGCTCACGATGTGTTCGAACGACGCTTTGCCGTCGGCCGTATCGAGGTTGAACTGGTATTCGTGGGGTAAGGCGGGCTGATGATTGCTGGGATAGAATAGCGTTTGGACCGGTACGTTGGCTGCGGTGAGGCGCTGGGCGAACTCGGTGGATTGTTGTTCGAGCGGGTCAGCATTACCGGCAGTGATGAATGTTGGCGGGAACGCACTCGTGACATAGTTAGCCACCGAAGCGTATTGAAGAGTCGAATCATGCAGGAAGTCACGCTTCCCGGAGTATGCCCACAGAACCGTTTTAAGGAATCCACCGAATTTTGGATCTTTATAATTTACCAGCGCAAGGTCGTAGGCACCGCAATTCAGCACACTTGCTTTGAGATGATTTGCGGGCATACCTGGCATGACGCCTACTTGTTTTGCATAGGTCGGGCTCGTCGTGATGGCTGCTAACTGCGCGGCAATTTGCGAGCCTGCTGAGTCGCCGGCAAGCACAATGCGCGTTGGATCAATATGAAGCGCAGTGGCGTGCTGTTGCAGGTATCCCAGGGCTGTATTGGTTTGTATGATTGGTGTCGGATAATGCTTTTCGGGGGCGATCGAATAATTCACACTGACGGTTGTAAAACCGCGCGCAGCCAAAATCTTGAGGTAATTCGTCATGTCATCTTTGTTGCCCGAAATCCAGGCGCCGCCGTGAATCCACACAACAGTCGGCAGCCCTGCGGTGCTGGCCGCCGCGCTCTGCGGATAAAAGACATTTAACGTTGCATCGGGATCGTTCGCGCGGTAGCTTTGATTGAGAATCGCATCTACATTGTTCGGCACGTACTTTTGCAGCGCCGCACTCGTTTGCTTGCTCCCCTGCTCAAATATGTGGCGAATCACGAGCGCTGACGGCCATGGGCTAATCTGAAATACAATATATGTCGCGACGATAAGTGCGACAATGCACCCAACAATAATGAGTGCCCAGCGGCGAAATGTTTTGTGTTTTTTCGGTGCCACTGGAATTTTTTTAGATGTTTGTTTGGTGCCCATATCATCAGTATAGCAGCAACTCTGCGCCACGCTAATGCTTCATGTAACAGCGCTTAAATCAGATCAAGCGGATCGGCATACATGTGGAGGTGGTCCTCTCCGTCATATGCAAATCCGAGGTTTGAAAAGTAAAACGGCTCAAGCGGGACGAGGCTCATAACGGTGTCACCTTGCTCCAGCGAATGCTCGGCGATGTGTCGCATAAGATTGCGGCCGTAGCCCTGTCCGCGGTTTGCCGGGTCAACTGCAAAATCGCAAACTTCGGTAAGCCCATCAATGCCATGCAACACACCGGCTGCCGCTACGAGCCCGGTATCAGTTGTAGTAAGCGCGTAATGCGTATCGATCTCAGGGTCAGCTTCGCGGATGTAATCCTTGCCGTCGGTGTAGCTAATAGGTTGGTCAAACCGGCCGTAAATTTCGCGAACGATAAGGTCAGCCGCTGCATTGGCCAGTGCATCCGGATCTTGAAAATCTAAAATCTCGAAAGCGTAGTTGCTCACTAAGCCGTCCTCCATAATAGATATCAAATCATAATATAGCGTAGTGCGCAAGATCCCTGGTACTACCCTTTGCGGAGTGTGCGAGCGCGCCAGAGGCGCGACAGAACTGCTATCACGAGAATGCCGGCTATAAAGATCCACGCACTTCGAAATAATCCATATTTTAAGTCGGAGCCCACGCCGAGCGCGTGTATAAACACCGCTATCATCACGAAATAACTTATGTAATGAAGCTTACGCCATATGCCCTGTTTGGTGTCAATCCAGCCTAATGAGCTGAGCACAATCACCGCTACACCATATGCCGCCAAAATGCCGAGTGCTACTGCAATACTACTCAAGCCTATGCCAAATAATCTCGTGCCATTGCTGTAGTGAGAAGCAAATGGCACCAGTACTTGCACGAGCGAGAAAGGCATAAAATGATCAACCAGCAAAAACCCGACATGCACCACAATAGCGGCACACAATGCGAACGCTAGCGCCTTATGGATTGCCCATGCTTTGATTGGTGCTATGAGCTTGTAGGTGAGCCCGGTGACTTGGCCAATACCCGAGAGCATCAAGAGAATAAGCAGACCCGCCGCTACAAAACCAGCGGCGCGGATAACATACCATGTCCACGAGGCTGCGACGCGTGAGGTTGCGAGCTGCACCTCGCTGCTGCCAAAGTGTACGAGGATGGGAGATATTACATGGACCATACGGAACCTTTCTTATATATATGTACATTACCTGCACGGTATGTCTGAACGAGCGTATCTTGCACACCGAGCGATTGTGCTAGCTGTAGCCCTTCTTTCTTGCCGGCGATAACAATACATTTAGCACAAACGTCGGCATTTGTCGCTGACGTCGCGCACACGGTAGCCGTCAGCACATCGGTGATTGCTGGCTCACCAGTGCGTGGGTCGATGAGGTGATGCCACGGTGCGCCGTTGGTGATGCCTTTGCGTTTGGTGACGCCAGAGGTTGCAATTGCCAATGCTTGCCCCTCGTTTGTCACATGCGCGACCATGTCTGCTTGCCGAAGCGCGTGCTGGATGCTGATGCGCCACGGCATACTGGATGCGTCAACGCCGTCGCAAAGAATATCACCGCCAAGTGACAACCAAAAACTCGTGATGCCTTTGGCGCGTAACCATGCCCCGAGTTCGTCGAGCAGATACCCCTTCCCTATGCCGCCAAAGTCCAGTGCCGTGTCCTGGGGGATACGAGCCCAATCACCGCCAATCGAAATATCTTGCCAGCTGGCCATGCGACGTTGGTCATATGCGAGTGCGGCAGTGGCGGCGTGCTCTGGCTGTGGCCAGGATCCTTTGTAGCCGGCCCGCTGCAGGGCTGGCAGAATGCATGGATTATAGAGGCCGTTCGTGGCTTGTGCGAACTTCTTTGCTGTGCTGAGCAATGCGTGAAAGGCTGCGCTGATTTTATACTGAACGCCCCCTTCGTGGTTTAGTTGGCTGAGCTCACTATCGGGTAAAAACCGACTAAATCGCCGTTCAAACTGATCAATGATACGCCAGAGCGCAGTGCATACCTCATCCGCATCTGTTTGGTCGTCGGTAACTAGCGTGATGATGGCAGTTGAGCCTAAGGCATGACGAGATTGTTGTAACTGCTTCATTATGACACCGAGCTCACAGGTGCTTGGTAGGTTTGTGTTTGTGATGGTGTCGTAGACGTATTCTGATCCACGCTTCCTGTGGCCGCTGCGCTATTGTTAGCTGTACTGGTGCTGCTGGTGCTATTTGTACTATTGGTATTGGAGGCTGCGGGCGTTTGGGCGCGGACTAACTTAGGCAGTGTTTGTTTGAGGTCGAGCACCATAAAGAAGCCGAACCCAAGTGCGAGCGCCGCCGCCGACAAGCCATAGGTAAGCGAACGTACGCTCAGTCGCGAGCCAATCAGTAACGAATGCGACTGCGTGAATGATTCGCTCAGAATACGGCTCTCATGCACACGATGTGCCTGTAGTGTTCGCTGTATGTGTTTTGAAAATCCGCGTGGCCCACAGACAAAGTACGTGCTGCCCCTATATGCCCGATCGGTTAGCTGGGCAATATCATCGGTGGTAATGGTTCCGGCCACGAACGACGGTGACTGCTCACTTGCCCCCTCGCTACAATAAAATCGAATGCGGAGGTGTGGATTCTGCTCGGCAAGTAATCGTAGTTCATCGTAAAACGGAATGTTTGCCGCAGATCGATTCGAAAAGAGCAAGGTAATTGGAATCGGTAGTTTTCGTTCGGTCGCATCGCGTATGATGCTCATGAACGGTGTGATACCAATACCTCCAGCAAAACATACCAGGCGCTCATCATAGGTCGAATCAACCGTAAACTCACCGAAGGGCCCTTGTATGCGCACTTCCTCACCTGGCTGCAACTCTGCTGCGGTCGCCGTGAAGCGGCCGCGAATGCGCATCGCGAACTGGAGTACACCACTTCGCGGCGTACTTATGATCGAAAAGCAGCGCATTGGTGTAGGCCGGCCGTGCCGCTTGAACCCAATAGTTGCATATTGCCCTGGCGAAAAACGCATCGTCCGCTCCCCTATTTGAGGAACAAGGGTCAGAAGCAGAATATCCTTCTGGCGTACGCTACTCTGGACGGTATAGGTATATGACATGACTTGTATTCTGACAGGCTACCTTGAATATTAGCTTAAAATAAACGAACTTACTACACTTTACGTTATATCGCTTTGTGATATACTATCAGCATGAGTCGTAAAGTACCAGGATTTTTACCGCAAGTATCATGTAGTATTTTATTGGCGCTGAGCTTACGGCCGCGTCACGGCTACGAGCTTATGCAGCAAATCGAAGAAGATTCGCTGGGCAAAATAAAACTTGGCCCGGGCGCATTGTATGGGTCGATTCGCCAGCTGCGCGAGGATGACATGATCGAAGAAATGCCAGATATGGGCAACGATCGACGCCGCTACTATCGCATTACACCAGCGGGCCGCAAACGCTTAGGTGCCGAGTTGCAGTATTTCGAGAAAAGTGTCAGTTTGGCACGGCAGCGCCAGGTGTTCGACAATCCTATCATACGAGGTGTTGCGGCATGAGTGCTGTGCGCCGATTCCCTTTGTACGCCAAACTGCTCCATTTATACCCCAAGTCTTACCGCGAGCAATATGGCGATCAAATGCTCCAAACCCTTGCCGACATGCTCGATGCCGCACCGACCACAGCGCAACGCGCCCTCGTGTGGCTACGCACGATGATCGACATGCCGCTCAGCATCGGTCGGCAACAACTCAGTTTCGCTGGACACGCCCTCACCCAAGAGACGCCTCTTTTTGTTCGTCGAAACACGCTTGTCAGCGCGAGTATGTTTCTTCCCTTTTTTGTGATTGTTGCGATTAACGACCTCACTGCGCATGGGTTATACCACACCTGGCTGTGGCGTGTCGGCCCGCTGTTTACTTGGATTGTTCTACTGCCTGCTATTGGAATGATCATCAGCACCATTACGCTGGTTGCGTGGTTGCGACGCATGCGTGTAGCGCACCGCTCGTGGTGGCGATCGCTTATCGACATCCGACACTCATGGCCGATGCTGGCCTTTGTACTGCTTGGCCTCGGCATCCTATGCCTCGTGTTTTTCCACGATAGCGTACATTGCGTCGCCGGAAATCCTGTCCGCGAATTGCACAATCCACACGCCACCCTGCATTGCATCCAGCAGCGCTAAAACAAATGAGCGAGATTTTTCGTCGAAGTGATTATCCTTAAAATATAGTAGGCAGACCATCGGGATAATCGTCTTCCCAATCTTCTCCCAGATCACCTAACACATCGTATGCGGCTTTTCGGAGCACCTCTACAAGGGCTGCAGCGTGCTCTTTCTTGGCTGCCTCATGTTCTTCCCTGGCTGTACTATCTGGCTTTTGGGCGATGGGACCGTCTTTGGTATCACCGCCTTCTTCGCGCAGATGCGCTAAGCCATAAAATGGGCCGGTTGCTTCTACAATATGACTATCTGCGGGGCCAATGGCTACACGCGACGTTGTCAGGATCGGCACATCATCAGTCAGCGGCAGATGCGCTAAGATGTCTGCATGCCCAGCGGCATCGGATATAATAGACTCCCCGCAATCCTCGGCCTTTGCGCGCATATAAGGAATAACGTTACTAAGGTTCAGCAACGTTACCGTAGCGCCGTGTTTACGCAGCACTTCACCAAGCCTGCGCATATCATCTTCGTTGGTTACATCGCCCAGCCATGGAATAACGGCACGTTGTTCAAGTAAGCCCTTGCGCTGTTCGAACAGATCACGATCATCGAGAGGGTGTGTCTCGCCCTGTCCTTGCCACCATGTCACCTGTTGCGAGCGGCAAAAATCATAGCGAAGGCGCGTTACGGACGTAAGAAAAGATGGTTCGGTAATGCCCATTCGCGTCTCCCAAGCGACCGGGTTAGAAACATCCCTGGCAGACGAAACATACTGTCGCATGTGTTGAAGAGCGGGTACGTCATCATCTAACACTACGATGGTCGGTTCCTGTATGTCGGGTAGGTGCGCAAGCAGCGCACTTTCACCAATCACGACAGCGACGGGATGCTCCGCTTCTGCATAGCCTTGGGTGTCGTAGCGCCTTTCGGCATCACGAAAACTTTGGATCGAGTCATCGTTAGAAAACGGAAATCTTACTTGTTCAGGTTGATCGAATGGCGAAATAGCGGGTGCTTCATCGGCAAGCGTATGAAGTGGTTGAGATTCATGTGGCATCATATATTGAGTTCCATTTAGTAGTAGTCCCATGATAGGCGGGTTTTTCGATATTTTGCAAGCGAAACATTTGCCAAATGCGGCACCTTTTGTAAGAATAGTGGTACTAGATTATCAGATTAGAGAGGGGGACCCTTGAGAATCAATCCGAGTGAGCAATATACATTTCCGCAGACGCATACAATTGCAGAAGCTGCAGAGATAGCCGCCCAAGGAGACGTTGCGCAAGTATCGATCAACGGGCGTTTAACGGGTATGCGTGATCAAGGCAGTATTGTATTCGGTGACCTTCGAGACGAGACGGGCGAA
>DATASD010000022.1:0-77176 GCA_036263915.1 Saccharimonadales bacterium (SeqCode) | reverse complement strand
GCGTCCTTCATACCGGCGGTGTCAACCAGCCAAAAATCCTGGTCATTCCAGGATGCTTTAGCTGTGATACTATCACGCGTGGTGCCTGCCTCTTTGGCGACAATGGCCTCACGGCGATCCAAGATTGCGTTAAACAAGCTGGACTTGCCAACATTGGCGCGCCCAACAATAGCAACGATTGGTAATTTCTTGGAACTCATTGATTCTATTTTAACAGATAAGCGCTATTTGACGAAATCATATTTCTATGTAAATATAGTTTTGAATATATCTAATATGGAGCACACGGATGGCACTTGAGGTGGTTGCTTGGAATATCTGCAATGGTTTTAGTGACGGCAACCGTGCGCCGCAGCTGATCGAGACGATCGCGCACGATCTTAAACCCGACATAGCAATTTTGCCCGAAGCTTATTTTGAAGGTAGCGACGATCGCTTAGATAACGTAACCGAAGACTTTGATGTGTTGGGCTATCGGGTGAAACACCATTTGTACGAGGACGTCGATGGACGCCGTGACCGCCACGGCCTGATGCTCATAGGCCGCCACGAGCTTATGGGTCATGTAGAGCTCATTCGCCTTGCTGGCCGTACTGCGTTTAAGGCTTCGGTCGCCGACCCAACTTCTGATAGAGAGGGCGACTTTTTTGGCGTTCACCTTGATGACCGCAGCAAATATACGCGAGCATTGCAGACCGACGACTTGCTTACCCACGTTGTGGACCGCCGTCCGACCATAGTCGCGGGAGATGACAATGACATGCATGCGCGCGGATTGCGAACGCGCATCTTGCGTGCTGCTACGCGTCCTTTGTGCGCACTGCCACTGATCGAACCAGGTACGCCAATGCCTGCCAATATGAAGAGCTTAGCTGGCTTGGAGTACGTAGCTGGTCGCATAGGTAGTCTCGGAAGTCGGTTACATGAAGCGACGAGCGGCGTGGTGATGCAAAGGCTCGAGGCTGCCCAATTCCGCGATGCAGATGAGTCTCGTCGTCCGACGATGAGCAATCGGCTGCCACTTGCACAACTTGACCACATCATGGTTCGTGATGCTGTCCCCACGGGTAGCCGTACCCGGCGGAACCGTCTTTCTGATCATCGCATTGTGTCGGCAAGAGTCACCTTTTAGTAATGTATGGGCATTGACAAGTTCAACATATAGTTGTATTATATTACCTATGATAGAAGCAAATTGGCACATGCCATCAGCCACTCCAGAAGCCTTTACCCTTGATGCACGCATAGATGGGCCTGACGATCCCCGCATTGTGCTTGTGCAAGGGGCGGTCCGCGAAGAGTTTTGTGCAAATACAGAGAAACAGCGTGCAGTATGGGACGAAACGATCGACCTGTTACAGCGCAGCCACCCGAGCAGAATTGTGGTGCATGATACGACAGGTCAGCAATTTGCAGGCGGCCAGGCCGAGTGGGACCTGACGATCCTGTCTGACGTCACCGAAGAAGGTGCGCCAGTAGGCTGGCTGGCAAAGATTGTTGCCGAAAAACCAAACTTTACAGCCGAAGATGCTCCTTTGCGCATGGTAATGAGCGACTATGTGCAGGCCAAAGGCCATGAAAATATAGTCGAACCAGATACACCATCTCTAGTGCTCCCCGATTACAGCGTGCGTCCCCTCACTGCAGCGGAACAAGAGTTCGCCGATATTGCTCATGCAGCTGCGGCAAGCGCTGAGCGCCTCATTGTAAAAGTACGACCACTCGAATACGGCGTGCCGGATGACACGGCACCAGTAGATGAGCGGTGGCTGTTTACACGGGAAGGTCGCGACGAAATTCCCGCTACTTTGCTTCCTGGACATGAAAGCGAAATCGTCGAGGATATGCGCGGTGCGACGAGCAATGCTAGCGGTCCGATCACCTTACGAGAAGTGTATGATTACCTTCGATTGTATTATGGGAAAGCCCAAGCAATGGAAGATCATGAGTGGTTGGCGGATATTACCGCACGTTTACAGGGGGAGACCCCTGTGCCGACGCCTCACGGCTTAGCGTAGTTGCCAGGTTTAAGCGTGGGTGGCAGCGCATATGTGCCGAATTGTGTTCGGTGCAGCGTGATAACCTCGTAGCCGAGCGCTGTGAAGGTGCGGCGAATTTGGCGATTGCGCCCCTCTTGCATGGTTACGCGCCACGCAGTGTCGTTACCGTCGCGTAATCGTTCGAGTCCAAGTTTGCTGCGGCCGTCTTCGAGTTGCAAGCCAATCTCGGCAATCATTTGGCGATGCAGCGGCTGCAATGGTGCATCGAGCGTTACCTCATACATTTTGGTTTTTTGATACTTCGGATGGGTGAGCTCCTGGGCGAGCTGGCCATCGTTCGTGAGCAATAATAAACCCGACGAGTCTTTGTCGAGCCGCCCAATAGGTTTGAGGTGATGGAGCTCCGGCGGCAATAAGTCGTAAATAGTTCTGCTGCCCTGCCCCTCGCGGCTTACCACGTAACCAACTGGCTTGTTGAGTATGATCGTTTGCGTTGCAGCAAGCCGAAGCCGTCGGCCACGGTATGTGACGACGTCGCTATTCGTGATGTCTTGGCCCGGTTGTGGGGGTTGATCATTTACCGATACTTGCCCTTGCCTGATGGCGGCATCGGCAACACGACGCGACATACCCGTAGCACTCGCAATAAAACGATTAATACGCATAGCAGATAGTATGCCCCGTTTGGCTGTGCTTGGCTAGAGCGCGATGCTGTTGGGGTCGACTGGTGCAACGCCGGCTGCCGATGGCGCGATCACGTGCCCTGGCTGATGTGGCTGCGTGTTGGCGGGCATGCCGTTCGCATTAATAACACCTGGGGTAGATGGAACGTCATCACTATCCCCAAGAGATGTGATACCTTCTTTGGCAAGTAAAGCATTCAAGTCTGGCTGTGTTTCGACTGGTGCGCTAATGGGCTGAATGACTTTCTTGTGCGCAATAGTAACGCCGTCGTCATCGGCTTTTTCTTCGGTGGATGGTGCTACCGACGGCTGCGGAGAAATAACTTGTGCGCTTGGCGCTACCGTTGGACTGCCAGCCGGCGCTTCGTCGAAGGACATCGTGGGCTGGGTGGCTGCTGGCGCGCTATTTACCGGCGGTGGCGTTACGACAGGTGGTTCAGGCTGGACAGTTGGTGTCGGCGGCGTAGCTGGTGGTACGACCGTAGGCGGTTCTGGCGCTGGCGTCGGTGTTGTTGGTGTCGTCGTTGGTTCATTCACAAAGCTATTAATTTGCGCCTGGATGTCCGCCTCTTCGTTCGACGCAGACTGAGAAGCAGTTTCGCTCGTAGGCGCACTGTTGGGGGGCGTTACTTCGGTGGATGGTGCGGGTTCTGGGTTTGGTGTAGCTACAGGCTCAGCTGGCGTTTCCGTAGCTGGTTTGGACGCCTCGGCAGGCGCTGGTGAATCTGTTTGAGAGGCAGGCGTTTGTGCCGTCGGTGTGGCCGAAAGTAAATCCTTAACAGCGTCAGCCATTAGCGCGTCACCAGAGGCCGTGTCATTTGCGGGGCGCGCGTTCGTATTGTCGTTTGGGGTGACCGTAGAAGGTGTTGAAGCAGCCGCCGGTACGGCGCCGGTTGCTGGTGTCGGCGCGGGCTGCGGACCAGTTGCCTCACTCATATCACTGGGCGAAACGGTTGGTGGCTGAGGCGGCGTAGTCGGTGTCGGCGTAGCTGGTGGCACCACCGGTGGTGCGGGTTCTGGGTTTGGCTGAGGCGGTTCTGGCGCTGGCGTGGTTGCCGGCGTTGGTGGCATAGAAATTGCCGGTGCAGCGGCCTTTGGTTCGGATGGCTCAGGAGCGACCGCTACGGGAGCAACCACTGGTGTTACAGCGCTTTTTTGAGAAGCGGCAGGCTCTGGAGCGGGCGCTGCTGCTGTTTGTGGTGCCATAGACGTTGTAGGCGCTGCCGTAGCTGGGGCTTGTTGGGGCGTTGCTGCCGCAGTTGATTGAGATAAGAGCTCCTGAGCCGTTTTGACGATATCTTCAAGAGTGACCTGGGATTTTACGAGGTAGCGATCGGCGCCAAGTGAATCGGCGCGCGTTTTGTCTTCGGCTTGCCCAAGGGCTGTCAGCATAATCACCTTCACATCTTTGAGGCCTTCAGTATTGCGCAAGATATCGAGCATTTCGAAACCGCTAATGCGCGGCATCATAACATCGGAAATAATGAGATCGGGATGCTCTTTTTTGGCAACCACCAGCGCCTCTTCGCCATCTTTTGCCGAGGTGATCTCGTATCCTTCAGCCTGCAGGCGAGCTTCGTATATCTCGCGCAAGTTGTTGTCATCTTCGACCAGCAAAATCTTCGCCATTATATGTTACCCTCTATGATCTTAGCGCTTATGATTATTTTCTTCATTGTATCATGGATTCGCGAGCGATGTGATAGTAGGCAAAGCTGTCTTTGCACCTTCGCTGGCCTGCAGTTGCTGCGCCTTTTGCGTTGTCAGCCGCGGCAGGTTGATAAAGAAGGTGCTGCCTTTGCCCAGCTCGCTCTCAACCCAAATGCGGCCATGATACAATTCGACGATTTTGCGGCAAATAAACAGGCCGAGGCCGGTACCCCCGATGGTGCGCGTGGCTGAATTATCCACGCGGTAGAATTTTTGGAAGAGGTGCGGAATATCCTCGGCTGGAATACCGGCGCCGCTGTCTTTGATGTAAAACTGCACGACGTCGTTATCTCCAGTGAGCCCGATGGTGATCTTGCCTTGCTCGGTGTATTTGCAGGCGTTGTCGAACAGATTAGTAATGACCTCGCGCATGCGGTCCGCGTCGGCCCAAGTGTAGTACAGCGGTTTGAGTACATGGTTGCTGGCAGCATCGTTGTTGGTGGCGTCGATTACTTCGGCCGACCCGATGACGAAATCGGCACTCAGCCCCTTCTTTTGGGCGGCGAAACTTAGATCGTCAACGAGCTGTTGCAAGAACGATCCCATTTCGATCACGCTCGGATGATTGCTAAGCCGCCCATCTTCGGCTTTGGCTGAGGTGAGCAAATCTTGGAAGAGCTTGCCGAGGTGCTGCGTGCTGGTATGCGCTTTTTCGAGATAGCCGCGCGCTCGGCTGTCGATGGTGCTCACCTTTTCGTTGAGCGCCAGTGCGAGGTAACCTTCGATCGCTGCCACCGGCGTGCGCATTTCGTGGCTCGCGGTACTAATAAATTCCGCGCGCTGTTGCTCTTCCTGTCGTTCCTGCGTAACATCGCGCAGCACAGCTACGGCGCCAGCCACCGCTCCTGTTTGCGGCACCAACACGGGCGAAATCACCAGCGACGCGGTGATCTTTTGCACGCCGTCGCGGTGAATGAGTTGCAACGTTTTGGTGAACGGCTTTTTCTGTTCCATGACGGCTGCAAAAGGGTTGGCTTCGAGCACGGTGCCGTTTTCTTCGGCCAACTTTACCACAGCGTGCGCATCAATATTCATGGCTTCGTCCACCGGCCAGCCGGTCATTTGCGCCGCCCCGGCGTTCATGAGGGTGATCTTTCCATCCGTGTTGATCACGATGATACCATCGGTAATCGACTGCATCAGAATCTCGGACTGCGCCTGGCGACTGCTGAGCATGCCAGATAATTGATTCACCTGCTGGTCTTGCTTACTAATATAGCGATGCCGCCAAAATAGGTAGCTCAGCAAGCATGCAATGACCACCCCTATCATTAGTCCGATCGACTGGTGACTCATCCGCGATGGATGAAAATCACTTTCTATAAGTACAAAAATGCCCCCTATAAGCCCAGACCCCAGAATAACCGGAAGGCCGTACATACCATTGAGCCATGTGGTGAAAATCCAAATCCCTACATATACCCAGGAACCAGTGCCGGGCACGAGCTGGTCAATGCCGTTCAGGAGCACCAGCGCGTTTACCATGGTGCCAATAAGTGCGGCGAGCGCCAGGCCGTAGCGTGGACCAACCCACCAATACGCAATCAGCACATATGCGAGGGTTATACTAGACAGCACGATGGTCACGAGATTGTCGAGATTTAAGAGGTGGAGATAATGCGCGAGCGCCACAAAATGGAACGAGGTGGCGAGCACGTAGCCGATAATAATGGCGACATTGAGCACCACCAACAAGCCCCAGTACAGGCGGTACCAGATCTTGGGTACGTGAAACATAAAGTCGTCAATGACCATCGATAGTAGTATAGCGCAGACGCTTATGCTTTGTTAGCGAGTTTGTGTTTTTGTATCTGTTATGGTAGGATAATCAGGTTGGAAATGCATCGTTCGCTTTCTAGCTTTGGCCTTTCGATTCGCTTTCCGCGAAGTCGGTTGGCCCCTCGCGCTTTCAGCGCGATTGTCACAATACATGGCCCCTATGCATCGCATAGAATCCAAATGCTCAGAACATAATTTTATGTAGACACAAAATTACGTTCTTCCGCTTTGGCCCCTTCGTCTAGTGGTCCAGGACGTCAGGTTCTCATCCTGAAGATCGCGGGTTCGACTCCCGCAGGGGTCACCACTGAGTATATATTTATGTTATAGTAATAATCATGAAAGAATATAAACCTGAAATTGTTCCTGTTGCGCCGTTGGATGCGGATCTTTACATGAATGACTTATATGTCCGCAGCGGGCTGTCGGCAGACAGTAGTGCTACTGACATATTAGCAGCAGCACGTTCCAAATGGGAGGCCGCACCGAGCATTGATGATAGGGTTGGAACTGCCGAACTCTTGCTGGGTCGACGCATTGATGGCCAAGAACTAAATGACTTGCCAGCTGAATTCAAAGATTACATATTTGAAGCGGGTCATTTTGAAGGCTTACTCGCGATTACTCCGCAAATTGCTGAAGTCGAACAAGATTAGGCATCATATAACTTTTGAGGGCTAAGGCACATAGCTGAAGACGTTGAATAGCATTAGCGACTTCGCAAGAGGTGACCCAATAGATCATGAGCAGTAGTACTCACATCCTCTACTTCAATGGCCTCGGCTCCGGCCACACCCGCACTCGCGAGCAATGGGTCATGCGCTTCCTGGCCAAACGCAGCATTGAAGTAACCCATGTGCCGATTAACTGGCGCTCCGCCGAATCGTTCCAAGACCTCTTTGCCCGTATGCTCAAACGCACCAAGCAGGAACTAAAACAGCACGGCCAACTTGTGCTGGTCGGCTCTAGCGCTGGCGGCAGTTTGGCAGTGAGCATTCTGGCCGAATTGCACGATCCCAATCTGTGCGTCGTCACCCTGTGCAGCCGCCTGCACCCGGCCAAACTCCCCTGGTGGGATTGGCGCAGTCTGAAACACATGGCCTACCTCGGCAAAAAGCACCAAAGCCAGAGCTTTTTTGACGCCGTATCCTATTGCGGCAATGTAGCCATACCCAAGCTCACCAAGCAAGACAAACAGCGCATCACCATTGTGCAGCAATGGGCCGACGACGTCGTACCGCGGGCTACCATGGGCATTCCCGGTGTACGTACCTACCGAGTGCTAGCTTTCGGCCATGGACCGGGCATTATACTGGGGGCGTTGCGGCTGCCGAAGATTCTAGAGCTGTAATATCGGCTACTAGAGGTCATATACGTTCCCCTGGGCTGTTTGGTATACTGCGGGCATGAGTATCTTGCAGTTTATCGGCGTTGCGTCGGGCGTTCTTGCGGCGGTCGCGTATGTCCCCTATGTCCGCGATATTTTTAAGGGCGATGCCAAACCTGAGCGTGTTTCTTGGTTTATTTGGGTGGTGCTGGCGTGCATCGCTTTCTTTTCGCAGCTGGCCGAAGGCGCGCACAGCTCTTTGTGGTTTACGGGCCTCGACAGCGTCGGAGCTGTAGTGATTTTTCTGCTCGCCCTACGCTACGGCGCCGGTGGTTTTACAAGGCGAGACAAGATTGGTTTACTGACTGCTGGCATTGGATTGCTCCTGTGGTACGTGACGCGACATGCGGCTATAGCGCTGCTGCTGACGATCATTGTTGACGCATCGGGCGCATGGCTTACGGTTGCCGTACAAAAATCCGCGCACAGAAACGTACGCTATGTGGGCAATGGTCGCACTTGCGGGCGTGCTGGCGATGATTTCCGTTGGGGGAATGAACCCTGCTCTGCTCGTGTATCCATTCTATATATTCCTCGCCAATATTGCCGTGGTATTCGCTAAGTTTGCGGGTAGCTACCGAAAACGTACCGAATCAGACCAAGCTCTCTGATATTATATGGTCATGAATGCGCTCCTCCCTTTAGTTCAGAAATCACTAGATGCTCATCACATTATCTACAAAGTGTTCGAATGCGATCCGGAGTTGGCGGATACGACTGCATTTTGTGAAAAGTACGGATTTGACCTGGACCAATCCGCGAACGCCATCATTGTGGTGAGTAAAATCGATCCCGTGCAGTATGCGTGCTGTGTGGTGCTGGCGACCACCAAGCTCGACGTCAACAAAAAAGTCTGCCAGTTGTTGGGCGCTAAAAAAGCTTCGTTTGCGCCGATGGAAGCCGCCTTGCAACTCTCGGGCATGGAGTATGGCGGCGTGACCGCGTTTGGCCTGCCAGACAATATTCCGGTGTACGTTGATGCGCACGTTATGGCATGCAGCGAAGTAGTGATGGGCGGCGGAAACCGCTCATCGAAGGTACTGCTCGACCCTAAGGAGCTTCATAAAATTCCAGGCATGCAGGTTGTTGAAGAGCTTGCGAAAGCGAAGGAGTAGCATGGCAAGGCAAGTACACGCGGTTGGCGTTATCTTTGAAAACGAGAACGGAGAAATTTTAGTGCTCCGACGACATCCGCGCGACCCCGAAGGCACCACATGGGGTTTGGTGGGCGGCAAGGTTGATCCCGGCGAAGATAAAACCCAAACGGCCGCGCGGGAAACGCAAGAAGAAATCGGACATGCCATCGACCCTTCCCAGCTCCGATTTCTCAAGACATACCACTGGGACCGGGCTGACTTGGACATTACGTTCGAAGTGTTTACTCTCAAAACGCTGGCCAAAGACGTGACGCTGGAGCTTGACCAAAACGAAAGTACCGAGCACATGTGGGCTCACCCCCGCGATCTGCAAAAGCGCCCAGATCTTATGCGGGCCTCTACCCTATTTTGGAAGATTTTCTCGCGTAATCGTAACCACATGCTCAGCTGGTCAAACTTTGTATTATCTTATAATTATGCTATGATTTTCTTTTAAGAGCTTAGTATGTATGGAAATACCACCTATTCAAGAACTCCGCAATCGTTATGATATCCCTGGCCCAATCTTTGGACCGCGGGATATTACTGATGGCATCGCAATCACATCCGGGCCGGATGGCTACAAAATCACCGCCTACCCTGAAATGGAATATGGGTACGAAGGCTTTACCGTTACTGCCCAGGCACCCGAAGGTATATTCGGCGATGAATTACCTACGCGGGTAGAAACCGGTAACGATAAGAACACCGGTGTGATCGCTATAGAGGCTGTCGAAGAACCAGAAGTAGGTGCCGATGGCCTTACGACTCAAAGTATGCGCATTGGTCCCACGCCGCCGGCGCGCGAAGGTTTAATTCTGCCGGGTGATGAAGGCTACGATATTATTGAGCAATTGCACCGCGGTGTTTCGGCCCTCGCCGAGCCAATTGCGGAAACGGTCGGTACGCTCGGTGTGGTCATTGAACCGCATACACTACAGTTCAACGAGCCCGTCAAAAATACAGGCGTACGATCCTTCGAACCAGACGAAGTGACACTTGCACGCAGGACAGTTATGGAAGTGCGCGACCGTAATGGCAATTATGCAAAGGTGGACCTTGATGGAAGTATCTCGGAACCCTTGCTACCTACCGGCCATTGGCCCAATTTTGGCCGCGATCCTCTCATGGTGTACCGTGCTGGCGAAGCTGAGATTTCTATCGATGGCGAAGTTGAACGCCGCCCGCTCGATATGGATAGCCTTGTTGCATTCGCTGGCCTGTATGCAACCATGCGCCCACTCTACCGCGAACAGCTTTAGGCTGGCTGTTCCGGATCTACCGGGGCCGCGCTACATTGAAATTAACAATTTTAATGATATTATATACGTCATGAGCAGTGAAATATACCGTTTTGCCGGCGAGCCCACAGATCCCGTTCTATCTATAAGCCCTATGATCGACAACGACTTAAACACGTTGGAGGGTGCTGAAGCGGCCAATGTGTATACGCGCGCAACACTTCGCACGGCTCTGGAAGCTGAGATAACAGAAAGTGATCCGCTCCGATTTCATGACGTAGAAGAGGGTCGTACATTCTCCCTCGATACATTGCTTGATAGATATGCCGACATTACAGAAATTCCCCTTGGCACGCCGACCGTAAAGTATATAGAAACGCCTCCGGATAAGACAGCAGACGAAATGAACGGTGTTGATACAAATGTAACAGATATAAAGCTTCAGCGATTCTATGATGCTACTGGTTTGCAGCCGAGAATGACTGACGAAGAACTTAAAGAAGTTCCTGACTCTGAAGGTACATGGGGCGGCCGCGCCAACAAATTTACGTCACGTATAGAAATGCCTACGGATGAACCTCGCGCTACCTCGTTCCTTCATGAAATCGGTCACCTGAATATGCATAGGGTGAGCCTCAACCGCACTTCGGAAACCAAAGTAGATGAAGAGAACGATACCCAGTACACGTTTAAAAGTGATTATTGGCCCATTAGCGGCGGCTTGCAGTATGAAGCCAATGGCGAGGTCAAAGGGACCATTCTCGAGGAGGCGGTTGCAGAAGGGCTTGGAAAGCTTGTAAATAATAAACTCCATCTGGTTCGGCCGTCAGATAGCAGCGAGCAGCAACGCTTGCCAGAAATGGTAGCGCCTTATATTCTTGATAACTGCCATTCTAATACCGCCCCGGCGGCTGTAGCGCTCGAATTGATTGCGAAGGAGCTGGGGATACCGCCCGATCGATATTTCCGTATGTTTGTTGACTATGCAAATGCAGGCGTGCAGAACACTGATGCCCGCGCGGAAATTGCCGAAACCATTTACCGTGGAACCCATGGGCGTCTGACGCTTGGTCAGGTAGAAGAGCTGCCCTACCCCGTGAATCGCCCCGCGAGCCTCGCGTTGCTGTGGGCGGTCGAAGACGCACTTGAAGTGCCCGATCACCAGCGATACGCCGACCTATTCTTCAAGGATCTCCCAGAGGACAGCTAAATCAGTTATACTGCTTGGGCGTAGCTCTCTTTGAATAAGAGGCGACCATTTTGGAATGTGAGCTTGATTCTTACGCCTGCGGAGTCGCGACGCAAGCGGATGGCATTGCGAGCATATGCTTGGAAGTACGGATCGCTCGCGCTCTTGCTCAGGATCGAGGCAATACCCGCTGGCATATCTTGATCGATGGTGATCTCGGCTACGCCGTTTTTTGGCGTGAGCTGCGCAGTGTACGTAGCGTTCGAAGCGCCAACAAGCTTGACGTTCGCAAGTGGGTTCAAAAGGAGTGGCGAAAGCGTTTCTGATCCAGATGTAACATCGCGGCGAAGTGCCGGGAGGCCGCCTTTTGGTGGCTCTACACGTAGTGCAGTACCGGCTGAAACCTGTTCGGCAGCGTCAATCAGAACCCGCTCAGGTTCATCGGGAATGACTCGGGTGGTGCGATAGTTATTCTCAAGATATAAACGAACAGCTGCTTGTGTATCTGGAGCACGGAAGCCGATAGCCACCGCATTTTCGGCGCCATTGCGCAAAAGTGCCTGACGGGCCAATGATGGTAGCTGCAAGAGCTTGTCGGTTACATCGAAGCCGGCTTTTGAACCTGTGCCCACGAGCAACACATTGTCGCGACCATCGACTGTTTCGGCCACCCTCACATTTGATGCGGTCGGCAATGTAACCGGCTTGGTCTGCAAGCGATCCCTACCCCGTTCATCTTTGGTAGTAGCGCCTAGGCCTGCTAATGCGTCGGCGAGAGCCGGTTGGAAGCCAGTTGCGGCGATCACATTGTTGGCCTCAATGTCGCGCCCTTCACTGTTGCGTACGACGTTTCCGTTCTTGTCGAACAGGCGAAGCGTCGAAGCGCTATTTGTACTGCTGCCGTCAGTGGCAAAGTCGATATCGCCAACGCGCGACGGCACGATTTCTACGAGGTTTTCGCGACCGTTGCGAGCACGGAGGTCAGAAATCTGGGAATAGCGCGGGCGCTTACTTAATTGGCCATCCGTAACAAGATAGATCTTCTCGATATTACGGACGTTCGGGTTGCTGCTCTCGAACAATCCACCGAGGTATTCGACGAGGGTGTCGGCCGAGTTTCCATTGCCGTAAATAACCACGGTTTTGCCTGGTATGGGTGAATCGGTTTCTTTGCTGGCAAGTGCTTTGAACGCAGTGAGCGTGTCGCTGAGCGGGGGGAAGCCTTTAACGTTGGCCGTTTGGGCTAAGACGCCCCGAGCGCGCGATTTGGTGAGGTCGATGCCATAACTTGGTCGGCCTAATCCGGAACTAGCGACGATGCCATCGGTGTACACGTCGGCAACTTGTGCAGTGCCATCGGTATCGCGATACTGGAGCATAACGCGTAGTTTGCCAGGAGCATCCGCCGGAGCATCCTCGACAGCGAGTACGCTCGTGCTCAGTGCTGCTTTATTCACGAGCATGCCGGCCTGTAACTGCAACACAAGCGCCATGTCCTCGTTGGTTGGGTAACGACCGCTTGAGATAACGTCTGGGTTTAGGAGATAGTCAACGGTCGTGTTGATACTGCCCGGTCGTGTAACGTTATTGCCCGAGCGTTCACCCGGATACCAGCGCAATGGGCTGCCGTAATCCCGAACACGCTTGTCTTCTGATCCGGAAGCAGCAGCATCTGGTAATCGTGGACCATCGAATCCGCTGCTGTTTGCGCTGTTGAGATCCCACGCCGAGCCTTTTGGAATAGCGAATGGCCCGCCGGGGAGTTCGGCTTCGTCAACAACGAGCAATTGTTGAGCTACATCAGGGCGCATGCGCATCACCTCACCAAGCGATGCTAGGCCGTTCGGTCCCATACCAATCTGGAGAAGCGGCACGTAGCTGCCATCTAACCCTTCTTTTGTCTCGTTAGATAATCGTTTGAAGTAAGATTCTAAATATGCTGAAGTTAGGCCTGGATTTACATTGGCCGCTGCAACAAGATATGGATTAAAAGCGCTCAGCGTTTGCACGCTTTCGAGGTAAGCCCGTTCGTTATCGGTAAGGTCACGCTGCGCAGCCAAACGTTCAACATCTTGAATAAAACGATTGCGCGGGGTGCGCTGCCCTTCCTCGTCGTTTAAGAAACGTTCGACGCGGGTATCAAAACCCGGTTCGCCACGAAGGCTATTCACGAGCGGCAGCACGACTTCGCTGAACTTGCTAGCAAGTACTTTGGCTGCCTCTAGGTTGGTGCCAAGCTTTTGATCGAATTCATAATCCGGCGCGATCATTTCGCGCAGCGCAGCGACTTCAAATCCAAAGACCTGCTCGTAATCCTCCCTACGTATTTCTCGGCGGCTGGTGAGATACAACTTGTAATATTCCGTCAGCGTTTCGGCCAGACGCGTGTCGCCACCCAGTTCGTTTTGAAGTTTTTGGATGACCTCAACGACTTCGTTAGGCTGTTGCTGATCAAATTGCTTTTGCAAGTCGTACACCTTTTGGTCGAGACGAGCTTGCTTAAAGGCTCCCTCGATAGGTCTCAGACTGGCCCGCAGCTCTTGTAACCTCTTGTCATATGAAAAACCGTCAACGTCGGGGCGAATTTTAAGCGCACCAAGTGCTTGTGTGTATCCTGAAAGGTCAATTTTATCATCAAAAAGCGTATCGAGAAGTTCGCTACGGGTGCGTATGAGTTCAGCGTTGTAAGCGGTCCTTGTAAGGGCAGCAGCACGCTGGCGGTCTGCTGGATCTGGTGAATTGGCGAATTCATTAAGAGCGCTAAGCGTAGCGTCGATGGAATTTTGCTGCTCCGAGAGGCCGGAAAGGATGCGCGACGTAGTGACTGCACGGCGTACGGTGTAGCAGGCTGCGGTTAGGCGTTCAGCGCGACGGCGGTCAGCGAGGTCTTCTTCTGGGTCGTCCCGCAGCTGGCGGAATACGGTTTCGGTGTTACCGCCGCTTTGGAGGATAGTGTCGTATACTTTTGTATCCGTGAGCGCTCGGCGCCACGTGCGTGATACGTCGTTGACTACTTGTCGCTGTGCCTTGACCGTATCGGCGTCCGTAGCGGTCATGGCCTGGGCGTATTGCGCCTCCAGCACCTCGTTAAGTCGACTTGCATTGCCATCGGCCCGCAAATCTCTAGCGAGGTTCTTGCGATTCACGGCAGAGAGCTTTGCTACTGCGGTTTGCGCTGCCAAGAGTGCTGCTCGCTGCTCCCGGTTGACGCTGCGCATTTCTCGTACTATAACGCCACCCTTATAGAATGGTCTACCATCGTCGGTATAGACGAAAGTACCAGATGGATCAAGTCGTCCTCTTAACTCGCTTTCGGACTCGATCGATCCGTCTACGATATCCTGTAAAAAACTTGCATAACCTTGGCTGTTAAGGGCCTCCTCGCGAACACGGGCCAGCTCTCCACAGTCGTTTTGCAGTATTGTTTGCAGCGCCTGGTCCTTTAGCTGTCGCATTTCCCTGACGGGTATGCCTCCTTTGTAGAGGGCCCGTCCATCTATGTAGACAAAGGTGCCTTCCGATTGAAAGCGGGCCTCTAGTTCTTCCGTGGACTTAATGCGGCCTTGGGCGACATCGCTCGCAAACGAGGCGGCGTCGGTTATGCTTGTCTGGTTTTGCTTTGCGGCATCGGCATATGAGCCCGTGAGCCTAAGGGCCTCTTTTTGATCAGGGGTGACTTGACGTCGCTCCCTAACGATGAGGCCGTTTTTGTAGAACGGCCTACCATCAATATCATATGCGAACGTTCCTTCTGGGCTCAGCCGCGCCTCAAGCTCTCTGGCAGTTGGAATTTCGCCGCTTCGGACGTCACGCGAAAAGCTTAGGAAGCCTTTTGCACGTTCGTTGTTGGCGTTAATTGCGGCTTTGCAGGCTGCCTCGGTGCGAATAATTTCTTGCTGGTCTGGGGTAACTTGACGCGTTTCCCGAACTGCAGAGCCATTCTTATACAGTACTTGACCCCTGTCATACACATAGCCGCTTGGCTCAGGACTAAGTCGCGCCTCAAGCTCGTTTATATCTGGTATGTTGTCGTTATTTACATCATTCAAGTACGATGTAAAATCGCCAGTGATTGGTATTTGTTCGGCGATTTCGCGGATGGAGCGGAGTTCGTCTGGGGTTTTGCCTATCTCGATGCTCATGGTATATGTTAATTATACAATATTTATATGTTAATGTAAAATACAGTCTGACCTGTTGTCTAAAGTAACTTATATAGTTTTGTATATGCTTGAATTCCGCTACACAAATCCAAACGAAATAGTTCCTGGAGAGATTCCGCTCGCCCGCAATGAATTTGAGCAGCTAACGAATGATATGCTACAACACTGCGGCGCCGATGTACAGCAATATGGTTCATTTAGGACCGAGCCGATACCTCCTGAGCGCGGTAATTTTCCCGACATTGACAGCCTACTATGGTAGCTTTTTGGCATAAGCGTAGTACCATATGATAGTCAATACTACTATGGAGGGCTTGATGGAAATTGGACCTAGACCACTATTTGTACCGCCGGAGTGTCCAGCTTACAATTTTGAAACTGACAGTATCAAAGATATAAGGGATTTTCATTTTGAGCTGAGCGTACATCATGAAGAGATCGGCGAACCCGATACACCAGTCGAAGGGATTGACGACATGACATTCGTGAGCGGATCTTTTTTGGAGCAAAAAGGCATTGCAAGCTCGGGAGATGTGTTGTTCACCGGCATGACAGTAGTTGATCGGGGGTCCATTGCGGAGCAAGAGATCAAAGAGATTGCCGAGGATGGTTACTTAACCGAGCAGTTACGGCTGGCGCTTTTACGGCGTATAGCTCAATGCCATGGCGTTATCACTAATAAGGGCGATCCTACCTGCTGGGCTTTAAGCGAACAGGGGTTACTCGAAGCGATTGACGAAGTAAAAAACCAGGAGGAGTGATCATGGAGTTTGCCGGGCATGGATTGTACGAAGCGACACAACAGATCAACGACAAAGGCTAGTCTGTTTCGGTTTGTTGCAAGCGGTCGCGTAATAGTGCGGTCACACCGTCAAGACCGTTTTGGGCAAGGATCTGCTCGATCTCACTTGGTGTGGGAACTTCAATGTGCGGTGCAAAATGGGCCAAAAGATTGTTGAGAATAAGGCCGTTGCCAGCCGGAAGATCCCGGGGCACTTGCCGGACCTTGCCAAGATCGAGAGCGATCGCTTGGCCTTGGTCGCGATCATAATATAGCTCAACATCATTGAGATCGATGCCATCCTGTAGTATAACGTTGGCAAACCGTGCAAACTCATCCGGAATCTTTTCAGTCGGCAGGTCGCTGATCGGTGCGATGTTTTGACGCTCAGTAGCGATGATTGGTATTGCGCCTTCACCGTCGACGCGCACAATGGGCTGCTGGCCATCAAAGAGCCGGGTCGTATGAGATAACCTGCTGCGATGCTCAGGCGCGGCGTCGATAAGCGCGCGAAGCTCGGAGCTGAGTCCTTCCTCACCAAGCCTGCTGTGGGCTGCGGCTTCGTCCTCGGCTACGCCATAGTTCAGCGGCTGTTGGCGCAAAATCTTATAGGCGGTATCTTGGTCGCCCAGAACGATGCCGAAGTTGCCGCCAGTGGAAATCAACTCAGCGTCAACGCCGGGAAGTACGCGGTGCAGATATTCAAGTGCTCGCTCGGTCTGATGTTCGCGCGTCGCGTCAACCGGAGCGACGATATGCTCAGCTCCTTCGGGTGGGCCGTATTCGTGGGCACCTGAGAGTTCGACGTGACCTGGGCCAAGTCCCCAGGTTTCGGGTAGTTCTACAAATTCCGGGTGTTGATCCGGCTGATTGGTGAATTCTTTTGACACAGTTATCCCTCTTCTCTTATACGTAATCGTTCGGCAAACATTGCCTGCACTCCAGCGATTCCCTTTCCTCAAATAAGGCAATGGTCTCTTCGGGGTTCGGCAGGTGTGTGCCGCGCGGCGAAAAGGATTCCATGAGACTACATACGATGACACCAGAATTTTCTTTGGTTGGGGAAAGTTGTTGTGCATATGCCGCATCGATCGCGACCGCCCTGCCACTGGTACGGTCGGCATATATCTCGACATCTTGCAGGCGGATGCCGTCGTTCAAGGCGACGCCGGCAAATCGAGCGAATTCTTCGGCGATGCGATCGTCGCCGAGCACGACAGCGGTAGATCCTTTCGTTGAGATGAGCTCAGTGTCTACATCTGGTAGTAGAGTGTGCATATATGCCATGGCCTGCTGCTCTTCCGCAGGTGGATTGAACCGTGCGGAAATTATTTCTTCGCCATATACTGCCGGGTATGGAGGGTAATCACGAACATGAGACGGTTCTATGAGACCTGGCCCTAAGTCCCATGCCTGGGGAAGCGCTACCTGCTCTGGTTGGCCGAGATCGTTGGAAAATTCTTTCGACACGCTAATCCTCCCCTCGCTGTTGCTGTAACCGTTCTACAAGGAGCGCTCTGATACCTTCGGCTCCGCCATGTTCTAGGGCGAGTGCGGTATCCTCGGTGTCGGGTAGGTAGGCATTGAGTGGTTCGAAATAATGGAGAAGCTCATCAGCAATGAGCTCTGCTTTGTGGGGTTCGTCTGCAGGTAGCTGGCTGACGACGCCGGCATCAATGATGATGGCGTGCCCTGTATCCCGATCAGCATATACCTCAATGTCCACGGGAAGTATGTTGTGAGTTTCCATAGTTCCGGCAATCTGTATGTAGTCGCTGATGATCTGTTCCATGGGCAGTTCGTCGAGGGACATGAGATCGTGCCGCCCCATAGCAAGGATAGGAAACGCGCCTGGGCCGTCAACGCGTACAATAGGTTGGTCGTCGAGGGGGTCAGGAGCATGATCCCAGGCATCCCGCCGATACTTGGGGCTGGCATCAATGAGTGCTTTGAGCTCTGGCCCGACACCTATCTCATAGAGTTTTGCAACTGCGGCGGCTTCGGCCTCGACGTCACTATATTGCAGTGGCTGCTCGCGGCGTATTTTGTAGGCGGTGGTGTTATCGCCGAACACAATGTTTGAGCTTCCTTCCGTAGAAAGGGATTCGGCTTCAACACCAGGGAGCACGGTGCGCAGATAAAGGCCGGCTGACACATTCTGAGTGCCCGGGGTGTCGTAATAATCTGCGAGGCCTTCCACTGTTATTTCGGCGTACCGTGGATGGTCATAGTAGTGTGACGGCAACACCTGCCCTGGGCCAAGTCCCCAGGCTCCCGGCAGTTCTACAAATTGCGCTGGTTGATTTTGCTCGCTGAGAAATTCTTTTGACATAGATGCACAATAGTTCGGTAATAACGACAAAAAGGTTATAAAAATACACGCGCACTGACGTACGCATGACATGTGTAAGTATAACGGTTATTTATGATATGGCAAGCCGGCTTGGATGGTGCTGGCGCGGTATAGGCTTTCGAGCAGGATAACCATCGCGAGGTCGTGTGGGAACGTCAGCGCCGAGAAACTCCACCGTAGGTCGGCATGATTGATCACCGCCTGCGGCAAGCCTTCTGGACCGCCAACCAGAAGGCATACTTCCCTGCTTTCCAGTGAACGTTTGTGCAAGAAATCGGCTAGTGCGGGGCTCGACATCTGCACGCCTTCGATGACGAGCGCTACTTTGTATGCGGTGCCGGCAGCCTGCAAAAGATGCGCGGCATCGTATGCCCATTTGTCGGCCATGTGCGTCACGCGCGCGTGATGAAAGCGTTGCAGGCGCTTGAGATACTCATCCCACCCCTGTTTGGCATAGGCGAGCTTGGGTTCGCCAACAGTTATAATATGTATCTTCATACTTTTATTCTAAATCAAGTTCATCAAAATCCTCGCCAAAGACGCGACGAATCTTTTGCCGTAGCTTATATATCTGATTTTTGGCCATGGTTTCGGTAATGCCATGCTCCTCTGCGTATTCGGCATAGCGCTGACCGTCAATTATAATGCCTTCGATAAGTGCTTTTTCGCGCGGGAATAGTTTTTCGCCTACCTTGCCCAAAAGTTCGTGTATACCATCCTGTTGCATAGCGATGAGCCCTTCGTCTTCGGCACTTGGGTTTGGCTGCGGCTCATATTCTTCGGTAATACCCTCATATTCAGCACCCTGGGTGGGCACGCCACGGTTGAGCGATACGATACGGCGATTGTAGGCGTTGTTGTAGTAATCGGCAACAAGATTTTTGATAATAGTATGTATGAGAGGTCTAGCTCCTTTGGGCAGGTCACCTGCATTTTCCAAGGCACGCTGGCCACTCTCATCGAGTAAGCGAACCCAGGCTTTCTGCGCAATGTCTTGAGCTTCCGGCCAGCCGACTTGCCTCTGCGCGATGCGGTACATCCAGCTGCCGTGCTCACGATATATTTCGCTCATAGTATCTTCGTCAATCATTGGGTTGGGCATGTCAGGCGTCTCTGATGGGAACGCGGATGGGATTGGTATTGTTATATCTGTTTCATGTGCATCGCGATGCGAATATTCCATATACCTCCTTTTGACACATATATTAAAACCCTCACCGTTCGTGAGAGTGTATAGCGCGGCGTATGCCTTTGTAAGTATACCGTTTAGGGCACGTGGATGATACCGATGCTGTGCTCCCCGCGCAGGCTTTGTATAGATTTATTCTGAAAGAAGTCGTGGATGGCGCGCTCGACGCCGGGCAGCGCTTCGCGCTTGAAATCGTCGACCAAGATAACCCCGTGCGCGGTCATGTGCGGCCACACTAATTTGAGCGACGTCATAATAGAATCGTAGAAATCGCCGTCGAGAAAAGCAAAGGCGATCTGTTCCGGAACGTTGGCCGCGGTGAGTTGGTCGAACCATCCTTTGTGAACGATGGGCGGCCGGAGGTTGGCGAGCTTGAACTCGTGCAAAAAATCTTTTTTGCTGACGGCGAGCCGGCCCGCTTGGAAGTCGGTACCGACCGGGCTCATATCTTGTGCTGACTTTGGTGGCAGCCCTTCGAATGAATCATATACATGGAACTGTCGTTCTGATTTATATTGATTGAGCAAGCGGCGAATAAAAAGACTCGTGGTGCCGCCATAGCAGCCAAATTCTACAATATCCCCTGGTACGTTGGCCTGCAAGACGCGCTCGAGCTCTCGCCAAATGGTCGCGAGATCGTCGCGAGTGACCTGATCCGTTACGATGTGAAATCCCTTGAACTGATGGGCTGGCGTATTCGGTAAGCGGTGATGTTCGTAGGCATCCGGGTCCATAATTATTTGTCGGCAGCCTCGTGAGCCGCATCGCTAAACGACGAGCGAAATACCTCGCCAATTGCGGCATGCACGTTGTGCGCAGGGTGGTACGGCGTTTCGCCAATAAGGTAATCATATTTACGGCTAAAGGCGCTTACGGTGTGAGCACCGATTTGGGCAACTTCATGGCGCTGGCCGCCAAGGTTGGGATCGTCATCATCGTCAGTACCCTCTTTGGTGAGAATGATGCCGGCAGGATACCGATGACTGAGCACCCGATCATACACAACGTCGGGCACAAAAATGCCCCGCTCATGTGCATTTTTAATGGTACCAACGTCAAGGTCGTAGCCACGGTCGCGGATCGTTTCTGGCCCGCCATCAAGGTATCGCCGCATACCATATTGAAAATCACTCCGGCTGAGCGCCTCGGCAGCAGGCGGATATTTGACCACTTCGCGCATCAAAATTGCCGCCTCCACGGGAGTGGTATCGCCATGAAAATAGCGGGCAGTTGGCGCGGTGTCGTGAGGATCGGTAGGTACAAGGCCGGTGCGTTCAAATGCGTCACCAATAGGTGAATCACTGAGTGCCTCATTGACCGCGTGCGGGCCGCCCATCGTGCGCGTCATCATGCGGGATGCGGTATTGTCGCTGATGCTCAGCGCCAGGCGTTCGGCATCAGCGTAGCCCATGGTGTACCCCTCGGGAAAATATTGCAACACGCCATTGCCTGGACGGATATCTTCCGGCCGCAACGTTACTTCGGGATTGCCTATTTCTAACTGCTGCCCTGCAAGGTCAATGCCTAGCTTGGCGATGCTGAGTGCCTCGAACGGCACGGAGCCTCCAAGGTCAAAGACCACGTCACCATTGCTGCCTAATGCGGCAACGCCCCACTCTGTTTGGGAAGGAGTTTGCCGGAGTATGTCCTCGATCGGTTCATGAAATTCATTGTGTGGCACAGTGCTTGATTATACGTTGCTGCATGCGCTTTCTCAACTTGCCCGTAGCTCGCTGCAGCAAAGTATGCGATAATCGGCGCAATGCGCTACCGAGAACATATTCAGACGGCAATGGAACATGCGCCGTGCCTTGAGGGGTTTGGTGCATCGCCGGGCTCTACCTATAATTATTTGCGGGAAGAAGCCGATGATGCTCGCGTAAACCTCGAAATAACCGAGCCGCCGGCACATATTGTGTTTGCACATCGATTTACTCCATCGGAGCTCCACGACTTATATGCCGATGCATCGCTGGCAAATGGCTGGGAGATCGTCGAGGTGCCCCGTCGTGTCGATCCGGGCCCCGGCAATATTGCTACGTATGAGATTGATGACGTAGTAAAGCATGAATTTGACCATGCGGAGATGGCTGAGCAGGTTGGCGCTGATGAATTGCAATGTGGTGTTGTATTTGCACGCAAGCCTATAGAACCGGGCGGCGAGCCGATCATGCATTATGGGGCATTTGTGGCGTTGGGCGGTGAGTTTGAAAAGCGCGCGCTTGGTGCTATTGCGGCGAACGCCGAGGTGCCGTCACGGGGTGATTTATATACGCTCCACTCGCTCGGATACGATCTTCCGGATATAGCCGGAGTCATCCAGCAACGTAACCAGGAATACGGCGCCAGCGAGGCATGGCCGCTGCCCCGGGCGGCTCAGTAACATCTTAAAATATACACCTAGACAACGATGCGGGCATGCGGCAGTTCGCTCCAATTGCTGACATAGCGCGGCGAGCGGATGTGGTGTTTGGGCTGCCAGTTTTTGCTTAGGTCTTCGGCTGCATAATAGATCTTACCCTTGCCGTGGTGTCGATTGATGAGATCCACCGCCTGCATGCGGGCGGTGGCGCGGTCGTGCTGATCTGGCGTCACCTGACCAAGAAGATCGGTTTGCAGACTGTCTGCGGGCATGAAGTCGTATAAGAAAACACCCAGCCGGTGATAACACTGCTGGCCATTAAAAATATGGTCGAGTTCGCGCACCAGCGAGCTAATGATCAGGCCGCTGTCGTTTGTTGGCATAGCAAGCGTAATTTCTTGCACCCAGCGACGGAAGCCAGGTTTATGGCGGTTGGTCATGGTAAACAAGCCGATACGCCGCGCAAGTAGTCCAGCCCGTCGCAGGCGGAAAGCGGCTTGCGAGCCAAGCGATGCAATGGCCGCCTCAAGCACGTGCTGTTGGTTCGTATCTTCGCCAAAGGTGCGGCTACGCATAATACTTTTGGCAACTTTGCTGGTGAGTTCAAGCGCATGGCACGATGTACCGTTGAGCTCAGCTACCATTTGCCGACCGTGAACGCCCATGAGTTGCTGCGCGCGCTGGGGACGGAGCTCAGCAAGCGCCAGCGCTGTCCCTACTCCTTCGGCTCGGAGCCTTGGTGCCAGCCGCCAGCCTACGCCCCACACTTCTTTGATCGGCATGGTGGCTAGCTCCATGCGTACGGGAATCGAGTTGGCCTTCGTAAAATCAGCTACGCCGCCATATGCTTCGCGCTGTTTGGCGACCTCACTGGCCAGCTTGGCGAGTGTTTTGCTCGGTGCAATGCCAATGCTCACCGGCACGCCGATCATATCCCAGATCATCTGACGGACTACCTTGCCCCAGGCGGTATAGTCTGGAATATCGAGCGCCGACAATTCCAGGAATGACTCGTCTACCGAATAGACTTCGATGCGCGGTGTAACCGTGGTGAGAAGCGCCGTGATGCGCTTAGAAATATCGCCGTAGAGTTCAAAGTTTGCCGAGAATTGGGTGATCTGGTACTGCCGGAAAAGATCGTGGAACTTAAACGCCGGCGCGCCCATCGGGACGCCCAATCGTTTACTTTCGTTGCTGCGCGCCACGACGCAGCCATCGTTACTACTGAGCACGACAACTGGCCGTCGTTCGAGGTCAGGCCGGAAGACCCGCTCACAGCTAACGAAGAAGTTATTGCAATCGATGAGAGCAAATACGCTCATATATTTCTCCTATATTATTGTTGCGCGGTCGCCTGGCTGTGGTACAATCCTTCGAATGAAGGAATACCACGACGAGATTCGCCGCGCACTGGAACATGCTCCTTTTTATGGTGAGCAGCCCGCGGCATTCATTACCAATGCCGACTTGTACGCCCATGCTGATGAAATCTCCCAGGCGCCAGATATCTTTTTTATAGATACGGATTTTCTTGAGGAGCAGCCGCCGTATCGCGTTATCTCCGATCCTGCGGGCGAGGCCCCCGAAGAGCTGCGTAAAATGATGGAGGCTGCCCGCGACTTGGCGCATATGAGCTGGTCGGACGATGAAATAGGCGAGATCGTTGAGCACGAGCGTGCGCATTTTAAGGCTGGGCAGGAGCTGCATGCTCGCGATGAGAGGGCTTTTCTGGACATTACGCGCAACAAAGACCTGCCGGACTTCGTACCTGGTTCGCCCTTGTTCCAGGCCTCGATGAGCCCTTCGATGAAAACAACCAAGTTGGGCTGGGCATCATTCTACGCACATCCAGCGGAACCTTCCGCCGGCGATATGCGCGCAATCCATAGTTTGGGCATGGTCGACGCTTTTGACGTTGCCGTACGGGTGCAAGAACGAAACGCAGACAGCGGCCCCGATAACCCCGACCCCGATATCGTTTACCCCTCGCCCAAGATGTATACAGCCGACGAAATTCAGGATTTGCTCGCGCAAATGCCCGAACGGTTCAGGCCGCATTGGAATCCCTATTACGATATAGGTGAATAACAGCGGTTACAACGCCCCAGATGCGTGCATCTTCGGGAACGGCTCGGCGCTGTGAAATAGCAAATGCCCCTTGCCCGTCGTGATGCCATATTACGCGGTCCGAGGAGCGTGGGTCTACGATCCGGTCAACGATTGCAATATCGCCAGTAAAGATACCTTCGCGCTCCCACTCGTTGCCTTCTATGGTGAAAAAGAACGTACTCACGGCATGCGCAATGAGTAATTGGTTGAGATCGAGACTTACAAGACTGGTGTCGGTAGCCGGATTCGGAAATCCGGCGTGCACAACAACCGCGTCTGCATTCGGCCCAGGCATGCTACGCAACTCCCAGGCTGCGCTGACTGACCAGTGTCCAGTGTCCGTTTTCACAGCGCAAGCGGTACGTGTTCCGACCGTCGCTCATGTCGAATAGCTCGACGAGCTGCTGGCCTTTGCGGATGAGGTATTGCAGGCCTGATTCGTGAAAGGTACGGCGCTCGCCGTCTACCTCGACCTCTTTTGGAAACATTTTAAAGTTTTTGGTGTGTCGCACAAAGTAAAAAGCGTTTACTTGTACCTCTTTGTTTATCGTTTGCATGTCCATAGTTCAAGCTCCCACGTTTAGAGATTATAGAAAGAGAATCTGATCGCTATTTACTAGACCAGTGAACGGCTTTTTGGGTGTAGAGCTGCTTGCCAATTGCCTGACCGTCCGTACGGGCGAATTGTTGCAAGAAACTTGCTTGAAATGTGGGTTCTGCAGGGACGCCTTGCTCGCTGAGCTGGTGTGTATGCGGTCCAAAACGCGTTATAAGTCTATATGGAGGAAGCCTTTGCATATACTGCGCGACAGCCCATATATGGCTACTTTGTAGTATAGTCCCCACCCGCAGCGAATGCGAACCATTTTTGTAGTAAAAAGGGCGCCGTAATTATTTGATGGTGTTTAAGAAGGCAACGAGTTCGCGCGGGGTGATCTCGGCTTTTACGATGTAGCCGTCGGCTTGTTTTTCAATGTCGGCACGGATGTCATCGCGCTGTTCGAGATTGGTCGTGATGATAACTTTGGAATGCAATTTCGGTGTTTCGGCTGGATTGCGCAAGTGGCGCAGTACCTCGATGCCGGTGATTGTCGGAATCATGAGATCAAGCAAAACAATGTCATACTTGTCGGTCTGAGCTTTCTCGAGACCTCGTTGTCCATCTACCTCGACATCAACCTTGTAGCCAGCTCGCGTGAGCGCTCGTACGTACAGTTCGCTAATAAAATGCTCATCTTCGATGCATAAAATGGTGCGGCCGTTGGCCGGTGGCGTTTGGGACTGCAGGTTGTCGCTTTCCATAGCTATCTCCGATACAATGAGTGGTTTTTAATCCAGCCGTGTGCGCCGCGGACGATGTCTTCTTGGTCTTGGCCGTTCTTTTGCGCTTCGGTTACGTGGCTGTATGGTAACACGGTGAAGCCGAAGGTACTACCCTCGCCCTCTTTGGAGCGTACCCAAATCTGGCCGCCCTGTGCGTCAACGATTGCCTTGCTGAGGTAGAGGCCGAGGCCCGTGCCGCCGATTTGTGATCGATTGCGGTGATTGCGATAAAATTTGTCGAATAAATTATCGATAGCGCCTGCCGGCACGCCGACGCCAAAATCTTGCACAGCTGTTTCGACGCGTCCATCTTGTGCGAGATATGCTTTGACCTCGATTTCTTTACTGCTGCCGCTGTATTTAATGGCGTTGTCGATGAGGTTCGTGATGACCTCGTAAATACTGACGCGGTCGACGCCAACGGTTGGCAAATTGGGCGCAACATCGAGCTTCAGTTTGATACCGCGCACCTCGGCACGCAGACTCATGTCGTCTACGGCGGCTTTTACGATATCATTCCAGTTTTCTTCATGGAGTTGCAGCTCAAGCTGATCGTTTTCGATACGCGCGACGTTGAGAATATTGTTCACGAAGGTAGCTAGCTGTTGCGAAGCGGCGCTCATTTTGCTCATAAAGCCGTCGAGTTCGGGATCGAGTTTCCCCTGTAACTCTTCTTGGAAAGCCTCGATGTAGCCGCGCAGTAACGTAAGCGGCGTACGTAGTTCGTGCACTACCAACGCGACGAAGCTCATGGCTTGATCGTCCTGCGAATATTGATCAGTGTGGTCGAAGAGAACAATCATGGTTTCGAATCCTTGCGGATTATTTTTGTTGTAGTACGAGGCCATATCGAAAAGAATAGTCTGCTTTTCGTCGATGGTCATGCGCACGCGTTCCCATCTCTGCGTGGCCACAGGTTTGTTGGCTTTGGCATCGTGTAGCCAGTGGTCAAAGGTGTGCTCGTTATTAAATGCGAGATCGAGCACCGAATAGACATTTTGCCCGATGGTATCGTTGCCTGTCCGGTGGATGTATTTGAGCATTGCGTCGTTGGCAAACAAAATAGTCTCATTTTTATCGAGTACTATCAGCGGTAGCGGCAGGCTGTTGGCTATAAAGTCGCTGTGTAAATCAGGCCGTTGTTTGCGATTTAGACTGTCGATGCCTTCGGCAACGCTGGCGAGCTGATACACATGCGCCACCATGCTTGTAATCAGTTCGCGGCCTAAATGTTCGTGCGTAAGATTGGGCGCTGGCACATTGGCAGTATCAGGTGCGATGTGCAAAATTGCCTGCCACACGAGCTTAAGCGGCCGTGTGAGATAGTCGGTGCTGAACGATCCCACCGCTACCACGAGCAATAATGCCATTCCAATTAAGAGCGCAATAACCCAGTACTCACCTAGATGGAGCACATATGTGCCGAGCCACCACGCCAAGAGTAAGCAAACGTTATTGATGAACAAGATGGTGAGCACGTGGCTGCGAACTTGACTGGTAAATTTCTGTAAGTGATCCATCTATTTGTATGTCACGCCACCGGCAGATCCCATGGCGGTGAGCCAGGTCTGTCCGGGGTTAAACGCAAGTACCTTGCCATTACTATCAGTGAAGGTAAACTGTTTGTTGTTGGCGTCTTTGTGCCATGTCCCTGGGGTGACGATACCATCTTGGAATACAAATGCTTGGCCGCTGCCGATCGTTGCATAGCTGGTGTGTAGGTCGTCGGCTTCGATGCCCTGTGGCATGACGAGAGCGACGACAACTTTGGGTTGGATCTGAGTTTGTGCACCGTTAGCGTCAACTTCCATGTGCGGCTTGCCGGCTTCACTCCGTTTGTAGCTGTTTGTAGCTGGATCGTAATCGTAGTGAACATTGTAGTAGAAGCCCGAGATCGCCAGATCGATACTTGTGGCGTTCGGGGTTTTACTGGGGGCTTCGGGTTTGCGCGCAAAGCCAGTGTAGGTGCTGGCACCGATGCCTTTCTTGGCCTCAAGTGCATTTAAATTGGCCATGCTTGTGTAGACGTTGTGTGGCGCATAGCGGCTGCTGATACGTTGGTAATAGCTGCCGTTGTAGAATTGATCAAGATCTTTGACTCCCCAGGTTTTAAGGTCGCTGATCCCTTCTGGGCTACCGCCGACGTGGGCGACTGATGCATCAAAACCCATCAGCCACTGAATGTAATATGGGCGAACTGAACGTACGGGACCGATGTAACCTGGCTGGGTGTCTTGAAAGAGTGCGAGGAATCGAGTAATGCCGCCCTCAGCCACTGCTTCGAAGACCACACCGGCTTGATCAAGGCCAGATTGCGGCCGCGCGTCGGTGCTGTTCTCTATCATAACTGCTGTTACCGGTCGCTGATTAACGCTTGGATCAACCTGCAATCCTGTGAGGGTCGATGCTACGGTTGTCGGTTGAGGTGGTGCTGGTTTGGGTGTTGTTTTTTTGACGATCTTGGCTGGCGCTGGTTTGGTATGGTGTGTCAGTTTCCAGGCGAGCGCTCCCCCGCCACCAAGCACGATCACAGCAGCGACGATGGCAATAATAATCCATTGCTTTTTAGACAGGCGCTTCCACCAGTGTTTTTTAGACTGTTTACCATGATCGGTCATACTAGCGCTGCTTTGCGGTTCTTTTGTAGCGTCAGTGGCGGCAGTTTGTTCGGGCGTCTTAAAAGGACTCTCGTGATGGGCGTCAGTGTTTTTTGTGTTTTTGTCGTGCTCGTCGCGTGGACGTGGCGTGACATCATTCATCATGCACTTATTGTAGCAGTGCTTATGCTTTTTGGGCTAGAGTTTTTGCAAGCAGGCGTCAATACGTCGTAAAACGCACTCTCTGCCGAGCACTGCCATGCTTTCGGCAAGCGCCGGGCTCGCGGGCGCTTGAGTAGTTGCAATGCGGATCAAGCTAAAGAGCACGCCAGGCTTTTGGCCGGTTTGCTCGAGAAGATTGTTGAGTTTTGTGCTAAGATCGTCAACCGAAAAGTTGCTTTGCTCAATGGCTGTCCTGCTCTGTTCCAGAAGTTCCTTGAGCGCGCTATGCTCAAATTTTTTGAGCTGTTTATTGCCATCAATCAACTCCATGTTGACGGGCAAATCTTCGAAAAAGAAATTGGTGAGCATTGGCAGTTCGGCAAAAAATTTAAGACGCTCTTGCACGAGGCCGAGCACGTTCTTTTTGTAGGCGTCGTCATAGTCCCCTGCGCTAGCGGGCCAAAAATCTTTGCAGCGCGCGTACAGTTCGTCGAGTGTGAGCGCGCGGATATGAGTGCCGTTCATCCAGAGGAGTCGTTGCTCGTCGAAGCATGCTCCGCCGCGCTGCACGCGGTCGAGACGGAATTTTTCGATCAGCTCGCTCACCGAGAAGATTTCTTGCTCGGTGCCGTCGTTCCACCCCAATGTCGCCAGGAAATTGAGCATAGTTTCGGGCAAATATCCTTCTTTGGCGTACTCTAAAATGTCTTTCGCGCCGTCACGTTTGCCGAGCTTTTTCTTGCCGTCGGGCGCCATAACATATGGCAACGTGGCAAAGATTGGCCATTCGATGCCGAGCGCGTCGTACAGATTGAGAAATTTCGGTACGCTAGCAATGAACTCTTGCGAGCGAATAACGTGCGTAATGCTCATCAGATGGTCATCGATGATATGACAAAAATTGTAGGTTGGAAAACCATCTGACTTCATAAGGATAAAATCATCGACGACTTCAGGGCCGGTATGCAGGTCGCCCATGACCTCATCGTGCCAATCATATTCGCGCGCTTCACTCTTAAAGCGAAGTGGCTGCGTACCGTCCCACGCTGGCGGATGTTCGGGTCGGTGATCGCGGAACAAGAACGGTCGTTTTTCGGCTTTGGCCTTGTCGCGTAGCGCCTGTAATTCTTCGGGCGAATACGGGTCGGCGTAGGCGCGACCTTGCTCTACGAGTTTTTGCGCCCACTCCTTATATATATCGAGCCGTTTGCTCTGCATGTATGGTGCGTATGGGCCACCCTTGTCGGGGCCTTCGTCCCACTCGATGCCAAGCCAGCGCAAGCTTTTTTGAATGTGCGCGGCACTGCCCTCGACTTCGCGGGCCTGATCGGTATCTTCGATACGTAAAATAAATTGACCGCCGGTTTGACGCGCAACCAACCATGCAAACAGCGCGGTGCGAACACCACCAACGTGCATAAAGCCAGTTGGGCTCGGCGCAAATCGAGTTCGTGCAGGTTTCATATCTTCTCTAGTCTAGCAAAAAGTCGCCCCTGACGCGAGCGCATTACATGCTGGCCGCAATATGAGTAATCTGATCGTTCGTGAGCATGGCGTTTCCATTGATCTGGTACAAGACACCACCGCTTACCCACGCGACGTCGTTACTGCCATATACGTAAATGGTGTGGCCGTGATCTTGGATGGTTTGTTTGGCGCCACCGGCGACGGCCACCATATTGTCGTAGAGTGTTGTGCTATCCCAAGAGGATGGCTGTTGGGTTACCTTGAAGGTATCCTCGGTTGTTTTAGAGCTAAAATTGATGGCGACCACGCCATGATTCGCTTTGACAGCACCATTGAGCGCAAAGCCAGTCGGGCGGTATGACGGCATACTGGCGTTAAAGCCGGCTTGTATGGATGCGAAATGTATTTCTAAGGTAGGCGCATTAAGATATGCGACGAATCCGCCAATGATAAGTACTGCCGTAATGCCCGCAAGTGTGTTTACAAATCCGCGGTGACGGTGTGTTTTGTGCGCACGGGCAACTTTAGGCGCCGGTTGTTCGTGACTCGTAGCGTGCGCGATAGCCGTTTCGAATATGTCGCGCTCTTTAGGCGTCCCGACGGGACGCTGTTGCACAGCTGCCGCTGATGTAGCCCGATGCTCTGGTCGCTGAACCGTGAGCGGCTCGTAGCGTGGTGCTACGCGAGCAGCTCGGCCGTGCGCATTCGCATGCAGTGCAGTGCGCGAATGCTGATTATTGCGATTGAATTTTTGCACGAGATCACTTCGTTTTACCGTTTGAGCATGTTGCAAACGGTGCGGATCAACCTGCGATGCCGAAAGCTTGGGTACAAGTGCTTGCATGGGTTTAGCGGCGATTTCGGCAGGTGCCTGCGTTTTGATGGCTGGCTTCATCTTTGCTTCGGGCTTTAGTACGGCACGGCGCATTAGAGTCTTGGCATGCTCTGGCTTGTGGGCGGCAAGTGGCGTAATGCCGGCAACAGAATGTTTTTTAGCTGGCTGCTGCGGTGCGTGTGCTACTGGTGTAACGACCGAAGGAGTAGTTGGTGATGCACGACGAGTTTTTGGCGTTTTAATAAATCCATCAATAACCCGGCCATGATGTTGCGGCGTGGATGGTGCGGATACAGGCGCTGGAATGACAGCCCGCGACGATGCCGTGTGCACGTCGCCCAAAAACGCTCCGGTTACAGCGTCATATTGCTTCCCGTTCAATTCGATCGTCGTCTTGCCCACGGTGTGTAGTGTTACCCTCTCTTTTTCGACTAAGCGTAAGTTATATCTATCTTACCGCCCGGAGGGCGCGAGGGCAAGCGATTTTGTACTCATTTTGTGTTCAAGAACCGAGCGAAAAAGTAGCAAAAACACAGAGACTTGCCTTATAATGCCTATGATATATGGATTTTCTCGACCCCAAAAAGCGCAAAGCACATACCATTCGACTCATCTTGGGATACATTTTGGTTGGTATCGCCTTGATTATTGCGACAACCATCCTGGTGTATCAATCGTACGGATTTAGTTACAAAAACGGCAAGGTTATCCAGAACGGCTTGGTGTTTTTATCGTCGCAGCCCGGCTCGGCCAATATATATATGAATGGTAAGCTCAAAGATACAACCAGCGCCCGGCTGGTCTTGCCTGCTGGACAATATAGCTTTAAACTGGCGCGCGATGGGTATCGCCCGTGGCAGCGCATCGTCGGTGTCGAGGGCGGTAGCGTTGAGCATTTTGATTATCCATTCCTGTTTCCTGAAAATGTGGTGACAGAAACGACGCATGCCTACGATGCAGTGCCGAATATCACATTGCAGAGCCCGGATCGCCACTGGCTATTGGTACAGGACGCGGCATCATTTACGTCGTTTGACCAGTACGACCTCAGTAAAAAACAGCCGGTGCCCGTCGCCTTTGACCTGCCAGCCGACCTTACAGCCAAGACCGACGGTTCGCAAAGCTGGGAGTTGGTTGAATGGTCAACCGACAATCGTCACGTGCTCCTTCGTCATAATTACCAAAAGAGCGGTCAAAATTTGAGCGAGTACATTTTGCTGGACCGCCAAGATCCGTCACAGTCCCAGAATCTTACCAAGGTATTGGGCACGAACCCCACGCAAATTGCGCTTCGCGACAAAGCATATGATCAATATTACGTTTTCGATCAAGCGGCTGGCACGCTCATGACCGCATCACTCAAAGAGCCAACCCCGGCGCCATATCTGACGCACGTGCTTGATTTTAAATCGTACGGCAGCAATGTCATGCTGTATGCCACAACAGACGGCGCTTCGGCTAACCAGGTATCCGTAAAGGTGCGTCAGGGCAATGATACGTTCAACATCCGAGAGGTGCCCGCGAATAGCGAATATTTGCTGGATATCACCCAATATAGTGGTGACTGGTACATGGCAGCCGGCAGTCAATCAGAGAATAAAGTGTATGTATACAAGAATCCGATGGCCACCTTACAAAGCAAAACGCTAGGCGTTGCCGTACCAGTACAAGCTTTGAAGGTCGATGCTCCAAATTATGTGGCCTTCTCAAGCAATGCCGAGTTTATTATGACCGAGAACGGTACGCACTTTGCCACGTACGATGTGCAGACCGAAAAAGGTTACACCTACACCATCAAGCACCCGCTTGATGCTCCGCAAGTGCATGCCACCTGGATGGATGGCGACCGCATCATGTATGTGAGCGACGGCAAGGTCTTGGTGTTCGACTTCGATGGCATCAACCAACAAATGCTCCAGGCGGCTAACCCGGCATACCTCCCCTTCTTTGATCGTAACTACAAATATCTTTACGTTGTTGGACCTGCTGTCCAAACCGCAGCCACTGCCGACAAGCCGGCTGCAACTCAATACCCCCTTACGAGTACTGCCATGCTCACCCCTAAAGATCAATAGAGTTAGAATAGCCAATGAATGAAGCGGGACCAGAGTGTCGGCCCGTTGCTGGGTAGTTGTGTGGCTGCAGCGGTTGTTACAGCAGGTGTACCCTGCGTATTACCCGATGGGTCCGGGCTGATTTGCTCGCCCCACACGACCAATCGGTGCAGTGATGTTCCGGGCGGGTCGCATGTGATAAGGGCGGCAGTGGCAGATTTGCCGGCGACGGCGTTCAGTACCCACGTTTGATCAGGGTTGACGATCTCTTTCTGGAAGACTTTGTAGGTGTAGACTTTGCCGTTGTAGGTAACGTAAAAGATGTCGCCATTGACAAGCTCGTGCAACAGCACAAATGCAAATTTATATTTACCCGGATTAAAAATGTTGTTACTCGAGTGACCGAAGAACGCGGCATTGCCAAGCTGCCCGGGTGCGACGGTGCTCGGGTAATGCACGACGCCGTTTTCGAGCGAATTTTCGATGGTATTTTCATCGGTAGTATTCAGGCTGAAATCAATCGGGATCTCAACGTTGATCTTAGGAATAATCACTTCATTTTGATCTGTTGGAGCGACACTTGCGCTACTAAGGATAATCGGCGTAGCGCTCACATGCCGGCTCGGCTGGATAAATGGCGCAATCACGACATCGTTAAAAAATCCGAACAAGAAGACCAAAATAACGAGGAGTCCGAAGCTGACGCCAAAGATTGCCGAACGCAAATGCTCCTTGGCTTTTTTGCGCGTGTTAGCGCTCACTCGATCGAGGATTTGTTTTTTGATAAGCTGCCGGCTACGGCCGTCTTTGTGCGGTAACACCGGCGGCGTCTGCTCCACCATGACTACTTTTGCTTTCGCGTCATCCGCTGCGGGAAGCCCATGTGTTGCTGGCGAAACTGCGTGCGACAGGGCTTGCTGTTGCTGTTTTTGTTTGGTCGCAAACTGCGTATAGGGCGACGGATGACGTTCGTTTGCCTGGTAAAACTCCTGCCACACCTGATGCTTTTCGTCATCGGACAATGCTACATAGTAGTTGTGCCACGCCGTTTGGATATCGGCAAGCGACTTGCCCGAGGTGCTTAGCTCATACATGAATTGCTGATGCTTGGAGCGCGGCGGCTGTTCCTCTGCTACCTCTTGTATTTCTTCCTTGGCGTTGGGCTCTTTGGCGTACAGTGCATCTACCTTGCGGCGAATAAGTTCTACTGCAGCGTCCATGCCTTCTTCTTTTTTTGCGTCGCTCTTTTTTGTGTGCGCGGCAGTAGTGTCCTCGTATGCTTGAGCGGCATGCGTATCTGGCGGCTGGATAGTACGCTTTTGCTGCTTGGGCAGCACATAGCTCTTGTCATCGTCCTTTGGCGGCTGGGGGTTGGTATCAAATAATGGATTCATAAAATGCGTGCTTATGCTCGATTTCTCTTCCTTAGTATAGTACAATACACCCTTGTTGGCCTACCAATGCAAATTCCTCTCGGGCGAGTGGCGGAATTGGTAGACGCGCTGGACTCAAAATCCTGTGAGCGCAAGCTCGTGAGGGTTCGATTCCCTCCTCGCCCACCAACTAAAAAACCGATCTCTGTGGTCGGTTTTTTAGTTGGTTCGTATGGTATCGTACATACATGAATTTGCATCGAGTATCCAAAGAACCAGATTGGGCGAATGTGCCGCCCGAAAAACGGAATATATGGCAGCGGATTGCCGCTCGAACACATGGCATTGTCACACCGGCGAATGCCGTATCGGTGGCCGGCTCGCTCGCTGTACTGTGGGGTGCACGTGAGTTTGCCAGAGGAAACCAAAAGCGTGGCATTGTGGCCATGACGCTTGGTCGTGCGGGCGACGCCTTGGATGGTATTATCGCCGAGAAAACAGGCACAAAAAGCCGCATTGGCGAAGCGCTCGATGCCACAGGTGATAAGATACAGGCTCTCGGTGCCGGCGCACTATTGGCATATGAAGGTGTTTTGCCTCGCCCGTCGGCGGCAATTATCGGCGCACAGAATGCAGCGAATATGACATTTGCGGGCATTGCCAAAGTTCGGCATATCCCGGAATATCACCCGAGCGCAGCCGGCAAGTATTCAGTAGGCGCGCTGTGGTCGGCGGTTACGGCCTATAGCGCGGCAGAAATGGCGCATGGAGCTGGACATGAACGGACATCACAGGTGCTGCAAGTGGCCGGACATGTGGCGACCGCTGCGTATGCTTTGCTCGGTACCGAAGCAACAATCGATTACGCGCGTGCAGCGCTTGGGCCATTGCCAGAAGCAGCGCCGGATGCAATTGTATAGATTGCCGTGGTGAGTGCCTCGAATGGCTTGGTGGTGTTCTGAAGTAGCCATACCGCTGCATGTGCTGCGGTTTTGACGCGCCATATCTTCATATCGGCAGAGATCTTCGTCGTGCTCACCTGCCCGCTCACCGCCACACAGATCGTATCGAGGTGCCGGACGATAATATCCGGTGCAAAGGTACATGTAAAATCGTGGAGCCAGTCAACGAGGCGCATGAGGTCCATGCCAAACGTGATTGGCTGCGTGAATTTGGCTTCGCTGGCCAGCCGCTGTAACTGCGCAATGCTGAGTACGAGAACGGTGTTCGGCCGCTGCAGAACAGTGTGCGGTGCACTCGTGATGTAGTCTGCTGCATCCTTGGTGATGGTGGTTTGCGTTTCGCCTTGGGCCAGGAATTTTTCGATCAAGATGGCGGTTTCGGAATTGCGGCCGAGGTCGCCAGCAAATAATACGGCGTCAGCCCATGCAGCGAGATCATTTACTTCGGCCAATGCGCGCTGTGCAAAACTGCCGCTTGGTGTGCTTGGTGTGTATTCAACGTAATCGAGGAGCGGCCCAACAATCTTTTTGGTAGCGTCTGGTAATAGCGCTCGCGCCGTGCCGATACCGGCTTTGACGCTTTCTGCGTATGCTTCAGCTGGCGCGGCAAAGCCATGCAAATTCCCACCGACAATAGCAAGTTTGCCGGCGGTGTGTTTTGTCTCGGGGCGGCTCCATTCCAATTGCGGAAAGAGCGGCGACCCAAGCGATTGTCGCAACCAATAATCTGGCACCATGGTACTTCTATTCTAATACATTTACTTGCGTAGCGCAGCAACTTGGCATTTCGATCCCCTTGGTATACCATAGGGCGTATTCATTTCATATAACGTTTATAAGGAGTTCCAAATGATGGAATCTGGCCTACCTAATGAAAGACCCGAACTACCGCAACAACCACATACTGAAGGTTATGTCCCTTCTGGCAGCGAGGAAGATTTCCAGATTACGGAGCCCACTGGCGAGACTCTACGGGGAGAGGGCCTCGACCTGAGCGGTCTCGGTCTGGTTGGCCAAGAGGTAGATGCCGAACCGTATACCCATGAAGCAGCAGATCCAACCGACGAGGGTGAACATGAGGTTGCCTACCAACCCCCAGTGTACGAGGACTACAGTGGACATAAAGAAGATCCAAACGGGCCGCCGAGCGAAGAAGAGTTGAAAAGCTTGAGCGGGCTGCTCGGTCAAATAGAGCCCGACGTCCAGTCATACTCTAGCCCATACGAACGGATCTCTACCAACATGGAGCATCCTGAGGAGCTAAGAGAAGGTCAAGTCATAAAAGAGCGCCTGAGCATTTGGGGCGAGTCGCAAGGCGGCAAAGGCTTCGAGGGACCGACGTCGGATATTTATGTGACGCAGGATGCTCAAGACGGTAGCACGCATGTGATTCGACGCGACAACGTAACCGGTAAGCAGCATGAGTTAAATGGCGAACAAGTGCACCGACTGAACTATAGCCTGCAAAGCAACGAAGGGCGTAGCTCGTACAGTCCCTTTGACGAAAACCCCGACCTTGGACCGCGTCCGGAAGTACGGCATTGGCGCTAATACGCTAGCGCAGCAACTTGGCATTTACATAGCCTCGATGTATCCTGGGTGTATTCATATAACATAAGGAGTTTCTCGTGATGGAATCAGCTCGACCGAGTGATCAACCTTTTGAACCACGATTACTGCAAGTCCCCAGCTCTTTTTCTCCTGAAGGGTTAACGACCGACGGGTCTATGGAAGAAATTCAATCCCTACCCGTCGATGGTGTACCGGAAGGAGCAGATTTTTCGGAACTTTGGACTGGCGAGACGGCAATAGCAGGTGCTGAAGCTCCTGAGTCGCAGACAAACGCTGTTCCCGATATTGGTCCAGGAAAACTCACTGCTCTTCGAGAAACCTTAGAAGGTATTACCCCGGAAGATGACCCCGGCAACTTTAACGTTAAGTATCTTGAGTCAGGCAAGCTTGGCATCGGGGAATTAAATGGTGCTCGTGTCGAGCAAATCCCTCATGTAGACGGCGTGCCTGACGCATTTATCCTACGCGATACTGATGGCAAACCGACCAATGTTGTGCAAGTTGATGAGGTTACTGGCAAGTTCAAAGAATTAGACCAAGACGAAATACGGCAACTCAGCCGCCGCTTGGGGGGCGAGGATCTGTCACGAGAAATGCCAACCGAAACCCAGGGCTAAATATCGAGGGTGATGCTCACTGGGCAGTGATCTGACCCCATAATATCGGGATGAATTTCGGCGGCTTTGATGTGCTTTTTGAGCGCCTCTGACACTAGAAAATAATCGATGCGCCAGCCGACGTTGCGTGCCCGTGCATTCGAGAAATGGCTCCACCAGGTATAAAAACCATTACCCTGTTTAAACATACGCAGGGTGTCCACGAAGCCGGCGTCGATAAAGTTCTGAAAACCGTGGCGCTCTTCGTCGGTGAAGCCCTTTTTGCCGCGGTTTGGCTTAGGGTTGGCGAGGTCGTCTTCGGTGTGGGCAACGTTCAGGTCACCACAAAACGCCACCGGCTTTTTCTGCTCAAGCTGTTTCACGTAGGCCAAAAATGCCGGGTCCCAATGCTTTTCGCGTAAAGGTATGCGGCTCAAGTTGTCTTTGGCGTTCGGCGTGTACACCGTAACCACGAAGAGCTTGTCGAACTCCGCGGTCATCACCCTGCCCTCTTTGTTCGGATCCCCGTACGTGTCGCCGGTTACCTTATATTTGTCGATGATGTCTTGCGGAAAGCCGTCGATAATCTGAAGCGGCTCGATCTTGCTCAAGATAGCGGTGCCTGAATAGCCAGGCTTCTCGGCCGGATACCAAAACATGCGGTAGTCTGGTAGCTCGAGGTCGATCTGTTCGGGCTTGGCCTTGATTTCTTGCAGACATACTACATCCGGTTTTTCTTTCTTAATAAAAGGCAAAAATTGTTCTTTGCGTACTACAGCGCGAATGCCGTTCACGTTCCAGGAGTAAATCTTCATCTCTCTACTATAGCATTTCCAGGGGTCGTAAAACAGTTGCAAATCTTACTACGTAGCGATACAATTGCGCGCAATGATCGAAGCAAACATCAATGGCAAAAGCAAAACCGGCAAAGGCTGCATCGGCGATGCTATGTATGATGGTCTCGTGGCTCAAGGATACCAAGCAAAGATTGGTGTCGCTGGTAATTTTTTTCGTCGGGTCGATCGAGGGACCATTGACCGCGTTTTGGAGTGCAAGCGTAACCTCAATATTATGGATGACCCTACCGAAGTGGAGCCTATCGTTGCTGGTGTTCTCCAAGATCGGATAGCATACGATGATACGTATCCATGGGGAGACCTACAAGATCCCCTGGTTGGTAACACTGTGGGTAAAGTCGCGCGCCTCAAAATTACGCAAGCGGCTGGCGAGGAGTGGTATTACGAAAGTGCCATGCATGCCCTCGAGAGTGGTGCTGATGTGTATATTGTAGATGGCCGTAACCCGCGTGATCGTCTTGCGGAATTCCGGGCGCGTACCGGGACGAAAACGGGGCTTGATTTGGTATTGGAGTGTGATGTTGATGTTGCAGCGTACCGAGTATTGCGCGGCGCAGGCATTGAGGAACCGACTCCACTGCAGATTGAACAACAAGCAAAAAGTATTGCCGACCGGCGTACTATGGATGCCAATCCGCTTCGTCCAAATGCATACATCGATCCAGATATGTATCTGAGCTTTGTACCCGGAGAGATAGCACCCAACGAGGTCGTAGCATACTCTTTTGAGCTGTATGGTGAAAGAGTCCCCTTGCCTATACGGTTCGACAACACCCATGTTCCGAAGGATCTAATGGAGGCGGAAGGTCAGGCTTTAGCTCGTGCTGCCATAGGATTTTTGATAGAGTAAGCGTATGTATACACGCATTCTACTCAAACTATCGGGCGAACAATTAGCAGGACAATTCGACGGCGGCATTGATGCCGATTTTTGTACCTGGCTGGCGGGAGAAGTCAAAAAGGTTGGCGACGCGGGCGCACAGGTGGTCATTATGGTCGGCGGCGGCAACTATGCGCGTGGTGCGCAGCTAGCCACCAAAGGCATTGACCCGGTGACTGCTGATTATGTCGGTATGCTGGCGACAATGATGAATGCGCTGGCGCTTGCTGATCTCTTTAACTCGGCACATGTGCCGACCCGGGCGCTGACAAACATCGAGGCCAACCAGGTGCTCGACCAATTCACTGATCGACGCGCGGTGAGCCATTTGCAAAAACAGCGCGTGGTCATTGTGGCCGGCGGCGTTGGCCGGCCGTACTTCACGACTGACACCGCAGCCGTGAATCTGGCACTCGAATTACAATGCCAAGTAGTGCTCAAAGCCACCAAAGTTGATGGCGTGTACAATAAAGATCCCGCCAAATTCCCTGATGCGGTTAAAACTGATCACATGAGCTTCCAGCAAGCGGTCGAAGACAACGCCATCCGCGTTATGGACAAAGCGGCAATGGCGCTCGCCATGGATCACCAACTGCCAATTGTAGTATTCAACGCAACCGAGCCAGACGCCATTGTGCGAGCCGCCAAGGGTGAAGCCGTTGGTACGCGCATCAGCGCTTAAATCTCAGCTGATTCGCCAATTTTGAGCGGGTGGTAATTGCCACCCACGTGGTCGTTGAGCTTTTGTAGCCAATCTTCGACTACTTTTTCGCCAATCTCTGAAGCGAGTGCGTTATGGGTCGGAAAGAAGCGGACGGTCGGCTGCACTTGTTTCACAAAGTCCAGAGATTCACTCAGTTTGAGCCATGGCCCAGAGGTTGGTACGGCCAGTGTTTCAACTGACACGCCTGGCAACGTAAATGAATCGCCCGGATAATAGAGCTTGTTATTCACCAGGACGCCGACGTTCTGGTCTTGCGGTAAGTTTTCGTACACAAGTGCGTGCATCTCACCGAAGAATGCCAGTGAGAACGGCCCGACCGTTTCAGCAGTACCGCCGGTAACTGCGGTCACTGGCATAGAAGGGGTCGCTTGCGCTACTTGCGCCGTACCGAATATTTGCACAGTAGGATTTTGTTTCATAATATTCGCCATATGCTCGGCGTTAAAATGATCGAAATGCACGTGCGTGAATACCACGGCAACAACTCCGGCCAGATCGCCAAAATCAAGCGTGAGCGCTCCTGGATCAATAATGAGCTTTTGCCCCTGCTCTTCTATAACAATGCAGGCATGTGCGTATTTGGTTACCTTCATTAGGCCCTCCTTGTACTTCTATGATACCCCTGCTCCCTAGATGTGAACATGCCGAATGTGTATCGCGAATCTATACAAGCACATGTGAATATGTCATAGGAGTTGACTTACGGGGCAACATGTATTAGAATAGCCGAGTTCTCGAGACCGTTTATATCTGTAAAGTCCAATAATCAGGAAATGTCTGTCTATGTTGCTGAACCAGTTCCAGGAAGTTTCGCGTATCGACGCCCAAATTAGCAAAATCCATAAGGAACTCACCGAATTATATACTCGGCGTCATAGCATCACGGATGCAAGCGCACCTTCCTTCACCGTCGAACCTATGAGCAAGGCTGATCAGCTTCGCGACCGATATACTATGCTGGCTGCATGCTGGGAGCGATACGGCTGCAAGGTGCCGAGCTTTAGGTATCTAAAACCATCACTTGTTCGTGCCGAGCAGATTCTGGCAGAGATGCGTGCGGCCAATCCTTTGCTGACAGCGCTGTGCGTGCTGCTGGTGCCACCCTCTAGTGAGTTGCCTTTGCCTGTGCCGCAGGCTATGCGTAAGCAGCAGACAGCGCTGAGCCCCGACTATATGAGTGATGAACTGCTCCCTCGGGTGCAGACTGATAATAAATGGCGAGTACTCGTCGCTGATGCCGGTTCGTGTGGCCAGAAATGTATCTCTATAGAAGAGATGCTGCTGGCGCGTACGTATAGTATTGCCGATTATGATGCGCGAGCGTTGGGTGTGCGTGAATATGCAGCATTGAGTCTGCAGCTTGGTATGACACCCCAGTTGGATACGAACGATAGCTGGACTGTGTTACTGAAAGATATCGACGCTCTGCCGAATGTAGCTTGTGCCACGTGTATAGGTGGACGTTTCCGATTCGACATTGACGAGTCGCACGGCACTCTCGGTAAGAATTATTTTCGTCCGGCGGTCGAAGTAAAGGTTACCCATGAAAAATGATTATATTCAAGGCATTTTGTTTGATGCCCATCGAACAATTCGTTTTGGTGATGCTACGCGTAGGAGCAGGCTAAAACGCCAGGCTCGGTTGTGGGGCGATAGGTTGCGCGCGCATCGCTCACCGAAGACGCTTGCGCCAAGCCCATCCATGGGTTTATCGGTCCCGATTGTTGCCGCGGACCTTTTAGCGCGGCTCAAGAATAGCCCAGGCGACGTTGATTTATAAAAGAAATTATGCTATAGTTTGCATATTATGACACACGAATTTGCGCAAAGCCCCGAACACCTTGATCCAGCAAGCTTAAATCCTGGGATTGCAGAAGTAACCCTGGACTGCCAGGACAGGATTGTTATCCCTCAAGATTCTCCTGCACTATTAGACCGCGAGACAACACTTCGCGAGCTTGGGCTTGACGCTGAGGTATATGTTGGTATCCAGGCCGGAGACAAGCAATTTCTGGTGCTTGATTTACGCAACTCTTCCACGACGCCGACTGGCCACAAAAAACTCGATCCTGCGACTCCAGGTTTTGCCGCTGACTACCTGCTCATCGATGAAACCTTTGCGCCAGGAAGTGATAGCCCTACAGGCTTCAAAGGCATCCGCCCTGATGAGGCTGCTTATATTGGTACGGGCGCGACAAGTAATGGGGACCGGTTTGAATTCCAGGATGGCGATGGCGTAGAAGAGCGCCACTTTGCCATATACGAAAATCGGCACGGCTTATTGGCGGTAGAGAATTTTAGCGACGAAAACGTACTTGTGAACGTGGCAACGATTCGACGTATGAGCGACGAGACGCAAACCGATCCAGAAACGATTGCCATACCGGCTAGCTACGAGGCAGGGGTTGCCGAAGATAATGAAGCGCATGGGCAGGATCGCAGCCTCGTTGACGGCTTTTTGTTTGGCGTGTTCGATGGTGTGAGCAGCAATGAACGAAGCGGAGAAGCCGCAGCGATGATCGCGCAATCTCTGAGGACTATGACAACGCAAGGCGAATCACCCCATGCATACGAGACTGCTGGCGCTGCAGAAGCGCATTTGCGTAACCGTTTGCAAGCAGCGAGCGAAGCCGCAGGCCAGATGCTCCGTGGCAACACGACTACGGGTACGGTTGCGGAAATCGTGACAGTCAAGCAAGGTAACCGCGAAATTCCGCACGTAGTATGGGCTTCGGCTGGTGACTCGCGACTCTACCGTTATAGCGAGGCTGATGGCCTGCGCCTCGTAACGCAAGATGAGGGTGAAAGAAATGTTATAACCAATAGCCTCGGTACTTCTGTGTCGAGAGATGGTATGGAGCATTACGTCGGCGTTGTGCGCCAGACCGGACACTTCGCCCCACAAGTCGACGAACGGATGATCCTTGTAACTGATGGTGTTACGGGTGATGTTGGTTCGGAAGTGCTGACCGACCAAGAAATAAGTGAAGCCGTCAAACGCCACGCATTTCGCACACCACATGACGATGCCGAAGATCTTGTGGATTGGTCGCGCAAAAATGACGATAAAACGGCAATTATTGTTGAATTTCTAAGCCAAGAAAACAAGGATCGATACCAGGAACATCGGGAATTCCCCTATCCACCGGAGGATTCTGACATAATCCCTTACATGGAGTTCTAATATGGCGGAGAGGCAGGGATTCGAACCCTGGGTGACATTGCTGCCACACACGCGTTCCAGGCGTGCCAATTCAACCACTCTTGCACCTCTCCAGTAGCCCTTATTATATAGCTTTTTGGCTATTTTCGTGCGCCTGTGAAAATTTTACGACAAAAACACCTTGCGAACACTGTAAATTCGAGGGTACACTACAATATAATGCCAATCATTCAACTCGAAGACGTTAGTAAGCTGTATGGCTTTGGAGACGCGACGAACATCGCGCTTGATGAAGTCAGTCTAACTATTGATGAAGGCGAATTTGTGGCGGTGATGGGTCCAAGCGGCTCTGGCAAATCGACACTCATGAATGTGATCGGTTTACTGGATCGGCCAACGCATGGCTCATATAGCCTGCATGGCCGGGCGGTTGCACGACTCAGACCGAATAAGCGGGCCAAGATTCGTCGTGATACGATCGGCTTCATTTTCCAGTCGTTTAATTTACTGGGCCGGCTAACGGTGCTCGAGAATGTTGCCCTGCCCTTGGTGTACAAGAACGTATCGGCAACGAGACGCATTAAGCAAGCGAGTACTATGCTGGAGCGCGTCGGGTTGCAAGACCGCGAGTATTATTATCCACGCCAACTAAGCGGTGGTCAGACGCAGTGCGTGGCGATCGCCCGGGCACTTGTGAATAATCCTAAGCTTATCATCGCCGATGAGCCAACCGGCAACCTCGACAGCGAAGGCTCGCGCCTGGTCATGGAGCTGCTCAGCGAAATTCACAAGACCGGAAATACTATTTTGTTTGTGACACACAATCCGGAACTCACTCGCTATGCCACACGCGTGGTATATATGCACGACGGTGCAATCGTACACGACGAGCAATCACCCATTGGCGAAATCGCCGCAACTGCCCGCAAAGTGATGTACACGATTCCTACGAAGTCTGAAGAGGACGACCTCGCTGGGGTGTCTGTGCTTATGAAGGTGCGCGAGAAGCCTACAAAGGGTAAGCGCGCCACCACGACGCGTGCAAAAAAACCGACCAAAAAGAGGCCAGTGCGCAAAACGGAGGCCAAAAAATGAGTGCCACACGCGGCGGCGTAAAGATGGCGATCGCATCGGTGCGCTCAACCAAGTGGCGGAGCTTGTTGACGATGCTGGGTGTGATTATTGGCATCGTGGCCGTAGTCACGACCGTGGGCATTGGCGAAGGTGTCAAACATCAAGTTGCTGGGCAGATTAGCCACTTTGGGAAAGATTTGATCACCGTCCGGCCAGGTCACATTACCGGTACGAATGCCCAGAAAACTCTTTCGAGTACGAATCTCTTTAGTGGTATTACAAATGGTCCGGCAATGAATGCGCAAGATTTGCAAACTGTTCAAAAAACCAAACATGTCGCGCAGTCGGCGCCGCTCAGCGCCATTCCTGGAGACATTACTGTGGGGTCGTCGCAGTTTGGCAGTACGCCGGTACTTGCTACGACCGCCGACTTGCCCTCGATTCTAAACCAGAAAGTTCAATACGGCGCGTTCTTTACGAGCGATGAAGAATCGCAGGCGTTTGCAGTGCTTGGTATTCACGCGGCGCAGGCGTTATTCCAAGAGGAGTCACCGTTGGGTATGAGTTTTAGCTTCCGTGGGCAGACGTTTATTGTACGCGGTGTATTTGATGATTTTGCTGATGTGCCTCTCTCGCCCGTTGCTGATTTTAATAACGCTGTATTTATTTCGTATCCTGTCGCCAGTCAGCTTACGAACCAAAATGCGCAGATCTATGCGATTTTAGCCAAGCCGGACACAGCATCGAATACAGATACAGCGATCAAGACACTGAATAGTAACTTGCTCACGTTGCATGGCGGCCAGCAGGACTTTAGTGTGCTTAACCAAAAACAAACCATCGCCGCTACTGGCGACGTGCTTGATTTGCTTACCAAACTGGTAAGCGGTGTGGCCGCAATTTCCCTGTTGGTAGGTGGCGTTGGCATTATGAACGTGATGCTCGTATCAGTTACAGAACGCATGCATGAAATTGGTGTGCGCAAAGCAATTGGTGCGACGAATCGCCAGATCTTGCATCAGTTTGTACTTGAGGCCGCAGTGTTGAGTGTGACGGGCGGTGGTATCGGGATTGTTATTTCCCTGCTTATTAGTTTGCTGCTGCATACGTATACCGATCTGAAGCCGGTGATTTCGTGGCAAGCAATTGTGGTGGCGACGGGTGTGTCGCTGCTCGTGGGAATTGTATTTGGTGCAGCACCCGCCATCAAAGCTGCCCGCAAAGACCCCATTGACGCCCTTCGCCACGAATAAATAGTACGGTGGCGCCTGCTAGCCACTGTGCTTGCAAGAGTGCATTACACGCGGGTTACTCCGGGCACGTTGTGCTCGGGTAAACCGGTTGCATTACGCTGGACCCTCTCGCAAGCACAGTGGCTAGCAGGGTGGGTGGTGCGCTCGATTGCCCCACACGCGCAGTTAATTTTTCTGCAAGAAAAATTTTGTTTGAGCATGTGGGCAACGAGCCACCAGGACCCGCAAGTTTTAGAACAAGGTGATAAGGGCGCCGATGCCGGAGGCAGTCATGAGGGCAACGGTTAGCCAGCCGACTATACGTGTGAGCGGCTTGTTTTTCCAGTGGCCCATGATTTTCTTTTGACCGCTCATACGCACGATCAAAAACAAAATGATTGGTGCAACTAGTCCGTTCGCAACTGCTGCGTAAATCAGTGCCTTTATTGGATCAATCCCTAAAAAGTTCATGCCTAGTCCCACAAGCATTGATAAAATAATGATGCCGTAAAATGCGTAGGCCTTATCAAGTCGGCGATACAATCCCTCGCGCCAGCGCAGGCTCTCGGCGAGCGCATAGGAGCTTGATCCTGCCAAGACGGGGATCGAGAGCAGTCCAGTACCGATAATACCGATGGCGAATAAAAAATATGTGGCATTACCCGCAAATGGACGAAGTGCCTCTGCTGCTTGAGCTGCCGAGGTAATTTCGGTAATGCCGTGCTTGAACAAAATGCCACCGCATGCCGCAATGATAAAGAACATCACTACCTGTGACAAAAACATGCCCGACCACACGTCGATGCGCATGCTCTTGATGTCGGCTGGATCGGTTGGACGGCGCTCTTTAAGGGTTGTACGGCCCATCAACACCTGCTCTTCTACTTCTTGTGATGTTTGCCAAAAGAATAAATAGGGCGAGATCGTCGTACCGAGCACGGCGCACACGAGCAAAATCTCATTCTTGGTAAAATGGAGGCTCGGCATCAGGGAATGGCTAAATACTTCCCTCCAATTCAGATGTGCCAGCACGGCCGACAAAATATACGATAGCAGCACCAGCGCCAACCACTTTAGGTATTTCGCATAGCGTACGTAAGGTGTGAAGATTTGCAGTGTCATGCTAAATAACGCGAACGCGATGACAAGCAGCGCGAACGGAATGCGGCCGTTAATCAGCTGCACAGCTTTGGCCATGGCACCTAGATCAGCGCCGATGTTAAAGGCATTTGCGGCAAAAAGCAACGCGGTGCATGCGTATAGTACACGCTTGGAATAATGAATGCGAATGTTACCGGCCAGCCCCCTGCCCGTTACCAGCCCGATGCGCGCACACATTTCTTGCACGACCGCCGACAGCGGTAATGTCCATGGCGAAAGCCACAAAAAGCGGTAGCCGAACTGTGCGCCGACCTGCGAATACGTCGCAATGCCTGATGGATCGTCATCTGATGCGCCAGTGGTTAGCCCTGGCCCGAGCATATGCCAATAATCTTTGGTCTTACGGGCAACAGCATGCGCTGGCGCTGCGACGCGCTGGCTCGCAAGCACTACCTGTCCAAGCATACGGGCGGGTTCTTCGGCGGTTTTAGTAAGCAGTTTGTGTTGTGGTGATGGCATATATGCTTATGGTTACTCGGACCATTATAGCAGAGTATGCATCATCCTAAAGATACTTGCCGTAGTAGTACCAAAAGTGTTTGAGGATGAGCGCAGCGATGACTAAGAACCATAACACAAGAATATCGAGCTGATGCCGACGTACAAAAACGCCAACCCCGGCCATCTGACGTGGTAGCTTTATGTGGCCCATTTTGAGGTTGTACTGCGTTACGTACCAGAAAGTCGTAATGGTGACGATCCACACGACCATGCAGTAGGGACACAAAGCGTGAATACGATACACGGTTTCGAAAAACAGCCAGTGTACAAATCCAAGGCCAAAAATAGTGCCCAGTTCAAGGCCAATCATGTACCAACGCTTCACTTTCGTACGCATTAGCAGCAGCATGCCACTCGTGATCACCACAGGGAATGCCATCAGCCCAATCCAAGGATTTGGAAAACCAAATGCATGTGCCTGCTTGGACGCCATAACCGACCCACAACTGATGATCGGGTTGAGATTGCATGACGGCACATAGTGCGGATTCTGAATAAGATGAAATTCTTCGAACGCAATAATAAACGAACACAGCAAGCCAATAGCGCCACCGATAAGGAGGATCCATGGCAAACTACGCTCGACAGTCAATTTCTTGATGCTCATAATTGTATAAGTATAGCTTACGCTTGTTCCTCAGTCGACTTGATTTGCGAAAGCTTCAGTTTGTCTTTGGCATGCAAACTGAGCACGATGACAAACAAAAGACCCAAAAACAACACATACGCTGCGCGGTCGATGAGGTTGGCACTCACAATATTGGCACTATCAATGTGGTGTAAATGCTGCGTGAACAACAGAAATGATTCGCGAATACCGATGGCGCCTGGCGTTAATGCGACAAACAACGCAAAGTTGGCCGCCCCGGTGTAGGTAATCGTTTGCGCCAAAGAAATATGATGGTTGATGGTGTGTAGCTCGGCAAAATATATGGCAACTTGGACGACGCATTGCAGTGCCGTTGCCAAAAATATGTTTATAAAGTGTCGTGGAGTAAGGCCCACTCCCTGCTCGCCTATGCGCGATTTCTTGGCGAACTTTTGAATGACCACCGCGCTCGCAGCGCCTACAACGATAATAACACCGACTGTTTGCCACCATGGTCGGCTGCCCACGAACAAAAAGAACGCACTTATAATTGCATAAAATCCGTAATACAGCAGCGTGGTAAAGATATAATCTTTGACGCGTAAGCCATGACGTTTTTTGAGGTAGGCACCGCGAACTGCCGGGCCGCTCTGTCCTGGCCCGAAAAAATTAACGAGCGATGAGTATGCACTGAGCAAGAAGTTTTCCTGCGTACCCATGCGCTTGCCGAAAAAGTCCAACGACGCACGCATCAAAAGCACCAATGCCAAAAAGAAAATCGCATACAGAACGAGCAGCACTACGATTAACATGGGGGGCGTATGCGCCAGTTGTGCCAGCAAATAGGTGTGGTGCGACAAATAGTAGACAAAAGCGCCAATAGTTGCGAGCAAAATGACGATGCTCAGCACGAGACGAAGGTGACGTTTCATTACTTGTATGATACAGGCAGGGGCTCGCCTTGTGCAAGGAGCCTTCAGTGCGGGCACTCAGCTTGCTTTCAGATAGATGTGTATAATAAAGCTCAGCATTTCTCATGAAGCGTACGATTACCCAAAAGATCACAGCTTTTTTCGGTTCAAACACCTTTTTGTATCTGGTGCTTGGGTTTTTCCTACTGAACGCTTTGTGGATTGTGTTTTCGGGCGTATATCCGATGGCCTTTGACGAAGATTTCCATTTCGGCATCATCAAAATATATGCATCGCATTGGAGCCCGTTTCTGGCAAGCCAGCCGCCTAATGCCAATGCGTTTGGCGCAGTCGTTCGTGATCCGTCGTATTTGTACCAATACCTTATGAGTTTTCCGTACCGATTGCTTACACACCTCACGAGCAATCAGGCGGCGCAAGTCATTATATTGCGCCTCATGAACGTGGCAATGTTTACGGGCGCACTGTTGCTCTTCCGGCGCTTGCTCCTTCGCGTACACGTTTCGCGAGCAATGACGCACGTAGCGTTGGCGGTGTATGTATTGATTCCGATCGTGCCGTTTCTGGCAGCGCATATCAATTACGACAATCTTTTGCTGCTGGTGTTGCCAGGTGTTTTCTTGCTGTTTCTTACGTGTGTAGAAAAACTCAAGCAAGGCACCCTCGACCTGAAGCGATTCTTGTTACTCGGCAGCTTGTGCTTGCTTGCGAGCCTGATTAAATATGCGTTTTTACCGATCTTTGCTGCTATTTGTATATACATTGTTTATCTCGCAATCCATGCATTGCATACTCGTGGCAAAGCGCCTGTGGCTGCTATGGTGCGTGCTGGCTGGCAAGCTGCATCAAAAAAAACTGTAGCGGGGCTTGTGATTCTTTTAGTGGTGAGCGCCGGCTTGTTTGTGCAGCGCTACGGCATCAATATGCTCCGCTATCATAACCCTATCCCGGCGTGTGATGCCGTGCTCGACGAAAATGCGTGCATGGCGTACGGTCCGTGGGGACGCGACTATGCTTATGCTCAAAGTAAGGCGGACCCCGACGATAGCTTGCTGTTTGTATTTACGCCGCAGTGGGTTAAGGGTCTGTGGTTCCGTTCGTTTTTTGCAGTGAATGGCCCGGCGAGTGGATATGACACGCGGTTGCCATTGCCGATTCCGGAATGGGCAATGGTTGCGGTGGCTGTGCCGGCACTGGGCTGTGCGATATGGTACTGGCGGCGAATTCGCCGGAGCAGCCCTATGCTTGACGTGTTCTTGCTGGCGATTGTGGTGTATATTGTGGCGCTCTGGCTCGATGATTATTCGATGTATCTGTACACCGGACAGCCAGTGGCCGTGAACGGCCGCTATTTGCTGCCAATACTGCTTTTGATGGCGGCAATTTTGGGGCCGGCGGTATCAGTTGCGCTGCGAAAAGTGCCGAAGGCGAAGCCGGTACTCGTATCACTATTTTTACTGGTGGTGTTCCTTGAGGGTGGTGGCGCGCTTACTTACATTGTGCGCAGTGATGCCACTTGGAACTGGCAGAACCGCGTGGTTATAGATGCTAACAATGCACTTCGTACCATCGCGAAGCCGTTCGTCATCGAAGGCCCAAACGACCGGTAAGCTATTTGCCGAAGCGCATGCGCTTGGCTTGTTCTAATGACTCCTCGACCAGAATACGGTTGATGCGAATGAGGTCGGCGACAATCGCAAGTGTAAACGAAATAAATGATGCGACCAAAAGCACCGATCCGGCAATCAACGACTGAATGTGGCGCAGGCCGTGGGCATGATCTACAAATGTGAAATACACGAAACGTATAAATGGCACGGCGCCCGCGAGCAACAAAATAACGCCGAGCGTGATAAAGAGTACATATGGCTTGTACATCATGTAGGCGCGCATAATGGCGCTGCCGGACTTATACATATGCTCCCACGAATTTTTAAAGAGTCGTGATTCGCGCGTCTTTGGGTTGGTTGTAACGGGCACACTTTCGATAGCCAGGCGCTTGTTGCCTGCCTGGATGATCGTTTCCATGGCATAGCTGAACTGGGTGACGATGTTTAAACGAATAATGGCCTCTTTGGAATAGGCGCGGAAGCCGCTTGGTGCGTCGGGAACTTTGGTGCCGGCGGCACGGTTGAGTACTGCAGTGCCCAGTTTTTGAAAGAATTTTTTGGCTGGCGAAAAGTGCTGAATTTTTTTAACTTGGCGGTCGGCAATCACAATGTCGGCGCGTCCGTCCAGAATCGGCTGCACGAGCTTCGGGATATCCTTTTGCGGATATTGATTATCGCCATCCGTATTTACGACGATGTCGGCGCCGACTTCCAGCGCCTTCATGACGCCGTCGTGAAAACCACGAGCCAGGCCCATGCGCTTAGGATGAAACACAAAATGCTCGACACCATATTTTTTGGCAATCTCGACTGTTTTGTCGGTTGAACCGTCATCAATAATCAACACTTCGACTGAATCGACGCCCTTAATTTTTTTTGGAATGCTCTCAAGCACGAGGGGCAGCGTTGCCTCCTCGTTTAGGCATGGTACTTGGACCACAACTTTCATGGATGGATCACCTCTCTCTAACTTCCCTCTCAGTATAGCCTATCTTTGCTTAAAAATAGCTGATGGAGGATCATCTTCTTTTCGGGCAAATGCATCTATTATGCGGCGTGTTCATATATAATGATGCTTATGCATGAACTCGACAAAATTATCGCTCAATATTTCGTAGTAATTCCGGTGCTGAGCATCGGCGTGTTGTGGCTGCTTCGCCCGCGCGCAGACAAAGTTAAACTAGCCATTATGGTGGTACTGGGTGCTGCCATCGCTTATGTGATGGTTAAAGTTTCGGGCCATTTCTTTTACCACGATCGTCCGTTTGTATATAAGCACGTGCAACCATGGTTCTCGCATGGTGCAGACAATGGTTTTCCGTCTGACCATACGACCTATTCCACCCTGCTTGCAGCGTGCGCATGGCCGTTCAACCGCGTGCTCGGTGCTCTTTTGTTTGCGGTAGCTATTGCCATTGGCACGTCACGGGTGTTGGCATTTGTCCATAGTCCGCTTGATATCGTCGGCGGCGTTGTGTTCGGAATTGTCGCAGGTGCCATCGCCTATCCATTGAGTGGCTGCCTTACGCGATTGATGCTCGGTTCTAAGAAGAAAACCACGTAGTCTTACCCGCTCGTTACGCCCAAAAAACGCCTATGTCGGGCGTTTTTTGATGTCTTATATACAACTGCACATAAACCTACCCCTAGCATGTGTATCTTTTAGCAAAAAACTTTTGACGCCCCAGTGACAACAGATACAAAACGCGCGGTGCAGTAATACCGTATCTGAGATATGTTGCAGCGAAATAATTAACTTACGCCCATAGCTATCGATGCGAAACTATGCCGGTGCCACTGTGACTTGGCGCATAAAGGAGGATGCCTATGAAGAAATCACCCCTGCTGTACATCAGTATCATTTTTGTGTGGCTTGGGTTACTCACCGCAACTATGACGCCGCTTTGGATGGCGATTCATCAGTCGGAATTGCACGGTAAGTTAGTGCTCGCGCTCGTGACGATGAGCACGCTCTTTATCGGCTATTTTTGGCTCAACGGCATCAAGGATGTCGTGTATACGCTCTATTATTATGTGCGCAAGCGAAGCATGACCGATGCGCCACCCATCAATGCGTGGCCGAAGACATACGGTATCAAGAACCCGCCATTGGTAGCAATGGTGTATTGTACATACAATGATTTTAATGCTGAGAGCTTACTTGCCAGCATGCGGCAAGACTACCCGAACCACAAAGTCGTGATTTTGGATGATTCATCGCAAGAGGAATATAAGCGCGAGATCGATGAATTTGCGGAGCGCTACAACGTTGAGGTAGTGCGCCGCCCTGATCACGTCGGCTTCAAGGCCGGCAACCTCAATAATTATTTGCGCACGGCGCAATACGATTTTTTTGTGATTTTAGACAGTGACGAAATTGTGCCCGAAAACTTCATTACGCGTTGCCTGGATTACTTTGCGCATTACAAAAACGTTGGCATTGTGCAGGCAAATCATAAGGCGTCACGCAATCGCAATCGCTTTATGAATCTCTTCTCGATCGGAGTGAATTCGCACTGGCCAACGTACCAAGCAGTCAAGCACCATCATGGTTTTTTGTCGCTCCTTGGTCATGGTGCGATGGTATCGCGAGAATGCTACGACGCCGCTGGCGGCTTCCCGCACCTGGTTGCCGAAGATCTCTGCTTTAGCATTGAATCGCGCAATAAGGGCTACTATGTAGGCTTTGCCGCTGACGTTATGTGCGAAGAAGAGTACCCGATCGATTACCTGGCCTTCAAAAAGCGCCACTCCAAATGGACGCAAGGCAATATGGAGTTCATCAAAAAATACACGTGGCGCATTTTGCGCTCCAAGATGAGCTGGTACGAAAAGCTCGATATCGTGCTGTTTACGTATAGCTTGCCGCTCACCGCTTTCTTTGCGCTGTACGTCGTGATTAATGTGGTGTTGCTGCCGCTCCTGCACTACAAGATCGTGTACCCCGTGTGGCTGCTCGTACCGACTGGCATTTTTTTGCTGGCTCCAATGCTCAACGATATCATTTTTTACGCGCGCAAGAAACATCCGATGCACCTCGGGTGGTACCTCATCCACTCCCTGCTTCTGTACGGTTCGATGTTCTTTATTAGTTTGAAGTCGTCGATTAAATCAACGTTCGGGCATTCCGTTTTTTTGGTGACGCCGAAGGACGCGAACAATGTGTCGTTTTGGGAAGCCATAAAGGCAAATCGCGGCGAGTTGGTGTTTGCCGTGGGACTCTGTACGATCTCATACTTGTGCGATAAGAGCCCGCTGCCAACGATTTTGATCGTTATTCCAAGTGTGCTCACCGTGTACCTATCGCTGATGGCTAACCAGCCAGAGCGTGGACGTCCGGAACGCGACTTGCAACTCGATCGCTAAATTGAAGCAAGGGCCTTGGAGGGGTCTTGGCGGGCGGCTCGCCATGCCGGATACACGCCTGATAGAATACCGAACGCAAGTGTTACGCCGATACCGGCAGCTATGAGCCAGATAGGCGTCGTTGCAACATGTACGGCGCCTAAATTTTGTGCCTGCAAAAGTGCGGCGATGTGTTGATTGATAAACTGGCAAACACCCACGCTTACTGCGCCGCCGAGTGCGCCGCCGATCAAACCGAGTAACGCTGCTTCGAGTAAGAACATGGCGGCAATGGTGCTTTTACGCGCTCCGCAAGCTCGCCAAATGCCAATGACGTATGTTTGTTCGGACACGGTCATGAGCATGGTGTTGACGATGCCAAGGCTCGCAGCAATCAGCGCGATGACCGACACTGAGCCAAACACCGCCCACATAACGGTCGAGAACTGGCTGAGCCGATCGATCTGCGTGGCTGTAGAAATTTCGCCGTAGCCAAGGTTGTCTATGGCACTCGCAACGGCGCGCACGTTGCTCTTGCTGTCGGCGCGCACAACAATGCTGCCGTAGCCGTCGTTTGTGAGCTGGTCGGTACTTTTGAGTTGGCCGTTCTCCCAAGCATTCAGGGCACGAACATTGCGTGCCCACGCCATGGGCAAAAAGACACTGTTCTGGTCGCTTCCTTGCCCGGTTATGCCGACGATGGTCGCTGTAAGCTGAGTAGTAGTTTGATTGAACGCTTCGACTTGCGCTGCCGTGGCAGTGGGTCCGGTGATGCTCGCGCCATCGCCGCGGTAGCCTTTTTGCGTCGTGAACGTTATGGTTTTACCGAGGAGCTGTTCGGGATGATCACCGTAGCCCAGCGTTTTGGCATAGCCGTAGCCCAAAATAATATTGTGCCCGGCATCGTTCGGGGCAAACATTTGCCCTGCCTTGATGCTCACCGCACCGAGCTGTGGTGTAACACCCTGTGCTTGGGCTACAAATTGCTTGCTGCTGCCCGCTACGGTGAATGTGTTGAGCTCCCAAATAGGTGCGCGGGGGCTGACGCTTGCGGCATGCGGCAACGCAGTGAGCTGGCTCACCGTATCCTCGGTCAGTTTGCCGGATCCCTTGCCCGCTTCTTGGACGGTGCCAAACGCACCGCTTAAACCACCGGCTTTAGTGCTGGTAACGGTAATAGTGGTGAGCGAATTATCCGGACTGAGTTCTTGCACGATGGCCTTTTTGGCGCCGATACTCAAGGCGGTGAGCGTTATAAGAATAACGGCGCTGATCATGAGCGCAATAATAGTAAGCGTGGAACGTCCTGTTTGCCGGCGAACATCCTTGGCAGCCACGCTGAGGTAATCTCTAAATCTCATGCAGGTCCCTCTGCAAGCTGGCCATCGCGAATATGGACGATACGATCAGCGCGGGCTGCTAAATCGAGATCGTGCGTCACAAGCAGCACAGTGATTCCTTGTTTGCTGAGTTGTTCCAGGATGCGCATAATCTCGTTGCCGCGTGCCGAATCAAGACTGCCGGTTGGTTCGTCGGCAATAATGAGTTGTGGTTGCAGCGCGAGTGCTCGGGCGATCGCAACGCGTTGCCGCTGTCCGCCGGAAAGTGCCGTAGCGCGTTGCGACGCTTGCTGTTCCAGGCCGACAAGGCCTAGATAATGAGTGGCGAGCGCCTTTCGCTTGCGCGGCCGTATACGAGCGAGCACGAGCGGCACGGCCACGTTTTCGAGCGCGGTGTACTGCGGCAATAGACTAAAACTTTGGAATACAAAACCGACCTCACGATTTCGATATCGCGCAAGTTTGCGGTCGCTCTGCTCGTTGAGCTTTTTGCCATTCACGACAACGCTGCCCTGGTTCGGCTTGATAAGACCGCCAATAATGTGCGTGAGCGTGGTTTTGCCCGAGCCGCTCGGCCCGACAATGGCTAGTAGCTCGCCACGGCGCACGGACAGCGATACATTATCCACGGCTGCAAGCTGTTCGCGGCCATTACGGTAATATTTCGAGACATTGCGAAGCTCGATCACGTGGTCGGTGGGTGGCATGTGCGTTGCTTGAACCATAAGCTTTTATTATACCGCACCAGTGCGCGACCGCTCGTTCCCTACGCAAGTTTCTTAGTAGCACGGCTGTGCTCTTTTTGCGCGACAGCCTTACTTATGGGCGTTGTGGTTGATTCGGCAGCGACGCAGGTGCCTTCTTTTTGCGCGATGCAGCTTTGTTGCTTCTGAAATGTGTCGAGCGCTTTTTGGTAAGCTGCCTCGTACCCATCAACCATGGTTTTGAGCGAAAAGTGCTGCTCGACATGTTTGCGGCATGCGCTGCGCTTGATCTTGGATACTTTGCCGACTGCATCGATCATTTCGGCAATCGAATCGACGATGTAGCCCGTTTTTTTGTCAACGAGCACTTCTTCGACCGAACCGCGCCGCAGTGCGATAACCGGCGTGCCGCACGACATGGCCTCGATCATGGTCAAACCAAACGGCTCTTCCCACTGGATGGGCATGAGCAGCGCCTCGGCCTTTTGGTAGTAACGAACTAATTGTTCGTGCTCGACGAAACCAATGTAAAGAATGCGTTCGTTGAGGTGCGGCTTGATGTATTGGTCGAAGTAATCTTGGTTGTCGGCATACAAAAGGCCGATGATGAGCAAACGCTTACCGGTTGCTTCGGCCACCTGAATTGCTTCCTTAACACCTTTTTCGGGGACGATGCGGCCAGCGAACAACAGGTAGTCGTCGGGCCCTTCCTCTTCGTCATATGAAAAAAGCTCCAGGTTAACGCCGTTGTAGACAGTGGCAACATAGGGTAAATCCGGAGCAGGAATGCGTTGGTTGTTGGAAATTGAGATATAAAACTGGCTGGACGTTTGGTACATTTCGAGCGTTTCGCGCCGATTGTTGATGGTCGTGGGGTCGTGCAAGGTATATACGACAGGCACGTCAGGATAGAGTTTAACGTATGGCAACGCGACTTCGGGCTGATGGAAATGTAATAGATCAAACTCGCCTGCCCTGGCTCGTTCGAACATCTCGCGTGCGAAAAAGTGATTCCACATACCGGGCGTTTCGCGTGCGAGCGTATCGATATCCGATAGCATCGCTGCCCATTCAGCTTGATTATGTACTAGTGGCCGCATGTTGAGCGTTTCGACCGGGCCGCACAGGTGGCTTCCATTTGGGCCGAAGTAGGTCATCGTATGACCGCGCTCGTTCAGTCTCTCTGTTATCGCAACGGCTAAGTCGATCGGCGCATAGACCATATCGACTGGCCGAGGTGCCGGGATATACCCCGCCACCATCGTGGCAATGTTCATGTACCCTCCGTGACTAACATCTGAGTGACACCTCTAGTATAGCATACACACCTCCCACATACGCGGTTCCCTTAACAGGTTTAAGGGGTCGTTAATCTTTAGTATGACCGGAGTTCCAAGGAGATTTTTCACTCTCCGATAGCAATTGTCTGCCCACCGATCTTCTCGACAAAGGAACTGTCGTGCGAAACATACAGCATTGCGCCACTGTAAGCCTGCAGGGCGTTCTCGAGCTCTTCGATGGATGGCAAATCGAGATGGTTGGTCGGCTCGTCGAGGATGAGCATGTTTGGCTCAGTGGCAAGCATGCTAATAATTTGAAACCGTGCTTTTTGCCCGCCGCTGAGGTTTCGGATGGGTGCATCATGATCGCTCATAGGATTGAACAAATAATTGGCAAGGAGCTGCCGTACTAGCTGATCGGTGATGCGTACACCCTTGGCATCGTACACGTGTTCGATAGCTTCAGCGAGCGTCATATCGAGATATTGTGAGTCAATTTCTTGTTCATACACGCCAAGATTAATTTTAGTGCCCAGCTTGACCGCGCCATAAAATCTATGCGTAGTACTTGCCTGCTCGTCAATGGCCGCACGGATATATGAAATGAGCGTCGTCTTGCCCGCACCGTTGCGGCCATGCAAACGTACGCGGTCGCCTGGTGCCATAGCGAACGACACGTCCTGAAAAAGCGGCATATCGCCATAGCCGAGAGACAGTTTTTCGACGCTAAGTAGTTGTTGGCCGCGATGTTCGCTACTAAGGCCGCGGAGTTTGATGTTTTTATCTTTATATTTTTCGTAGCGTGCAACCATTTTGTCGTTGAGCTGTGCGGCCGAGGCCTGGTCGATCCAGAACGATGGTTTGGCAATTTTTTCGAGCTCGGTCAGTTGGCGTTTGAGCCGCTCCTCCATCACTACAAACGGGTTCTTTTTGTCGGCAGTGCCGCTCCACGATGACTTTTTGCTCCGCGCGTACGCAATCTGTTTTTTGACGTTTTCGATGGTGCGCTGGGCAACTTCGTATTGCGCCATATTGGTGACAGTATTGGTACTGTTTTGGCGCAGGTACGATGCATAATTGCCCTCGTAACTGATTGCATGTTTATCTTTGATTTCGATAATACGGTCGACCTGCATAAGTACATCGCGGTCGTGGGTAATGACCACGACGGTTGCCTTTGTGTCTTTGAGCCAAGCGATGAAGGCGTCTTTGGCGACAAAGTCCATGTGGTTGGTCGGCTCGTCGATAAGTGCCAGCATCGCATGGGCCTGCTGCACTTTTACGAGCTCGACAAATCGTTTTTGCCCACCGCTTAATGCAGCGAGCGAACCACGCGCTTTGGTTTCGTCGATTTGGTACGCGGTCAGTGCGGCGAGCACCTTTTCTTCGATTTGATAATAGCCACGCATGCCAAATTCTTCGAGCGCCTCGGTATAGCGCGCAATTTTATGCATATGGGTGCCCATGGTTTCCGGGTATGTTTCGATAATGTGATGCAGCTCACTGTAATGCGGTAGGCTGTCAAGAATATACTCAAGGCATGACTGCTCGGCGGCGCGCAGATGCTCTTGCGCAGTCATGATCACGCTCGTCCCTTTCTTAATCTGCACGCTGCCCTCGTAATCGGTATCTTCACCGGCAAGTATCCGGAATAAACTCGTCTTACCCGCGCCGTTGCGGCCAATAATCGCCACTTTTTCGTCGAGCCGAATCGTCAGCTCTAAATCAGCAAATAATTGTGTACTGCCAATAATTTTATTGCGTATCTGGGCGGACAAAAGCATGCCTCCATCATATCAGAAAGCGCAGCGTGGAAATTACCCTACAGAAAATCATGTATGACTGGACGAAATGATGTGGAGTTTAGTACAATAGTCCTCTGTACATGTGGTTACTTTCCATTGGCATTGAAGTTGTGGTGCTCGTAGGCATGTCGGCAGTATGTTCTGGCTTGAACATTTCGCTGATGGCGCTGGACGCTGCCGATTTGCGGCGCAAGGCCAAGACGGGCAATGCGGACGCGGCGCGTGTGCTGCCGCTGCGCAAAAATAGCCACCTAACGCTCGCAGGTATTTTGCTCACGAACGTTGCGGCCGTGTCGGCAACATCATTGGTGCTCGAGCGCCGGTTTAACGGTGTGATCGCGGGCGCTGCCAGCACGCTTTTGATCGTGATTTTTGGCGAAATTATGCCACAAGCCTTGTTTGCCCGGAATGCACTCAAATTGACGGCCCGATTCTCGCCCGTACTTAAAGTCATGATAGCGATCACGTACCCTATCTCTAAGCCACTGCAACTCTTACTCGATAAGCTGTTTGGCCACGACGCACCGCATTTGCAAAGCCGCCATGAGCTCGGTATGTTGCTTGCCGAGCATACCGGCGACACCAAAAGCGAGCTCGACGAAGACGAAGTCGAGATTATGAAAGGTGCACTGACGCTCAGCGAAAAACGTGTGCGCGACATCATGACGCCAATCAAAAATGTGTATTGGGTAACGCCGAATACGATTATCGACGCGCAAAAAATCGACGAAATTAAGGCAAACGCCTGGAGTCGCATCCCGGTGCTCGATAAGCAACGTACCATGTGTTATGGCTTGCTGCTCATGAAAGATCTTGTCGATATTAACTTCGACGAAGAGTCGTTCCGTGCTGACGATTTGCCGCTCTACACGTGCGAAACGGTCGGCAGCATGACCGCACTCGACACGATGTTCCGCAAATTTATCAATGGCCGATCGCACCTGGTGCCGATTGAGCGTAACGACAAGATTGTCGGCATTGTGACCATCGAAGACTTGCTCGAAGAAATCGTTGGTCATGAAATCGAGGATGAGAGCGATCAATCGCGGCGCCACCCTCGATCGTCTGCGCAACAAAAGTAATACGTTTTACTGGCCGCTGCTGCTGCCGGTAACTTGCGCAATGTATGCTTGAATGTCGCTGTAATCGTCAATGCCGGCGGCTGGCACGAGCGCGGATTGGCCGAGTCGTGTGGTGTAACTTGCCAGTAAATCTTTGCCGTTCGCGTCATTCAGTCCGGCCGAAACAATATCACTGCTGGGGAGACCCTTCGTTATCGTGTAGAGGCGTTTGACTTCATCAGGTTTCATGTCGGTTTGCACGTTGTTGCCAAAGGAATCAGCGAGCTTGCTGAGCGTAATCGGGTTTGAAAGTGAGCCAAGACTGCTGGCTTTATCTTTGAGGGCAATAAGAAGCGTGCGTTGGTTCTTGGTGCGTTCGAAGTCGCTTTGGGCATATCCGTACGAACGGTATGAATCACCGCGAGAACGCGCGAGGTCGAGGGCCTGCTGTCCATTGAGCGTGTGCTCGCCATTGCTAAGATCAACAAGCGGCTGACCAGTCGTGAGGTCGCGGCTTGGGTCGTACAGGCCGCGTGGGTCTGAACTCTGAATGTTGACGGTGATCCCGCCCACGGCATTTACTGCATCGCGCAGCGCCGAGTAATCGATCAATGCATAGTAGTTAATCGTCAGGCCGAATCTTTCGGAAATCACCTGTTCCAGCAAGCCCATACCGCCGGTGGCATAGCCAGACTGACTAAAATGCTCACTCTCGCCGTCCGGGTACGCTTCGTTAATTTTCGCGTAGCCGAAGTTGGGGATGTTGACGTACAAATCGCGCGGTACACTGATGAGCGTGGCCTTGTAATGTTTGGGGTCGGATGTGTTAATGCTCATGACCATAATTGAATCGGTAAGGTTAGCACCGCCGTGCCCCGGATCGTCAGCCGAGTTGCCAGCCAGTAGGATGTTCACATGGCCACTATCTTCGCCCTTTAATTTAGTAGTGTGGAGCAGACTCCACAGATTATTCCAGCCGAAAATTTTGGCGCTGTTACTCAGGAATTTCCAACCAACCCAGCCGCCCACGAGCAGCAAAATAATAAACAACACCAGGATGGTGCGCTTAACGACTTTTTTCCATGGCACATGACGTTTCGGTTGCTGTGGAGCAGCTGCACTTTGTGCGGGATCAGGCATGTAACTATAGTTCGGAAGGGTGCGGTTTAGGTCGTAGACGTCTTTGCCGGGAACATCAGTCGGATTTTTAGCTTTTTTGATATGCATGCTTTTCTGGTGCCTTTTTGGCATTATTCCCAGTATATAAGATACTGCTCATTCCTGAAAGCAACCTGAGAATCTGCACGTGTCATACTAGATATGGAGGAAGTATATGATACGACGAATAAGTGCATTGCTTTTGATATCCGGCACACTTTGGCTTGTCCATGCACCTCGTATTGCCGCCCTGCCGCAGTCATACGAAGGCGGCTCTACATCCTACGATGTCTCGTGGCCGAACTGCAAAGCCACACCGCCAACAGCGGTAGCAGGCATCGTAGGTGCTACTGGTGGGCTTAATTTTGCGAAGAATCCTTGCCTGGCAGCGGAAGCGACGTGGTTTTCGAACACGTCGCTGTATAGCAACACCGGCTATAAAGCAGTAGCGGCACCGGCCTACGCGGGCTGGCCCAAGCGCTGTTCGCTCGACGACCAGAAATGCCTCGCATACAACTGGGGTTACAATGCGGGCAGATATGCAGTGACCTACGCAGCCAGCCACGGTGTGCATGCTGGTATATGGTGGCTCGACGTCGAAACGGTAAATAGTTGGAGCGACGTCGTACGGTATAACCGGGCATCGATTCAAGGCACGTACGATGCAATCAAGCACTACACGGTCGTGGCGGCTGTCGGCGTATATGCCTATCCCAGTCAGTGGGATCAGCTCACTGGCAGTTGGCGGCCGGGCTGGCCAGCATGGGCGGCAACTGGCACTAATGACCGAAGCACGGCTATACAAGCATGCCAGGAGTCGAGCTTTAGCGGCGGCGCAATCTGGCTTACGCAGTACACGAGACGGCTCGACGAAGATTACGTTTGCCCCTAGCTAGTTGCTAGTTACTTGAGCTGCTGCTCGACGAACTGGAGCTGGGCGGTGCGCCTTGATTGTCACCTAAGATGACCACGAAATCGGCCGTATAATTTGTGGCCGACGGATCGCTCGTGACCACTTTGTTACCGAACTGTTTGACGAGTGCTGCTTTGGTTGCTGGCAGTTTGCCGCTCGATTCATCAACAATGGTCGTTTGCGGGTAATCGCCGCTCGCATCGGCGGTGGCTGCAACGTTTATGCCCAGTTGCGTGAGATAGGTAGTGTACTGCCGCCCAAGTCCAATAGTGTTACCGCCGTTCAACACGACGACAGTCGCGCCTTCCTTGGTGATAGGATTGTTCGAGAGAATCTTCTGGAGTGCAGCTTGAATGTCGCTAAAGTCGTCAATACCTGCAGCCGGAATCAGTGCCGACAAGCCTTGCGGTGTCGTGTAATTAGAGAGCATTGTCTGACCTTTGATGAGGGTATTGATATTGACCGACGTAATATTACTGTCGTTAATATTTTTGGCAAGCGCGTAAAAGCTTTCAGCTTCGTTGAGTTTCAAGTCGGTTTGCACGTTATTGCCGACAGCATTGGCAAGCTTGCTCATTTTGAGCGGATTCGAGAGTACGCTGAGCGAGTTAGCTTTATTTTTCATGGCTGTGAGCATCATGCGTTGGTTCTCGGTACGGTTGAAGTCACTTTGCGGGAATCCGTATGATCCATATGCATCGCCGCGAGCGCGAGCCAAGTTGAGCGCCTGCTGGCCGGTCAATGTTTGTGTGCCGTTACTCAATTTAATAAGTGGACCGCCAGTTGTGAGGTCGCGGCTTGGGTCGTACAGGCCGCGCGGGTCTGAACTCTGAATGTTGACGGTGATCCCGCCAAGCGCGTCGACCATATCCTTAAATGCGGTGTAATTAATGAGCGCATAATAATCAATAGGAATACCAAGGTTATCGGTAATCACTTGCTCAAGCTGGCCCATGCCACCGCTTGGATATCCGGACGCGCTAAAGTCGGTGACTGTGTTTGCGGCATTGATCTTTTGATGCCCAAGACTTGGAATGTTCACCCACAGATCGCGCGGAACGCTTACCATCGTGCCCGTATGCGTTTTGGTATCGAGGCTTAAAATCATGATAGAGTCGGTAAGATTCGCACCACCGGCACCGTCAGTTCGGTCGGCCGAGTCGCCGGCCAACAATACATTCACGCGACCATCATGGTTTTTGAGCGGCACTGGCTTGAAGACGCTCAAGAGGTTAAACGGATTCTTGTTGCCGGTAATCTTTGAAGCATTTTTGTAGATGGTCCAGCCGAACCAACCGCCAATCAGAATAATCAAAGCGAGCAGTCCTAAACTTCCCCGTTTTAGATATTTTTTGAGGCGCGGATGTTTACTCGGTTTTTTATTTTTGAGTTTTTCGGCTTTGCGCTCTTTGCGGCTGAGCTTTGTCTTTTTAGCAGCAAGTGGATGATTGGGCGCAGAAGGGCGAAGTGAGGGAGTTGGTTGCACAAGCGACGACTTTGGTTTGCCACCCGACTCCGAAGCAGTCGATCGTCGCAATGGCGACAATGGCGGCGCTGCCTGGGAAAGCTGCGGCCGCGGCGCACTCTTCCCTTGCGGCGGTTGTACCGGCAGACTGCCGGGGGTATTGCTATGCACTGCTATTCTACTGAGGGGTTGCCGCGGAATAGCGTATTTAGTCGCGCGCGGTCGTGCGACAAAGCCATCAATATTTCCTACTCGTCGTGGGGAACGCGGCATATCATTCATAACGTCTTATCTAGTGTAATACGGTTCGCACGATATACATAATCAGAATATTGATGTTATACACAGATTTTTTAAGATAGCAGTGGCATGATTTGCGAGCAAGGTCCATACTAAAAAGAGCTACGTAAACCAAGGAGAAAAAGATGCCAGATGATGATACGACGCACCAAAGCGAAGACGACGCGCTCGAACCAAAAGATGATATCTTTAACCCTGATGTGGACGAAGAACGACTCGAGGAAGACAGCGATCCGCCATCAGCGCCAGCTAACGACGTGCCGAGTATCCCGATCGCTCCTGATCACCCCGATACCGACACCGATCTCGATGCTGACGACACATATAACAACGGAACATCGCAGGCAGCAGATCCGAACCAACCCGAAGATAATGACAATCAGGCGTTCCCTCTTGATCCGCCGCAAATGTAAATAATTATTTCGCTTGACACACAAAAATAGTACGTATAGCATAAGAATTATCTTGACGCTTTGTTTGCCATTTGGGCTCAGCGAAGTGACTTGAGGTGTATTTTCGAGAAAGGGGGTGCGAAGAACATGCAGCGGCGACCGCTTGCATGTTTATTTGTTGTTTTAAACCAAGCTAACGTATTGTTGCTATTTTCGGAGTAAGTTCCACTGTTTCTCATATCTGTTCGCCGAGAAATTGTCTGCTTGCCTCGAAACTCTCGCCTGCAAGCGAGCTATAAAGAGAAATTGATACTAAAAAGGGGATGGTAGTATGAGTGGAACCAGTGTGACTGGGCATGTACTTGGTGCAGCAACAACCGTCGGGAGTGCTGCGGCGCTTCCGACTATAACGGGTCATCGCGACGTAGCGATCTATGCAGTGCTTATTGCCCTGTTGTGTATAGCGGCTGTCGTATTGAGCAAAGTATTCAAACAAGTGCTTATGCGTCGATACGACTCCTGATTTTCTGACCTACCTTTTTTACCGAACGACCATTTAAACAGGAGAGACTGCTATGATTTGGGCCGACCTAGTGACCTATTTTATTGTGATTGTGAGTGTCGTAAATCTGCTGCGTATGACGCTCTATTTAGTAGGCAGCGATATCTACGGCGTGCAACGCGCCGCCAAAAAACACAAAGCCAGACGATCGTGGCCGTACGAGCCGAGCGTTTCGATCGTCGTACCTGCGCACAACGAAGCGCCGGTGATTGAAAAGACGCTGGAATGCCTGACGCACATCGACTATCCAGCGCATAAATTACAGATCGTGGTGGCCGACGACGGCTCGACCGACGACACCGTAGCGATTATAAAACGCTACGTGCAGGAACACCACGACGGCCACGAGATTGTGGTGTTCGAGCAGCCAAACGGCGGCAAAGCCGACGCGCTCAACAACGCCATGGCGTCTACCGTTACTGGTCAGCTGGTGATGTGTTTGGACGCAGATTCGATCATTGCGAAAGACGGCGTGCGCAAAGCAGTCGCCTATTTCCGTGATCCGCGCGTCATGGCACTTGCCAGCAACGTAAATATTCTGCCAAACGGAACGCTCCTGGGCTTGATTCAGCGGTTCGAATATTTGATTTCGTATCACATGAAGAAGGCGCAGACGGTATTCAACATCGAATATATCATCGGTGGTATCGGTTCGATGTTCCGCCGCAATATGCTCGACATCGTGCAATATTACGATACGAATACCATGACTGAAGACATCGACCTGACAATGAAAATCCTGGCTAAGGGCAACAAAGCACATCGCGTGGCCTATGCCGCTGACTGTCTCACCTACACCGAGGCGGTGCCGACCTTCAAGTCGCTCATCAATCAGCGGTTTCGATGGAAGTACGGCCGCATGCAGACATTTCTGAAGAACGCCAGCATGTTCTTTTCGCTGCGCCGCAAATACGCATGGCGGCTCACGTGGATCATTCTGCCCTATGCCATTGTGCAGGAAGTGCTCTTTTTGTTAGAGCCATTCATTGTCGGCTACATTTTGTTCGTAAGCATTTACTACCACGATCCGTATGCGGTTCTGATGGCGTACGGCGTGATTACGCTTTACATTTGGGTGAATATATGGTCGACGACACATCTGTCGATTCGTGAACGGCTGAAACTTACTGCCGCAGCGATGGTCATGTATGCCTGTTTGTATGCGTTGTCGGTGGTGGAATATGTGGCACTGCTTCGTTCGATTAAACAATTGCCACGACTATCAAAAAGTATTTCCGGCGAACGCACTACGTGGGTGTCGCCGGAGCGTAACGCCGCCGTGAAACAACGGGCGACGAGTTAGGAAGCACATGAAACAACATATATATAAGAGAGCGCTGGGATTCATCAGCGCCCTTGTGCTACTCATGCCGACATTATTTGCACTGCCTGCGCGTGCAGATACAACGAACCTAGTGAGCAATGGCGACTTTGAAACGGCAAATACTACGGATCCCTTGCAGCCAGCCGGCTGGTTTCAAGATAATTGGGGCACAAACACGCCCACCTTTAGCTACTTGAATGAGGGTCACGGCGGCACGCACGCCGTGCGAACAACGCTCACAAATTATCAAGATGGCGATGCAAAATGGATTTTTAATGCGGTGCCGGTAACGGCTGGCACCTCGTATGATTACACAGACTGGTATCGTGCAAACGCCGTTACCAATGTGTGGGTGCGCTACGAAATGCAAGATGGCACGGTGCAATTCCAATGGCTGAAAAGCGATGTAGCTGCCACTGATTGGGCGCAAACAACTGCAGCCATTGCAGTGCCGGCCAACGTACAGCGTATGAGCGTTTTTCATGTGCTCAATGCCAACGGCCAGCTCGATATGGACGACGTGAGCCTCACGCAAGAAGTACCCTGCACGCCCACCTTACAAAATGGTCTGCCAAATGGCGGCTTTGAACAATCGTGCCCGGCAAATCCGAACATGCCTGCTGGCTGGCAAACGCAAACGTATGGCCCTGACCCAGTTAGCTTCACCTACTCAGCCGATGCGCATAGCGGCACACACGCCGCCAACATCACGACGACGTCAGCAAATGATGAAGCATCGTGGATTACCACCATCCAATCGCCTGTAGCCAATCAGCGCTATCAGCTCAGTTTTTGGCAAAAAGGAACAGTATACAGCTACGCCTACCTCACCGAAACCATGACCGACAACTCTACCAAGGACGTCAGCCTCATGTCGGTTCCGGCTACGAATAATGTGTGGTCGCAATACAAGGACGAATTTATCGCGCCAAGCGCTATTCAGTCGATCAAACTTGTCTTGGCAACAAGTGGTCAAGGCACAGTAACTTTCGATGATGTGAGCTTGCAAAATCTCACCAACCAAGTGCCGCCTTCGTTTGCGAGCCCGATGGTGAGTGTGACACTCGATGACGGCTTGGCCTCGGAATACACCAACGGCGAAGCAACGCTTAATGCGGACGGCATGACCGGCACCTTCTATGTGAACGGCGATACCCTTGGCAAGAGCGGCTACATGACCAATGCACAGCTCAAAAAAACCGCGGCCGACGGCAATGAAATCGGCTCGCACTTGTACCACCATTCCGACATGGTGCAGCTCGATACGCCGACGATCATCAGCGAGCTTACAGGCAACAAAACTGATCTGCAAAATATTTTAGGCAGCGGTTTTGCCATCAATAGCTTTGCGAGCCCATACGGGTCGTACACTTCTGGCGATATCGACACGGTAATGCAATATCAGCAATCACATCGCAATACCGATGGCGAGCTCAACACCAAAGCAAACCTGGACCCGCGGCAAATTCATGGCCGCCTGGTGACGCCTGATACGACGCAAGCGGAATTTAACTCCTGGCTAGCCGATGCCCAAGCGCAACACGCTTGGCTGGTGCTTGTATATCACGGCATTACCACAGCACAGCAAGACCCGCAAAGCGGCGAGGCTGGCTATACGATTACGCCAACAGCGTTTACCAATCAAATGACAGCCCTCAAAAATAGCGGCATTACGGTGCTGCCGGTAGGTACGGCGCTTACTGCCCTGCAGGGCCAGTAGTACTCGCGGCCAGCGGCTGGTAGGTAATCGACGAGATCGCCACCGCAGCTGGCAACCGCTGTGCATCAACGCCGTCAGCATAGCGCTGCGCGAGGTTGCTACTCATATCACCGCCAATGGCGAGGTTGAGTCGCAGATCATACGGCTGGTCGTATGGCCAGTCATTCGGCCCGCTGCCCGGGTTGTTGACCGTATAAAACGGATGTTCATCAACGCTAAAAATCAGCGACTGGGGCGTCCAATCGAGGCCGTATGTGTGGTAGGTGTCGGATATGTTTGACACGTCGTAACTGCCCGTACGTTCATTGTGATCCGGATAGTGATTCACCGAATGGGCCGACGCAGTAATCGTGTTGTCGTCTTGTGAACTGCCCTCCATCATGTCGATTTCGCCGTTAGCCAACCAGCCCGAATCGGCATTGTTCGAGCTATATTTGCTGCCGCTTGGCCACAGCCAAAATGCTGGCCACACCCCTGCTCCTTCGGGTAGCTTGGCGGTGATGCGCAGCCGTCCGTACTGAAAACTCATTTTGCCGGCAGTATCGACGCGCCCTGATGTGTAATCAAATCCTTGATACTTTTGCTGCAACGCCTGCAGTACTAATGTACCGTCTTTCACTTGTACGTTACTGGGCTGGTCGGCGTAATATTCAAGCTCATTGTTGCCCCAACCATTGTTATTGCCGGTAATGATATTCCAGTTTGTAGGGTCGAGCGGCCCGTCTGGCATCTTGCTAAAATCTTGTGACCACAACGGCGTGGTGGCAAACGGGCTGGCATCGAGCGTTGGCGCTGGTGCTTCAGGTGTGGCGCTGAGCGTGCCCAGTAATGAAGCGGCATGGGTTGGGGTGGCGTGTATCCCTTTTGACTCTGCTGGGTGTGGCTGCTGCCCATGCTCATACAACATAATGCCGGTGAGTGCACCGGCGGCAACGAATGCTGCGGCGCCAGCGGCGATGGCACGGGTTTGTTCAGGACGAAAACGTGGCATAAACCCTCCTTCTTGCGTGTGCGATTGTCGCTACACGATGTGTTGATGGATCAACGCAAGCACAGCATGATAATGACTGGCGTAGAACCAAATGTTTAGTGCAATAAGACCCGGAAAAACAACGAGTGTTTCGACAAACTTGCCAGTGGTGAGTCGCAGTGACTTGGACGGCGGAAAACCAAATTTAATTGGTATTGGCAATAGCCACGGCACGCCCTCTTTGGTAAACGAATCCATCACCAAATGCGAAAGCATGCCAATCAGAAATGCCCACCAGACGAGTCCGCTATCTACGTGCGGCATGAGTGGGTGTATGAAGAGTAACAGAAAATGCGCGAGCATGCCAAAAAGCGCCACGCCGAGCAGCGAATGCGTGAGGAATCGATGGCCACCGAGCAGTTTATCGAAAATACGACCGAACGTGCCGCCAATCGGCAAATTGTGCCAAAACGGCGCGGTCGGCTGGTCGATATCTGGCAAAATACCACCGACTTGATTAGCGACCACAGCCGCAATAGCCGTACTGAGCGCAACAGTATGCTGTGGTCCAAAAATGACGATCGCGCCGAGTGCAGTAATTGCTCCGAGGTCGTGGGTCCGTCCGGTCATTCCATAAGTATAAGCACGTTTGGCCGGATATTGAAGATTATTTTAAGAATTTGAGTCGCGTGGCCTTAAAAAATACCCAATCTCTTGCACGCGATGGCAGCAAGCGGTTGAAAAATAAGCCGAGCCGATATTTAAACGGCGCCGCGTAGTGCGTTTTGGGGTGCGCTGCTTCGATGGCTTTTACAATGTATGGAACCACAGTATCGATGCCGTACGCATTGTCGAGCAGCATGTGATCGTGGCGCTTCATCTCCTCGATGAGTGAATAATATGGTGAGTTTGGAGCGAGCCATTCGTACTTTGTGGCCGCGATTTTTGCATTATGACCGCCATCGACTCGCCCGGGATTGATTGCTGAGACATCAATATTGAAATATGCGAGTTCGTTGCGCATCGAATCACAGAAAGATTCAAGCGCCGCTTTGGTGCCAGCATACGGATTCATAAACATCGGTGTCGTCACGCCGACCATCGAGCTCATCACGATGATACGGCCTTGTTTTCGAGCAATCATCTGCGGCACAACGGCTTGAATTACGCCGAGTGTGCCCACGACATTCACCTCAAAATTGCGGCGGACATGATCGAGCGGCACTTCCACAATTGGCCCCGTGTCACCAATCGCGGCGTTATTCAGCAACACATCGATGAGGTATTTCTGGGCAACCTCCTGTACCTGTGCGGTATTTGTAATGTCGAGCACATCATAGGTGAGGGTAAGATTTTGTGATTGTGCCGCGCGCTCCAGCTCGGCAAGGCTTTCGCGTGAGTAACTGGTGGCAATAACTTTGTGGCCGCGTGCCGCCAGCGTGAGCGCAGTTGCACGTCCGATGCCGGTCGCTGCACCTGTAATTAAAATCACCTTTTGGTCTTGTTTCATATGGCATAAGTATATAAGCTGAGGCATATTATAGGAAGCGACAATGATTGGTATCGACTTAGTCCACATTCCGGAATTTACGACGCAACTAGCCAATGGTGATGAGGCATTTTTGCGGCGAGCCTTTCGAGCAGAGGAGCTTCAGCGCCGCGAGCCTGTCCACTTGGCTGGGCTGTGGGCGGCGAAAGAAGCGGTGCTCAAAGCAGCCGGTTTGCAGCCGGGCCAGTGGCTCGAAATCATGATTACGCATGACGCCAAAGGTCGGCCGAGCGCGAACGTACACGGTGCTACGTTTGAGCTGTCGATTGCCCATCACGGCGAATATGCGGTGGCGGTCGCGCAAGGGGTTTCTGCATGACCTACCCTCATTTCGGTGCTTTTTTGACGGCAATCGGGCGCTACGACGGCAAGCTGGCGCTCGCGATGAAACCATTCCTTCGCGTCGAAAAAATAACCTATGCGGACCTTTGTGCGGCTGCGTATCGAACGGCGCATTTTTTGCAGGCGAAAGGGCTTACAAAGGGCGATCGAATTATGATCGTTGCGCCGAATCAACCGCGCTGGGTTGAGCTGTTTTTGGGCGCGCAATTACTCGGCGTTATTGTTGTGCCCGTCGACGCTACCAGCAATGCGCACACGGTGCAAACGTTCGCCGCGCAGACTAAACCGCGCATGCTTTTTCGCGGCCGCGCCGTGCTGAGTGACCTAGAAGTTGACATTGAAACCATGGTACTCGAAGAATTGCGTCAGGCTACCGACGAGCAGCCGAACAAGCCGCCACATCTAAAACTTACCGGCGAAGAGCCATCGGTTATCGTGTTCACATCCGGCACGACAGCTGCGCCAAAAGGCGTTGTGCTTACGCAGCGCACTATTTTGGCGAACGTTGAGGGCGTGCGAGCTGCATTCAAACTAAAACCATCGTGGCGATTTTTATCGATCTTACCCCTGTCGCATATGTATGAGCTCACGATTGGCTGTCTTACCTTGCTTTCGGCGGGGTGTGGTATCTTTTATGTCGCGCATATAACACCGTCGGCAATTGCGCGTGGCCTCAAAGAATACCGCATTACCTCGATTTTGGCAGTACCGCAAGTAGTCACGTTGTTTTTGCAGCGCATTCGGCAAACCGCGGCCGCGCAAGGTCAAACCAAAAAACTGGAACATGCGCTGCATGTGGCGCGGGTATTGCCTATGTGGCTGCGCCGTTTGCTCTTTCGAAAAGTGCATCAGCAACTTGGCGGCGCGTTGCGATTTGTAAACACCGGTGGCGCGCCGATGCCGCCAGATGTTGCCCGCACCTGGGAGCGGTTGGGCATTAAGGTAGTCCAAGGGTACGGCCTGACCGAAACTGCGCCAGTCTTAACCTTGAATTCGCTCAAGCATCGACAAGCCGGATCGCCTGGCCGTCCCCTGCCCAATCTCGAGATTCGTATCGGCAACGATGGCGAAATCGAAGCCCGCGGTCCCAGTGTATTCCACGAATATTGGCATAATAAAACCGCCACGAAAGATGCCTTCACGAGCGATGGCTGGTTCAAAACGGGCGACGTGGGCGTACTCAAGCATGGCTATTTGTATATTCAGGGCCGGGCAAAATTCGCCATTGTACTGAGCAATGGTCTCAAGGTGTTTCCGGAAGATGTCGAAGTTGCGGCCGAAAAGCAGACGGCATGGAAAGATATATGTGTCGTGGGCGTTCGCCGGCCGAGCGGCGAGGCGGTGCATGCCGTGATTATCTCCGACAAGGATGATGCTACGATCGATCGCACTATGCAGGCGGTTAACAGCCAGCTCGAATCGTTTCAACATATTACGCATTGGGTGCGCTGGCCTGAGGATACGTTCCCAAGGACACGGCTCCTCAAGGTGGATCGCAAGATAGTGCAGGCCTGGGCGAACAAGCAGCGCGATCAGTCAAATGGCGCTGCGCAAACAACGTCAAGCGACGCACTGACGAGCATTATTCAGCTTGTCTTGGAACAGCCGCGGGCGCGCGTCCGCGATAACGATCGCCTGGCCGATTTGGGATTAGATTCGTTACGACGTCTTGCGGTTGTGTCGCTGATCGAGGAACGGCTCGGCGTTTCGGTTGGCGAAGCAGCAATTACGCAACACACCACGGTTGCCGACCTCCGTGCGTTGATTGCCAAAGGCACTCCAGACGATCACGACCTTGTGCGTCCGCGCTGGCCGTACATGCCTGGCTGGCATGCCTTGGGTAACGGCGTGCGCGAGATACTCTTCCGTGCGCTGCTACGTATCTGGGTTCACCAAACGACAGTCGGCCGTGAGCATGTACGCGGCTTGCGCGGTCCGGCCCTTTTTATTTTTAACCATGTTGACGGATTCGACGTGCCTGTTGTGTACAATGCACTGCCCTATCGTTTACGGTCGCGCACTGCTATCGCGTTCGCCGACGACATCCTCTCCAAGCATCTGTTCGTGGATGCCATTCCTCGACTGGCATACGGCGCATTTAACTTTGCACGCAAAGAACCATATTTGCCAACGCTCGAATACGTTGGCGAGCTCGTGGACCGTGGTTGGAACATCGCCATTGCACCCGAAGGCAAACTTAGCCCAGACGGCACACAGCAACCGTTCAAATCAGGTATCGGCTTGCTCGCCGTTGAGATGTCGGTACCCGTTGTGCCCATCAAGACGCGTGGGCTGTTCGGCGTGATGCCTCTCGGCGGCAATACCTTCCCCAAAAAGCGTAGCCATGTAGAAGTTCGTATCGGCGAGCCGATTACATTTGCGCCTCACACGCCCTACGCCGAAGCAACCCACAAGCTTGAACAAATTATCAAAGACCTATAATCATGGTATAATATATGTATGAAATTCAATTGCCTGAACGATCCAGGCGAACGGTACTCCGGCTATCATCCTGAGAATTATCGGGGTTGTGGTGTGTTGGGCGCTGCACAGCGCGCCGTGGAGGCGGCTTCCGAGGAACTGACTACCGAAAGCCCTGCTCTCACCTTTTACAAAGGTTTTTTCACGAAACCTGAATAGCCCTGTGTTTGAAAGTACAGAATTTTTTAATGACTATTTAACATTCAAATTGATATGATATATATGTAGTAAGTGGGTGATTCAAGATGAAATTGCTGCTCGTAGAAGACAACCGATCGCTTGCCGAAAGCCTTAAACAGCAATTACGCAAAAAATTTATCGTTGACCTTGCTCGCACCGGCGAAGACGGATTGCGACAGATATATAACGGTAGTCACGATTTATTAATCCTCGACCTCAACCTGCCCGATATGAATGGCTATGATATTTGCCGTACGATTCGCGAGTCGAGCAATACTATGCCGATCCTCATTCTGACCGGTATTGCAGAAGTAGAGAGCCGCGTACGACTTTTAAACGTCGGTGCCGACGACTATCTCATTAAGCCTTTTAATTTTGCCGAACTGAGCGCGCGGGTGAATGCCCTGCTGCGCCGCCGGCCAAGCACAACGCACGTTAATGTATTGCGCGTCAAAGATTTAGTGCTCGATGTCGATCGCCGCAAAGTCACGCGCAATGACATTCCTATCACCTTGCGACGCAAGGAATTTGATATCCTTGAGTACCTCATGCGTAATAGTGGCCGTACCATTACCCGGGCGATGATCCTTGACCACGTCTGGGAAAATGGCAAAGAAGGATGGAATAACACAGTTGATGTTCACATTAAACATTTACGCGATCGTGTTGACCGGCCGTTCGCGGAGCCGCTGATTAAGACGGCCTATGGAATTGGTTACATTGTTGATGATGCGTAAACAAATTAAGGGGAGGGGTTGCCATATGGGTGACGCGCTTATTACTATATTAACGGATAGCTCGGCGCGAAGTGCTGCTGCTGCCGAAAGCACAGTTATTCAGCACACTGAAGTTGCTGGGCCTTGGTTCGATTAGAAAGATAGACGAGACGAAAATGGAGCGAAAAAGACCGGATATGATGGAACTGCAAACCGAGATCCGGTCTTTAGCCTCCATTAATTCCCTGCTCGCGGTGGTCAAGTCGACCATTGCGCCGCATCATAAAGACGAACGCGTGCGCAACCGCGAGGTCGTGTTGAATGTGCTGCTGGTATCGACGCTTATTGTGCTCGGCGCCGCTTTGCTTTTGCTCCTGGTAAGCTATCTGGGGCTTCATAATTATTATGTCTGGCCGCGCATTATCGGATTTGCGGCAATTACTGCGTTCACGGGTATCATTTACGGCCTTGCGTACAAAGAGCACTATTGGACCGCTGCAAGCTTGCTGATGGCAACGTATTTCATACTTTCGGCCGGCATGGTGTATCACTGGGGCGCCAGCATCTCGATCGGTATTCTTATGTTTGGTACGACGGTAGTTTTGGCGGGTATTTTGCTTGGCGCGAAATATTCAGTGTATGCCGCGGTGGCCGCAGCCGTCGTACTCATCGGTGTCGAGACTGCTGCGTCGCGCCACTGGATCCATCCAAACTTATATTGGCGGTCGCGTCCCAGCGATCTTGGTGAGGTGCTTGGGTTTTGTTTGGTCTTTATTGTGCTTGCCGTGAGTTCGTGGCTCTTCAACCGGCAGATGGAGCGTTCGCTCCGTCAGGCAATTAGGGCCGAAGCAGCCCTGCAGCGGCAAAAAGTATTGCTCGAAATGAAGGTCGAGGAGCGTACCAGCGAGCTTCAAGCCATGCAGCTCGAAAAGGTCCAGCAACTGTATCATTTTGCCGAGCTTGGCCAGATGAGTACGGCCGTGCTGCATGACATTGCAAACCACCTAAGTGTGCTTACCCTCAACCTCGAAGAACTCAAGAGCGAGGACCGCTCGTTGATCATGCAACGCGCACTGCGCAGCATTTATTACATGGACGAAATGGTGCAACACGTGCAGGCGCAGCTACATGGCAATAAACCAATGAAGAGTTTTTCGATGGCCTCCGAAATGAAACAGGTGCTGAATATTTTGCGCTTCAAGGCGCGGCCAGCACATGTCACGCTTGAATGGTCACCGAGCGACGTGGTCAAGAAGACTCGATATCATGGTGACGCAACGCGGTTTCGGCAACTTATGACAAATGTTATTTCAAATGCGATTGATGCGTATGATAGCGTCGAAACCGACAAACGCCGCGTGGTGGTAACGGCAAAACAAGCCGGCGACGTCATGACGTTTACTGTTACCGATTATGGCAAAGGCATTTCCGCCGAAGAGCGCGACCGCATCTTTAAACCGTTTTATAGCACGAAACATAGTGGTATAGGTATTGGATTGTATTTGTCGCGGCAGATTGCCGAAGAATATTTTAATGGCTCCATTATGATTGAGCCGACATTTGAGCACACGACTTTTGTGATTACGATCGCAAAGGCCAAAAAATGAGCCCGTCGCGTACTACGATACGTACGGCCGAAAAGGCGTGGCGTTTCCTAGTGGCGCATCAGAGCGAAATTGTAATGCCCATCACGACGCAAGAATTGTTAGAGTATGCTTGCATGCTTGATGCTTTACACACTGCACCCGCGGCCCGCTCGTATTGTCGAGTGCTAGCCGAACGAATGAGTGACCTAAAAAGCATACTTCATAGATTGCTAGAGCCGCCAATGGGTGCAGTACCAAGCGTGGACGTTACAGCGGCTTTTTGGTCGCTTACGTGTCTGTGGCAGTATGATGCATCGATTATTGATGCCACGTGGGTAGCTCGTGTGGCGAAGTTTTTGCCCGCAATCGAACAGGGTGTCGGTGGCCCCTACCTCGTCCTTGACACTGCCGGCGACCGCAGTGTCGATCCGCTTGCTAACGCTGCGATCGCAGCGTTTTTGCGATGTGTTGCCCAGCCGTTGCCCAGCCTTATTGCGACCATGAATCAAGCATTTGTAGCAGATGGGGTCATGCAGCCGTTCACGCTGTACGTTCTGAGTGCGGCCTGCGGGGACGAATTAGACGTACAGCTACGCGCTGCTTTAGCTCAAGCCCGCGCCGCTACCCCGCTCGAAGCATCGTTGCTCGGGCTTGCATCCCGCCGTCTTGATATGCCGTTGCCGGCCTCACTACAACGGCTTCTTGCCGATATGCAGCAAACGGATGGCTCATGGCGGCACACTGAGGCATGGGGATTACGGTGGTCCAACTTAGGTATTACGGCACTGGCATCTGGAGTGCTGCCCCAGGCAGATGTGCATGATGCTATGCAGGATATGCCCACGATTCCCGCATCTCAGGATGATATGCAATTATATCGCGATATTTTTATTGCCGCTCGCCGAGAATTAGATGCTCTTGATCCCCGCTTGCGGCACGCAGCGTCGACTATGCTTGCGACTATTAAGCGTGTCGACAAAAGTCACGAGATCGCACTACTTGCAGCGCAATTTGGGCAATCACTCCGCCACCCACCTGCCCATGCCCGCGAATTGTATGTCCGACTTGGCGTTGCGAATATATATAATTGGATGGCGTACACGTTGTACGATGATCTTTTAGACAAAGACGGCGAATTGTCCCTTTTGCCGGCAGCCAATGTGGCGCTTCGGCTTGCGGTGCGTCGATTTTGGCAAGCGGTGCCGCGAAGTACGGCATTCCGGTCGATGGTAGATACGGCGTTCGATGTGGTGGATAGTGCCAATGCGTGGGAGCTCGCCCACTGTCGGGCGTTGGTTACGGGTGGGCGCATTACTCTTGATGCGTTACCTCGCTTCGGGCATCCGCCTAAGCTCGCTGCTCGTTCGTGTACGCATATGTTACCGATGCTTGGCGTGCTTGCGCATAATGGTTTGCAGCCTGGAAGCCCGGCTGCACAAACAATGCAGCATGCCATAACACAGTACCTTGTTGCCCGCCAGCTGAGTGATGATTTGCGCGATTGGGAACAAGATTTGCTCGCGGGACAGCTCAGCTATGTGGCGGTAACGCTCCTGCGCCAAGTGCATGCCACAACTGGTACGTTTGAGTTGGCGGCGCTCCTCCCTCCCATGCGTCAACAGTTTTGGCACCACACACTCGCAACCTTATGCAAAGAAGTACTTGCCTATACCGCGAAGGCACGCGAACTCACGGCACAGAGCCAGCTATTCAGTGTAGCCAATGGTATGACTGCGCTAACGGCCTATATTGATGCGAGCATTCGTCGTACACAGGCAGACCACGCCAACGCGCAACAATTTATCCAAACATATCAAACCTAAATGCTTTGGGGGCACCACGCTGTGGGGATGGGTATACAGCGTGGTAGCCCCACCTAACGCAGCATAGTCATGTAGGGTTAAAACTACATGAAATTGAGTACAAAAGTGATGCTCATGCTTGCTGTTACCTTAAAATATGCCATAATTTAGGTGCAATATAGTGTACGGCGGAGCCATGAGCAAAAAAGGCGCGTTTCATTTTACCGGTTTGCAAAAGGCGATCATTTGGATCGTCGCGTTGCTATGCGTCTGGAAAATCATTCAAGTGCCTGCGGTCTGGGATTCGGTGATGCAATTTTTGGGTGATGGCGAGGTGCCGATTACCCATAAGACACTCTCTCCAGCTGGTATGGTGTGGGCTGCAAGTGGGGTTGCGGTGCTCGTCATTGCATTGATTCTACATAAAGAACTCGC
>DATASD010000018.1:0-46847 GCA_036263915.1 Saccharimonadales bacterium (SeqCode) | reverse complement strand
GCATTGGTCCAGAAAACGACATAGCGGCCATCATCACTGATACTGGTTGTGTCCGGTATATCCTGATTAGCCTCTTGTCCCAAGTCGTTGGTTGAGGCCTCCACTGTTGTTTGGTCGGTCAAGTCGCGGACATACGTTTCTAGATGGCCTCCTGCATTGCGGTGATTAAAAAGTACGTACCGGCCGTCCGAGGAAATACTACGCGCAACACTTTCGCCATTCATCTGAGAGCCATCACTATTAACACTAGCCCGCTCAGTTGTACCGTTTTGTACATCTTTAACAAAAACGTCGGATGCATTGTTCGTGTCGCCAGGAACAAGAAGGGACATGGTGCTGTCGTACGCCATGTAACGACCATCATATGAAACCCTATCAGCCGAACTATATCTGTCGGCGTCTGCTGAAACGCTCACCCATGTGAAATTTGTACTGCTCGGCTGTGGCTGCGTCGGCTGTGCGTGCACGGGCCGCAAGCCAAGGATAACGAGCGCTAATAGGCTCATCCCAGTCGCCATCATGGACAAAATTTTCTTGCTTATATTGACCCGAACCGTGAAGTGCATAGCCGAACCCTCTTAATATGAGTCATAGTAGGCTTGCTTGGGTTCGGCTGTAAATATTGATATTTCTTGTGCTTATTTTGAAGTTAGTACGTGCCAGTGCATATAAGTGTTTCGGCACCAGAGTAACTTCCGGGCGGCGTGAATTTTGAAATATTAGCAAGATAGGAAATAGTGTACGTGGTTTGGCCGGAGGTTTTTGTCGCCTGCGCAATCGTGTCGCCGGAATTATATTTGAAGGTACCGCCGGTGTTGTAGCCGGATGCTGCCGACCCAAAACTAAAGGTACTATCTGGAACTTGCGCTGGATTAGCGCCAATGCCGAGTACTGAGTTCAACACAAGGTTGATGCCAAACTGCTCGGTGCCGGGCGTAGAAGTGCCGCCAGCGCTCAACGCCGTAAGCGTATGCGCGCCATTGCTGGGTGGCGTCCCCAACATAGTTACTACATATCCGTAGCTCGTGTAGTTCAGCACATTAAATGTAGTAGATGTGGTTGTGGCGCTGGCATTTGTTAGCGCGCCGAGGTTTACACTCGGGTTTGTCACCGAAAAACTCAGCGCCGGGTCGCTCGTGGTCGTAGCCCCGGATTGCGTTTTGTAACTCGTACCGGCTGAATCGCCAATCGCGGTCGCGCCGCTTGTAGATTGTATTTGGTAGCTTGGTGATGCTGCGCCGATACTCGAACCGGCACCACCCAAAAAGTCTTCTTGTATTTGATAATGTGCCGAGGCGATCGCATTCGCGGATACTGGCCAGGCACACAATACAAGAGCACTCGCTGCCGCAAACCAACGAGTAACTGAACGCCAGAGATGTCGTCCTCGGTACATACTCGTATTGTAGCGGACGCGTTCCGCTCATGCTAGTGCAAGCATAAACAAGTTTGACCGGAGCGTAAGCATTTCAGTATGATATGTAGCAGGAGGAATTAGCGCCCGAGGGATTTTTTGAGGCAATTGTGAACAGGGGTATACTACGACCATCTTTACGTCGGCTTGGCTCGCGTTTACGTGAGTTATGGTTTGTGCGCGGTCTGCGCCAGTACGGTGTGCTGGTTAGTTTTGTTATATTCTTGGCGCTCGGTATCACGGCAGGCCTCTTATATATGAATACGCGATCAGCTGCGGCCACAGCCATAGTAAATAAGATGATCAACTACAGTGGGCGGCTCCTCGACAATAACGGCAACGTAGTTCCAGATGGCACGTACAATATGCGATTTAAAATTTACCAGGATGGAAGTGGTACATCAGCGGGTGATCCTGGCGGTACTATGGTGTGGACCGAAAAATACCAAGTTTCAAACACCCAAGGCATTGCGGTCAAAAATGGGTATTTTTCGGTGAACCTTGGAAGCATCTGTTCACTCGATGGCGGCGTGACGTGCCAGGCGCTTATTAATCCTGGCATCAATTACAACCAAAGCGTCCTATGGATGTCCATCGATATCGGCGGCACATCGAGCGCGTCCAGTCCGACATACGATGGGGAAATGCTGCCGATGAAAGCTCTCACCGCCAGCGCTTACGCCATGAACACATACGAACTCAATGGACTCACTGCTGCCCAGTTTGTCCAATTAGCGCCCGGAGGCGTCCAAGTGGATAGCACGACCAATACAAGCGTATTCGTCAACAAAACCGGGGCAAGCGGCAATATCATCGAGTTACAACGCGCTGGCGTAGACGTCTTTAATATAAACAACGCCGGACAGGCTACCTTCCAGCCGCAGACTGACAGTCAAACGGCGCTGCAAGTGCTCAATGCCGCTGGCACCGTTACCTCATTTACTGTCGATACGAGTAACTCGCGCATTGGGATTGGGTTGAGTGCTCCTAACTATGCGGTGGATGCGGTGGGCAGTGTGAATGCGAGCGTGAGTCTGAAGGTGGGCGGAGTAGACATGTGTACAACTGCTCACACATGTACGGCCGCCAGCGGTTCCAATAATTATATCCAAAATCAGTCGGCTTCACCGCAAACCGCCAACTTCAACATAGCCAGCACCAGCACATCGATTGCGACGGTCGCGTTACAAGTAACGAGTACGCAGACTGCGGATCTACTTGACGTGCAAAACTCCAGTGGAGGCATCATTGCTGGTATTGCCAGTAGCGGCAGTATTTTCAGTGCTCCCGCTGGAACAACTATCCCGAGCAACGCCCGACTATTTGTACAGCCCGTCGGCACGGCAACAGCGGCGATCATCGGCCGCGCCGCCGCTAATGGCACACCAACCGGTGACCTTATGGATCTTCAGGACCAAACCGGTTCGGCAACGTTGTTCTCGGTAGCGGCAACCGGGGCCACAACCATCAGGCCAAACGCGGCAGGTAATGCATTTCAGGTCCAAAATGCTGGCGGTACCAATGTCTTAACGGTTAATACAGGTACCGGTCGCGTCACCATTGGTTCAATCACCAACGCAAATGTCCCAGCCGGTCAATTATATGTTGCAGGTCTTGTCCCCAGTAATGCCCTCAGCAGCGTTACGACCGGCACAAGTCCGAACGGTGTCGTTGTAGTTGGAAATTACGCATACGTTGTCAACCGTGCCTCTAACACGCTACAAGTTATCGACGTTTCCGTTCCAGCATCGCCACAGGTAATCAGCACTACAGCAACTGGAGCTACCGACGCACAGGACATTGCCGTAGCGGGGCACTATGCATACGTCATAAACTTTACGAGCGGGTCGCTCCAGGTGTTCGACATAAGCAACCCCACGTCGCCGACCATCACGGCAACCATAGCAACGGCTGCGGCAGATGGTAACCCCAACGCCGTCGCAGTCCAGGGGAAATATGTGTATATCATCTCCAAAAAGAGCGGTGCCGGTGCCTCCGGTCACCTTCTTATTTATGACATTACGAGCCCTGTCTTGCCGTCCCTTGTTTCAGATACCACCACTGCCGGGGTACGCGCGCAGAGTCTCTCCGTACAAGGACAGTACGCATACGTTACCACCGATAGCGGCGGTAGTAGCCCGACCACCAACAGTTTGGAAATTTATAATATTGCGAATGCTTCTTCACCGTCACTAACGGGCACAGCATCTCTCCCCACCGGATCTGCACCATATGGAGTTATGGCCCGCGGACGATATGCATATGTCTTGAACACCGCAACTAATGCTACGAGTATTGTCGACATTAAGGACGCAACAACACCCTCCGTCGTCACCACGACGTCTGTCGGTACTACACCACAAGATCTTTTTATTCAAGATCGCTATATGTATGTCGTAAACAATGGCGGCAACACAATGCAAGTATTCGATATTAGTAGTCCGACTTCGCCTGCGAGCGTCGGAACGGTAAGCACAAACTCCGGGCCATGGAGTCTTTACGTTCAGGGGCGGTATGCGTATGTCGTAAATGCAGGTCCGAGCAATACCGGCACAACGATGCAAATCTACGATATTGGTGGCGCATACATCCAAAACCTTGCGTCCGGAGGTCTTGAGGCGGGCACTGTTACCGCTACGAATAATTCCGCCATCCAAGGCAGCGTAAACGTGCAGGGCGGCCTCACCATTGGGCAAGGTCTAAGCATGGATGGCATTTTGAGTGTCACGGGTACTGCTACGTTTACAACCCCTTCGGCGTCGTCACAAGCATTTCAATTCTTAGACGCCTCGGGGGCACCACTCCTACGCGTCGACAGCACAACCGGAACGGTACAGTCAGTAAAGGTAGGTGGCGGTGATGTTAGCGTGAATGATTCGCCAGTCTTTTTACAGCTCGATAACAAAGCCAGTAGTAGTGATCCTACCGGCATTGAAGGAGGCATGTACTATAACGCTGCAATACATACGTTCCGCTGCTACGCGAATGGCGTATGGCGGAGTTGCGTCAATGGCGTGGTATTTGCAAATACCAGCATCCCCGGGGGCAACACCACAAGCTCAACGACCGAGACGAATTTCACAAGTAACTACACGATACCCGGCAACGATTGCCAAGCTGGACGCGTGTACAAGGTCGTAGCACAAGGTATCTTTACGACGACAAACACAGCAACGACAATGTACATGCGACTCAAGTATGGCACGACGACACTTGCTGCAAAAAACAACAATAACCCAACTGCCCAGGGAATCAACGGCAACACCAAAACAAGCGTCACCAACGTACCCTGGACGCTTAATGCTCAGGTTATTTGCGACAGCACGACCACCATGGATGCCCTCGGGTGGATAACCTTCACAGCGGCAACGACACCTCTCCTTAGTGGTACGTACCTTGGCACTATTACTTCTGGCAGCAATCCGCCGACCATTAACAACGACGTCGGGCCAGTGTCGGTTACCACCACCTCATCACAAGTGCTGCAATTAAGCGTAGTATGGAGTTCGAGCACCGGTAGCTCTATAACCCTGCGTCAATTTATCGTGGAGGCGAGCGGACCATGATTGCCTTACATAAACGTAGCATAATCCTTGCGGGCTTGGTCGTGGTTGCGACTGTTGTTGCCTGTGTGCTGCTCTGCCGTCCGTCCGCGCAAGCCGCAACCGGCATCAATTCGGTTATGACCTATCAGGGGCGATTACTTGATCCAACTGGTGCACTTATCCCAGATGGTACGTACAACATGCGATTCAAAGTATACCAAGACGGGGACGGGACGGCCGCGGGAGACACAAGCGGCAGTCCCGCCGGAACGCTGAAGTGGACTGAGATATGGCAAAATTCAAACAGCCAAGGCATCACGGTCAAAAATGGTTACTTTACGGTGTCGTTAGGCTCCATTTGTGCTTTTAGTGGAGGAAGCTGTCAGGGAAACACGAATGCTGGCGTCGATTTCAATCAAAGTGTGTTGTGGCTCTCTATCGCTGTGGGGGGTACCTCTGCAGGTGCGAGTCCAACGTATGATACCGAGATGCTTCCCATGCGACAGCTCACCGCCGCGGCGTACTCACTCGACGCAAACTTGCTTAATGGCATGACGGCCGCACAATTCCTGCAATACTCTGTCGGAAGTGTACAAACCGACAGCTCCAGCAACGCGACAATTGCACTCAATAAAACCGGGGCAAGCGGCAATATCATCGAGTTACAAGGGGCAAGCGGCACTGATGTCTTTGCGATCAATAATGCAGGGCAGGCTGTATTCCGGCCGCAAACTGACAGCCAAACAGCACTGCAAGTGCAAAAAGCCGGCACAGCTACGACAGCATTTACCGTCGACACCACCAACTCGCGCATTGGGATTGGACTCAATAATCCGAGTTATGCAGTCGACGCGGTGGGGAGTGTGAATGCGAGCGTGAGTCTTAAAATTGCCGGGATAGATGTATGTACGTCGGGTGGTTGTATACCCGCGCCGGGCAACGGTAACTACATCCAGAACCAGTCGGCCTCGCCGCAAAGTGCGAATATCAATATGCAGACTACCGGTAATACGATTGCCACAGCTACGTTGAAAGTTATCGCCAGCCAAACAGCCGATGCATTGGATGTAAAAGATGCAAGCAGTGGCATCATCGCTGGTATCAGCTCAAACGGCAACATCTTTACTGGACCGATTACAACGAGCTCTTGTGCCACCGCAGTTACCAGCCTCCCTACGTACGCCCAGCTATTCAGTCAGCCGTGTAATTCCAGCAGCACAGCGATCGTCGCTCGAGCAGCCGCTAGCGGAACACCGACAGGCGATATCCTGGACTTGCAAGATGCAACTGGTACCAACAATCTTGTTGCAGTCGGGGCCACTGGTGCAACAACCGTTAAAAGCACCTCAGTGACCACCTTCCGATTACAAGATACAACCGGCACAAACATACTCAGTGTCGGCACATCCAGCCAGCAAGTCACTATAGGAAACGTGCAGGGCACACCCACGTCGCAATTGTATATTAGTGGCTATCTGCCATCATCAAGTACCGGATTTGTTCAGGCAGCCGCCAAGACCCCAACAGGTATCAAGGTGATAGGCAACTATGCGTATGTCAGCACTTCGGGGACGGGCACAGATGGTCTGGCGATCTATGACGTTACCCGGGCGACTGCGCCGGTACAAATTGGTGCAGTAAGCGCTGGCGGCGGGTCGCCACAAAGTGTCGATGTTTCGGGCAATTACGCATTCACTATCGATAGCGCCGGCACACTGACTGCCTATAATGTCGTCAACCCTGCATCGCCTACTGTTGCCGGCACTCTGAGTATTGGAGGCACTACCGGAATCCGACATATCGTTGTCCAAGGAGAATTTGCATACATAGCTAACTTCGCCGACTCGCAGATGCACATCGTAAACATTAGCAATCCGGCGAGTATGACGCTCTCCAGCACAACCGCTACCCTGAAAAACAAAGGTATTTTTGTGCAAGGTAAATACGCCTACATTACCGATTACAACCTCGGCCGACTCCGCATTTACGATATCAGCAATCCGGCAAGTCCCTCGCTCGTATCAACGTTTACAATCACCGGCTCGTCAGCCCCACAGGGAGTCATGGTGCAAGGGCGGTACGCCTATATAGCTGATGATGGGAACGATAAAGTGTTCATCATCGATGTCTCCAATCCGGCAACACCGGTTTTGAAATCAACACTCGCTCTCGCAACCGGCGTTAATGCCTGGGCCATCGACGTAGAAGGTCGATATGCCTACGTAGAGGGGAATGGAGATGGCACCCACTTTGGCCCTACCTACAGCGTCGTAGACGTTAGCAACCCCTCTAGCCCGACGCTCGCTGGCACCGTATCGACGCCCGGCGACAATGGTCAAGATATTTTTGCACAAGGACGTTACTTATATACACTTGCAAGCAGTAGCACCGCCACAATAGCGGGCATATATATTTACGACTTAGGCGGCGCATATCTCCAACAAACTGAAGTGGGTGGTGTACAAACAGGCCGGCTCACCGTAGACAGTGATGCAACCATAGCAGGGGATGCCAATATCCAAGGTGGCCTTCAACTTGCTGGTAATCTCTACGTCAACGGCGACCTCGGCGTAAACGCCGTTACGTCGATCGCAGTGCCCACCTCCACAACTGCCGCGCAGATTACAACCGAACAAGGAATAGGCCCAGGCAACCCGCCAACGCAGCTGCTTACTATTGACAGTAATTCATCGACAGCCGAAACACTTAAGGTGGGTGGCGGCAACGTAAGTACCGACGACTCACCCGTCATTACCGACCTCGATAATAAGACAAGTAGCGCCGATCCTACGGGCATTGAGGGGGGTATGTACTTTGACGTGGCAACCCATACCTTCCGTTGCTTCTTCGGCGGAGGTGCCAACGGGCGATGGAGAAGCTGCTCAAGCGGTGTGGTATTTGCAAACACGAATGCACCGACAAAATCAAGCGGTATTAACCAAGTGGGAGGCGGCGTGAGCGGCACAGCGAGCGAGGTCGCGTTCGGTTCAAACTACACTATTCCGGCAAACGACTGCACGCCAGGGCGTATATACACAATCTACGTCCGCGGCACCTATAACACAACAGCGACGGCGCCTACCATCATTTTGCGCATAAAGATGGACAGCACAGTACTCGCAGCAACGACTAACACCACTGTAGTAGCCGGAAGTGCGGTTGCGCTTGGGTGGGAACTCGAAGGGCAAGTCATTTGTGATACGGCAGGAGCATCAGGGACCGTTGATGCTCAAGGATACGAAACCTTTGTTAATATTGGTTCAGGCCAAGGGGCAACAAGTCGTGCAGAGCAAAACCCTGCAGGCGCTTCCAGCACCGTTACTATCGATACAACCACGTCACATACCCTCCAAGTAAGTGCCCAGTGGGGAACGGCAAGCGCAACAAATTACATTATCGCGCGCCAAGTTATTGTGGAAGCAAGCGGTCCATAAGCTCATTGCGTAAGAATAAGCGTTTCGGTATCATGTCTACAGGAGGATTTGCGATCCCGCGAGTGTTTTTTGGGTCACCGTGAACGATATACATCGACCACCGGCTAGAGGAGGGTTGGGGCGTTTTGCAATAAAACGCTCTATTTGGCGTAGACCCCATTTAGTAGGAATCGGCCTTTTGCTTGGCATTGCTGCGACAAGCATAGGTCTGCTGTTTCCGGCACACACAAATGCCAGTGTAGGCATTAACTCGCAAATTAATTACCAGGGGCGTCTGATGGATACATCGGGTAATCCTGTGGCCGATGGCTATTACAACATTCGATTTCGCGTGTATAAAAACGGCAACGGACTCGTAGCAGGAGACACGGGAGGAAGTCCACCCGGTACGCTGCTATGGACAGAAAAATGGTTGAACAATAATAGCCAGGGCGTAACCGTGAAAAATGGTTATTTTACCGTGCAACTTGGCTCCATTTGTCTCTTTTCGGGTGGTAGCTGTCAGTCCGGCACGAACGTTGGCATCGACTTTAATCAAAGTTCTCTGTTTTTGTCGATCGATATTGGCGGGACCTCAAACGCTGCCTTTCCAACCTGGGACACCGAGATGTTACCTATGGAGCGCTTAACCGCCAGCCCCTATGCCATGAATGCCGGCCAGTTAGGCGGCCTTACCGCAGCGCAATTTTTACAGTTTGCGGCAAGTAGTATCCAAACTGATAGCTCCACCAGCTCAGGTATTTTTCTGCAAAAAACAGGAGCAAGTGGCAACATCATAGAGCTACAAAAGGCGGGCGCCGACGCCTTTACCATTAATAACGCCGGACAAGCCGTGTTTCGACCTCAGACGGATGCGCAAACAGCCCTGCAAGTCAAAAACCATGCTGGCACCGTTACCTCGTTCACCGTCGACACCACCAACTCGCGCATTGGGATTGGACTCAATAATCCGAGCTACGCCGTGGATGCGGTGGGGAGTGTGAATGCAAGTGTGAGTCTGAAGGTGGGCGGAGTAGATGTATGTACATCAAGCGGATGTACCGCTGCAAGCGGATCATCGTTCTATATTCAGAACCAGTCGGCCTCGCCGCAAAGTGCCAACTTTTATATTCAGTCAAGTGCAGTCGGCACGGCCACAGCGGCTATTCAGGCCATTGGAAGCCAAACTTCAGATACTCTGGATGTGCGCGATTCCAGCGGTGGCCTCACGGGCGGCATCGAATCAAATGGCACCATCTTCAGTGCACCCCTCGGGGGTACGCCATCAACAACTGGCGTCCCTTCTACAGCACGCCTTTTTGTGCAACCACTTAATGCAACTAGTACTGCCATCATTGCACGCGCAGCCAGCTCTAGCCCTGGCAATATTCTTGACCTTCAAAGTCAAACGGGCTCAAATAGTTTATTTGCCGTCAGCGCGAGTGGCAGCGTCTCCATTTCGCCTACCGCGACGTCAACTACATCGTTCCAAGTTCAGAATACATCGGGCGTTAGTATCCTGACAGGCGATACGGTGAACGATCGGCTCACCATTGGTACCGTCACTGACGCCAGTACCACCAACAAAGAACAATTGTTTGTGGGTAGCAACGTACCCACCTCTGCGGCTGGCTCTGGCACTACCGAAACAGGACCGAACGGACTGGCAATCAATGGTCGCTATGCATATACCACCACATGGACCACGGAGACTCTCAATGTCATCGACCTCTCGAACCCAACGTCGCCCACTCTTGTTGGCTCTGTATCAACAGCGGATTCCCAACCTGTCGATGTAGCAGCTGCCGGTCATAATGTATTCACCGTTAGCTTTGGAAGCAATTATCTAGACGGCTACGACGTCTCCAATCCAACTCATCCCGTACAAACCGGGTACATACCTACCGCCCACACGCCCCATGCAATAGCATTGCAAGGCCAATACGCCTTTGTCGCAGAAGACAATGGGAGCACCGGGTTGTTTGAAGTTTTCGACGTGAGCACAACCACCTCCCTTACACCCGTCAGTAGTAAAACCACCACCGTAGGATGCGATAACTTATTTGTCGCCGGCAACTATGTATATACAATTGGCGATAGCAAGATGGAAGTCTTCGACATTACTAACCCCCTTGCGCCGGTCACGAAAGGCACGATCGCCACTAACACCCATCCCACGGGTATTTATGTACAAGGCCGATATGCCTATGTGACGAGTGGCAACACTTCAGTCGCCGCGCAATTGCAGATTTTTGATATATCCAACCCGTCAAGTATCACACAGGTAGGGAGCGTGTCGTTAGGCGGTGCCTCGACAAATCCACAGAACATTACTATACAGGGACGATACGGATACATCGTAGATAACGCAACTGCTAAGCTCCAGATGGTAGACGTCTCCAATCCTACGGCGCCAACCGTTCTCGGCACCACTACTACAAATGCCGGCCCTTGGAGTGTAAAAGTTTCGGGTCGGTATGTATATGTCGTTAACAGCGGCGTTGGCAACAACGGCACAACCATACAAACATTCGATGTAGGCAGTGGTTACCTCCAACAGCTCGAAACGGGAACTACAGAGGTAGGAACACTTAATACACAAGGAAATGCTACATTTGCGGGCAGCCTAAGTATACAAGGAGGGCTCTCGGCCAGTCGCGTACAGATTACCGCGCCCAACGTTGATGTTACTGGCTCGGCTATCTTTAATACTAATGCTGGTTCTCCGGTAGGATTCCAGGTTACCGACGCCAGTGGTTTACCCCTTCTGACTATTGATGGGACCACGACCGTCGAACAATCGCTTAAGATCGGAGGGGGCAATGCAAACGTAAATGACTCGCCGGTGTTATTGCAGCTCGACAACAAAACAAGCAGCGCCGACCCCGCCTCCGGGTTCGAAGGGGCAATGTATTACAATGTCGCACTCAAATCATTCCGTTGCTACGAAAGTGGCGTGTGGCGAAGCTGTTTTGACAGCACCGTCTCGGTCAATACATCAGTGCCGAGCGGCAATACCATTGCCGCCATTTCTACTTCAGCCGGGGTAGATGTCCCATTTAGCAGCACCTATGCTATTCCAGCCAATGACTGCCAGGCTGGGCATGTCTATACCATTACTGCCACAGGATATTATTCGGCGCCAGCCTCGGTAAGTAGTCCAACGCTTCAACTCAAATTACAGGTAACTGGGTCAACCACAACGACACTGGCTTTTGACACCGCACAAGCACCTGGCGTGTCAACTGGTAGTGTCACAAATCGAGGTTGGCGACTCACCGCACAGATCATTTGCGACAGCGTCTCAGGGACAACTACGACGGTCGACAGTCAAGGTATGTTCTATTTTGTAAACGATATCAACACCACTGCTACTGGCGCGGGCGGTAATCCCCTGGTCAACGGAACCATTGGAAGTGCACCTTCAACGCAAACGTTCGATGGCACCGTGAACGAGACACTGAAGCTGACTGCACGGTGGGGCTCCAGCAACACAGGCCAATCGAACATAACTATGCGCCAGTTTATCGTCCAAGAGAGTGGGCAATAACAGCAAGATGGCTATTGAGCTTGCAGCGTTTGTAATAAGTTTGTAAGGACTGTCGTACCGACTGCATCGGTCGTATTAAGAAGTATCATAGTATGGGTCCGAGGCACTGACAACAAACCAACTGTACGGCCACCGGCCGTGCTAATCGTGGCATTGCCGTCTTTTACTGATACTTTTTGACTGCCCTGGGGAATACCACTAATATCGCTGGGTAACGTCTGCTCCGAAACAGTAATGGATTGGCCGCCTGAATTTGTCATGTGGAAAAAAAGTACGCCATCGGTGTATTGAGCACTCTTTGCATCAATCTGGAAATTGTTGGGTGGCGCGGTATTGTAGGCATACACGGTAAAACCGCGAGCTTGGTTTGTGACCGAGACAGGGAGTGTATTGACATGCTGCGGCCAGAACCATACAACGCCCACGATGATTAAAACAGCAATAATAATGATACTACTCGCGAGTGCCACCCGAGAATGGCGGCGCAGGGCAATATGCACGCGCTTGCGCAGAGGTCGTTTCGGTAGGCGAATGAGCTGTGGTCCTGTGCCAGCAGGCATGACATCACTAATCACAGGCCTCACGGGCGGTCGCTGTCCAGCTCCTTGCTTTTGCTGCATAAGCTTATTCTATAAAGAATTAACTTTTTATGCAATCTAGCAAAAAAATTGGGCGGATACCAATTGATCTGCTATGCTTAAAGTACTAGAATAAGCTGCTATAGTTTTTGGGCGCGCCCCGGAAATGTTCTAGAGCACCAAACATAACATACCGTTTCCGATGAGGCGCAGCTAAGACTGGTAGGCCAGATTACCTCGAGCGAGACACTAGAGAAGAGAGGAATGTCACTACATGGCAACTAAGTTATTCGTAGGATCCCTGTCCTACGGTGTTACCGACGACCAACTAGAAGAATTCTTCGCGAGTGTTGGTACGGTCGTGTCAGCCCGTGTTATCATGGACCGCGAAACCAATCGCTCCAAAGGTTTCGGCTTTGTCGAAATGAGTAGCGAAGATGAGGCGAAAGCCGCTGTCAAAGAACTTGATGGTAAAGAGCTTGATGGTCGTCCGATCAACGTAAGTGAAGCCCGCCCACAAGAGAAGCGTGAGAATCGCTCCTTTGGCGGCGGCAACCGCGGTGGTGGCGATCGCGGAGGCTTTGGCGGCGGCGCTCGTCGATACTAGAGCACTACGCCAACCATTAAAATACGAGGCTATTATGGCCTCGTATTTTTTGTAGCAGTACTTTGCGCGGGTGGCGCCTCGATCACCCTCACGCGCAGTTAATTTCCGAAGGAAATTTTGTTTGAGCATGTGGGTGACGAGGCGCCAGGACCCGCAGAAATTAGAGCTAGAAGCGGTAGTCGAAGAGCGACACGAAGGTGAGGGCGTTACCTGGACGACCAGCGCGACCAGCGCGACCAATACGGTGCACATAATCTTCGTAGGTTTGCGGCGTCGAATAGTTAATCACGTGACTAATGTCCGAGATATCAATACCGCGGGCAGCGACATCCGTCGCGACCAAAATCGTAATCTCATTATTGCGGAAACGTTTCAATGCCCGCTGGCGTTGGCCTTGTGTTTTACCACCGTGTAATGAATCAACCTTAAAACCACGCTGCACGAGTGTTTCGGCGAGGCGCTCAACGTCACGTTGTGTTTCGTCAAAAATAAGCACCTTGCTGACGTCAGGCAGGTTAAGCGTATCGTGCAATTTCTCGATTTTTTCGTGCCCGTCGCGATATGGAACGACATCTTGCGCCACGTTATCGCTTGTTTCACCATGGCGAACCGAAATCGTAATCGGCTCATGCAAGAAGCTCTGGACGAGTTGCTCGATAGTATTGTCCATAGTTGCCGAGAAGAAGAGCGACTGGCGCGGCGTATTGAGTTGATCAAGCAAGAAGCGAATATCCACGATAAAGCCCATATCAAGCATGCGGTCAACCTCGTCGAGCACCACAATATTAAATTCAGTGAGGTTGAGGTTCGCGCGCTCCACGTGGTCTTTAATGCGGCCCGGCGTACCAATGACGAGCGAAGGATTAGCGCGAAGCTCACGGATCTGGCCCATCATATTTGCGCCACCAATAAGTAGTGCAGCACACAAGCCGCTACCTTTGGCAAACGAGCGGCATTCCACTTCGATCTGCTGTGCCAGTTCGCGCGTTGGCGCGACAATCAGCGCTTTGTTGAGCGGATTCATCATGAGTTGATGCAGTACAGGCAATGCAAAAGCTGCCGTTTTACCGGTACCAGTGTTGGCGATCCCTACAACGTCTTTGCCCGTGAGCACGTGGTTGATGGTTTTGTCCTGGATTTCCGAGGGCTGTACATAGCCTTTTTCGACCACATTGCGTTTGATAAGCTCGTGAACAGCAAAATCTTCAAACCGGTGTTCTGGCTCATAGGCCACAACCTCGACCGGGCGAGCTGCACGGATAAATTTACTTGGGTGTATGTTCTGCTTGACGGGCCGACGACTGCCGCTGCGTTTATGGTTGTTAAATGAAGTTCGTCGACTCTGAGAAGAACGCGTATTGCTACGCGACGATCGTTGATACATATAGTCTTTCTACTTAGGATTAGTTCATTGCTCTAGAGAACTTGGTTGGGAGCAATGCATAACTAACCACTTGTTCATCAAAACAATTTACTACATCATAGCATGATATGTTTGATGAGTCAATGCGAAAACGCTTATGTGCAAGGAGTTATTTCATAACCTTTTAATGTGTTCCAAACAGATACAAAATGAGCGCTGACTTTGCATACAACGCTCGCCTTGTGACTAATACAACAGATTATTTTGTTGCTTTTGCCGATTTTTTAGACGGGGCCTTAGGCGTAACGGCTTCGACCGGCGTCGTGGTTTCGCCTTTGTCGGTGGGCGCGTCTGCTACCGGCTTGTGGCCATTGTATAAACCACGAATTTGGAATAGGAAGTAGGCGGCGATCACGCTTCCAATCAGCGAACCGATGAGGGCACCAACGCCACCCCCGATGCCATCAAACAAACGCAAAATACCATACACAACGTTCAAAAGCATTACATAGTAGAGTAGGTTCCAGCCGCGAGCTTTGCTGCGTTCGCGCAAACCGAAACTTGCACCAATCAACACAACCGCATTCACAAGGATTAATGCGAACGAAAGGTAATAGAATACACCTAGATGCGTTACCGCTGGGGTGTAGTTAAAATTACTTCCGTAATAATTTGATAACGAATTTTGCAAATCGATGAGATGGTTCGCAATGTGAGCGAGGTGCCACAAAGCATAGGCAGCCCACAGTTCAAGCAGACCCACCACGAACGTAAGCACCGGCATAGCCTTCGCCAATGATTCACGCGATTTAGCTGATAGCTGCGGCGCCTTTTTGCCAAACACATCGTTGAGCTGCAATTCCAGTTTATTCCATAGCTCCATATCTTCAGGACTCCTTACGCTTACCTTTCCAGCATAGCCGACTGCTCCGCTGGGCGCAAGACTTTACTCTTCTTGTTGCCTTTCAAATGCAAAGCGTTCCCGTACCTCTTGTGCGGCATTACCAAGTGTACGGGCAATGTCGAGGTAGTTGTCATCACCGGTTTGCTGATTTGTATCTCCCATGCGCCGTGCACCATAGATTGCCTCTAGGCCGATAACGAAACTACCTCCATAATTTGTAATGCCCGTGCTCACTTCGTCATCGTAAGATTTTTCGACGTGGGCAACTGTAAGCGTGCAGTCGTCATCGCGTTCGAAGCCAAGAGGATACGGTGCAATATGATGTTGAGTCACCGGAATAGTAATCTGCCCGTCGTATCCGTGCATACCCGGCTCAATTTTATAGTGAAGTGGCGAAACGCGATTACCATCTTTGTCCACAGGAGGTGTCGCAATGACACCTCCGTCGTCGACATCAGCTGGCCGGTCATCGAATTGACGCAGGCGTACAAAGGGTTGGCCGCCGACACCGGGGTAGAATTTCTTTTCGAGCCTTTTATATGTATCGAGAATGCGCTGGTCCTTCTCGGTAAGCGGCGCGTCCGGCACAATACCATGCATAGTGTACAGAAACGGCTCGCGCTGAGTGTCGCCACCGGCTTCTATTATTTCCTGCGCAAAATCTTCGCGTAAGTGGTCCTGAGCAGACACATACTTGCGATATGCCTGCTTGCCAGCTTCAACAGCTCGGCTGCCGACGCTTAGCTCAGGTGTCTGTTGTGCAGGATTACTAATAGCTTCTTTCATACATCCCCCTATGAATATAATGCTAGTGTAAAACGTACACGATGCCGGCGCAAGCTAAAAATGATCGCGGATATGTTTGAAGCTGTAATCCCAGGTGGCGAGGGCTTTTTTGTGGGGGTTAAAGATGGTTTGTGGGTCCATGATACATTTCGTTTGACGGAATAGTTCTAGGATGTTTTTGCCGAATTGGCGCTCGAGCCACGGGCCGCGAATCAGGCCGTCGTTGTGTTCACCGGATAGCGAGCCGTGATACTTAAGCACCAGGTCGTCGACTTCTTTCATGGCGGGTAATAACTTGGCGCGCTCGGATTTTTCCTCGAGCTTCATGAGGGGAATGATATGGAAGTTGCCATCGCCCATATGGCCAGCGATGGTGGCTAGCAATTTATATTTCTTGATAATAGTACGGATTTTGGGCAAAAATTCGGTAAGATATTGCGGATTGACCACAAGGTCGTCGATGAACGGCGCCGTGTGCTTGTCTTTTACCTTGCTGCGAAGCAGGTTGAAGCTCTGTCGGCGCATCAGCCAGAACTTTTCGCTTTTGCCAGCTGTCGCATCTTCTTCAAAACCATTGATTTCGTAGCGGGCGCGATACCGCCTGAGTTCGTGGTGCAGACTTTTGATTTTGTCACGCACTTCGTCTTCGGTTTGGCCGTTGAATTCAACCATTAGAATCAACTTGGGGATACCGCGCAGCAGTTGCAAGCCATCTGGAATCAAGCCAATAAGCAAATGAATGAACTTTTTGACGCCGAGCATTTTAAGAAAACTTGGCATAAAACGGATCGACAGCCACAACGTTGCATCATCAAAGCTCTCGAAGGTCGCCGGTTTGTATTCGAGCACTTTTGGAATGATCTCACCAAGCGCATCAATGTCATGCAAAAACAGTACAAGCAAACCAGAGTAGGGGCGGGCGGGCACCAAACGATATTTGATATCAGTGACAAATCCCAGCGTACCTTGGCTGCCGACTATCAGTTTCGTAAGATCGAACACGCCTTTTTCACGGTCCCACACATCCCACAGATTGTAACCCATGGAATTTTTGGTAACGTTTGGCTTGGCGGCTTTGATCTCGTCGTAATGTTGTTCGATGAGGTCGAACAGCTGTTTGTAGACCTTGCCCTCAAAATCTTTGTGGCCCATTTTGACGATCAGCTCTTTTTTGGTGAGTGGTTTAACCACGCGCTCGACACCGTCGGCAAAGACAACTTTAAGTTCATTTACAAAATTTTCGGTCTTGCCGTATTCGAGCGATTTTTCGCCGCCGGAATTGTTACTCACCATGCCGCCGATGGTGCATAAATCGCGCGAAGCAGGGTAAGAGGGCATCAGCGCCTTGTGTTTCAGCGTCGCTTTTTCGAAGTCGCGGTAAAAGACGCCTGGCTGCGCATGCGCCTCGGTGGCGGTAACGCCCTCGATCTTGGTAAAGTGCTTGTTAAAGTCAACGATAATCGAATCGTTCACCGCGCCGCCCGACATGTCGGTGCCTGCTGAACGCGCCGTTACCGACAATCCGGGCATAGCGCGCTTTTGCTCATTCACCACACCAATAAGCGTCTCGACGTCTTTTGCGTCCTGCGGCATAACTACTAACTGTGGTTTGATTTCGAACAAGGAAGCGTCGTGGCTATAAAACTCCTTGGCTTTGGGGCTATCATCCATTTCGCCGCGGAAACCTGCGGCTTTGAGTATGTGTTTGAACGTGTCCATATACTCTAAGCTTAAGCGGAACTCCTTCGCAGCGCAAGCCTTCCCTGCTATTGAGCGGTGTTAGCTAGGGTTGCTCTTGGGCCAAATATCTGGTAAAATCTTTGACATGTCTTCACTTGAATATTCAGGCGACAATCCTCAGGCCTACAATCCTTGGGGCGATATCGCTCCGCCACTTACAATTAATATGAGTGACATACCCATAGATGCTACACATATTCAAGAACCATATGCGCTATCGGACGCCATCTCAGACGACAATATGCAGCGTGGAGCCTATGGTACCGACACGCCCGCACCCGCAGAAGCTACCCCGACAACAGAAAGCGAGGAATCAACACCTCAGCAAGGTGACGATAGCAGCAGGCCCCCGACCGATACTTTACCAACCTTAGAAGGCGGAGACGAAGAGGGCGCATTCCTGGCTTTTCGCCAACGTTTCGATGGTGCACAACCCGAAATCTCTTCAGCCGATAAGGCGCAAGTTGCAGAGGAGTTTTCGGAGTATGTAAAAACAGTCGTCAATAATAGCAGCGATAGCACGTCTATGCACTTCGGTTCAAAGTCCGGTAAGGATGGCCGTAGACTAGAGTTTAGAACACAAATTGATAATCGTGATGCAACTGTTGCGTTAACCCATATAGAAGGAGAAGGGGCCCGTACTGAGGTCTATATATGTGAGCTTCAGGAAAGAAGTTATCCTGGAGGTGAAAAAGGCCTCACAACCGCTGGTGACTGTACTTCTTATGAGTTAAGGGCGGACAATATCGTCAGGCGGGCAGACGGAACGCTCCGCTCAGCAGCCACGCAACAGGCCGAGGAAATCGACCCCAACGCTCCACTGACAAATGCAGAAGCCGCGAAAATCTTGCAAGACGACTTCCGGGCATATGCTAGGATGGAAGCAAACGAGCTACGCAACACTATTTTAGGGCTCAATCATCAGCCGATTGGCAAACAGGAGCTGGCCGACCTTAAGCGGGTAATCGATCAGGCGCATGCCAATCGAGTAACCACCATAGACAGCCGCGCTTTGTCGATCAGGTCCGACATCTAGGTTACCAACCATAGCAAAGCTTTCCGTGCCCAGCACGACTAGCCAAGATTGGGCATGCCCGTGTACAATGAAGGAAAATAAGCGAGGGTACTCCTATGCCAGCACTACAAGAAGCGTTTTATATTATCGGCATCGTTTTTATGAGTCTTATGATGTTCCTTATGATCATCGGGGTGATTGCCGTACTGGTGATTAAGGCAAAAATCAACGCTATCCATCGCAAGATCGAAGAAAAGATTACCATGGTTACTGGCATTGCGAACACTGCCGGTGAAGTGATTGGTGCCGCAAAAAAAGTACTACATCGGGATTAGCGAGCGATATTGCGACAATGCCCGACATAAATCTCAATCCGTTCATTGCTAAACTTGATGCTTTCCAGCAACGCCATAAATGGCTGGCGGTTGGGTACGCTGTCATTAAAAAATACGGCGACGACAACGGGGGCTATCAGGCGGCGCTGCTTACGTATTACGGCTTTTTGTCACTCTTTCCGCTGCTCCTTGTGATCGTAACCATTTTGCAAATTTGGTTTAGTAACAACGCGCCTGTACGCGATGATGTCCTCGCGAGCATTGGGCATTTTTTTCCATTACTTACTTCACAATTACAGGCAAATATTCACAGTATGCACAAAACCGGGTTGGGCTTACTTATTGGGCTTGTTATTACGATATATGGTGCCCGTGGCGTGGCCGATGCTTTACGTCATGCACTTGATAATATGTGGCAGGTGCCACGTAATAAACGCGCGGGATTCCCGAAAAATATTCTGCATAGTATGAGTATTATCGCTGCTGGAGCTGTCAGCTTTGTAGCGGTTGTGGCCGTGTCGGCGTTTAGCTCGAGCCTTGGACATGCACTGTGGACGAAAATTCTTTTGAACGTGCTCGGCTTCTTGCTACTCACAGCGGTGTTCGGCTTTATTTTTCGCATCGCTACCTTTGGCCGTGTACCGCTGCGCTGGATGTATAGTGGTGCGAGCGTTGCCGGTTTTGTCACGCAGCTACTGCTTACGTTTGGGGGGATTATCGTAAAGCACCAGTTGCAGCATCTTAATTCAGTGTATGGAACCTTCGCCGTAGTACTCGGACTCTTGTTCTGGATTTACTTGCTGGCGCAGGTGATTGTGTACGCTGCCGAGGTTGATACGGTGCGGCACCTCAAGTTATGGCCGCGCAGCATGACGTCCACTATGGAGACCGCAGCCGACCGTATTGCATATCGCCGGTACGCCAAAATCGAAGAGCGGGTAAGCAACGAACGTATATCGGTCGATTTTCGGAAAGCCAAATAAGAGCCTGGTATAATCATAAGCATGACACATACCAAACAACGAATTCTCGTGGTTGGCGGCGGCTTTGGCGGCGTAAAAGCAGCCTTAGAGTTGAGCGAGGAGCCGCAATTTGCGGTCACGCTTATTTCGGACCAGCCCTTTTTTAGTTATCATCCGACTTTGTTTCATACGGCCACCGGCGGGTCGAGCGCCCAATCACACATCCCGCTGGCAACCATTTTCGCCGGACGGCCTATTACAATCGTGCATGCTACGGCTGATCACCTAGATCGAGCCAAGCAACGGATTATCACCAGCGATGGCACATCGTATCCATACGACAAGTTGGTGCTGGCGCTTGGAGTTGTCGATAATTACTTCGGCATTGAAGGGTTGCAAGACTTTTCGTACGGCATTAAAACCTTTGCTCAGGCACAGCGGTTTAAAGCCCATCTCCATCAACAACTGACTGACGAACATAAACCCGACCTCAATTATGTTATCGTCGGCGGCGGACCCACGGGCATCGAATTGGCTGGCGCCTTGCCAATGTATCTCAAGCGTATTATGAAAAAACATGGCGTACGTGGCCGCAAAGTGCACATCGACCTCGTAGAAGCCGCGCCGGCACTCTGTCCGCGGCTGCCAAAAGAGATGGGCGAGGCAATTGCACGTCGTTTGAAACGGCTTGGTGTATGCGTATATCTCGGTAAAGCAGTGCAGGGGCAAACGGCCGATGCATTGATGGTTGATGGCAAACCTATTCAAAGCCATACTGTTGTCTGGACCGCCGGCACTGCGAATCATCCATTCTTTAAGGCTAACGACTTTGCGGTGCAGGAGCACGGTGGCCGCGTAATGGTGAATAAATATCTCCAGGCCGAACCCGATATCTACGTCATCGGCGACAATGCCGACACGCCGTATACAGGCATGGCACAAACAGCACTGCATGATGCTGACTTTGTCGCCGTACATCTATACCGCGAACTGCACGGCAAAAAATTATTGCCCTATAAGCCAAAAAAGCCCATATATGTCACGCCAGCCGGCCCTCATTGGGCAGCGGTTTTGTGGGGCAAAGTACAGCTTTATGGTTGGGTTGGCTGGCTGCTTCGCAACGCGGCCGATATCCGAGGGTATCATGACCTTGAGTCATGCTGGCTCACCACAAAACAATTTATGACCGAATTCGAAACCGAAGAATCATGTCCTGTGTGTGCAACCAAATCTGCCAACGCATAACAGCGTCAATACAGTACAATAGAAGCAGATGGATGGATACGAACAGGCGTTTCGTACGCTGAACGAGGCACAGAAGCAGGCCGTCGAGCAAATCGAGGGTCCGGTTTTGGTAGTTGCCGGTCCTGGCACCGGAAAAACGCAATTGCTCAGCATGCGCGTGGGCAGTATTTTATGCAAAGACACCACCATGCTGCCAAGCAATATTTTGTGCCTGACATTCACGGATGCCGCGGCCGCCAATATGCGGCAGCGGCTCATCAAACTTATTGGCCAAGATGCCTATCAGGTGGCGATTCATACGTTCAACTCGTTCGGATCGTGGATCATGAACGCATACCCAGATTATTTCTTTGCTTGGCGAGAGGCAACCACCGCCGACGAGCTTACGACGTACCGCATCATTGAGCGTATCCTCGACAAACTGCCGGGCGATCATATCCTGGCAGCCCAAAGTATCGACGGCACGTTCTTCGCGCTCAAACAGCTACAAAACTTTATGAGCGACTGCAAACGCGCCAATTTGCAACCCGACGACGTGCGACGCATATTAGATGCAAACCGCGCGACGTACGCAGCATTAACGCCGATACTGAATGAGCACTGGCCTTCCGCCATGCGCGGCAAAGAAGCGGTGAGCGCCATTCATGCCTGCATTGCCGCTCTTGAGCACGCCGATCTCGCACGCGAAAATATTGCCAATATGACTGATGTATACACACTCATGATGCACGAATTGCATGCGGCGCAAGCTGAGGCCGAAACGGTATCGCCAGCAGCGCAGACTAAGCCATTCACTACCTGGAAAAATGCCTGGCTCGAGCTGGATGCGCATAAGCAATGGGCCTTCAAGGCTGCGGCACACGAAGAAAAACTACGTGCTGCCACCGATGTATACGAGCAATACCAGCACACGCTTGCCCGAGATGGATTGGTTGACTTTAACGATCAAATTATGACCGTGCTCAAAGCGCTTGCCGAGCACGACGAGCTCCGGCTCAACCTGCAAGAACGCTTCCAATATATTATGATCGACGAGTACCAGGATACAAACCGTGCGCAACTGCAAATGGCTCGCGCTGTCACCGATGCAGCGGTGCACGAAGGTCGCCCAAATATTCTTGTCGTCGGTGATGACGACCAGGCAATTTATCGCTTCCAAGGCGCCGACATGAGCAACATCGCCGCGTTTGAGGCCGCCTACCGCGACCCGAAAATCATTGCGCTCACCGAAAATTACCGTTCAAATGCACACGTGCTTACGCATGCTCGCAAAGTCAGCACCCAGATTGCACTTAGCCTTGAAAAACAAAAAGGAGTGAGCAAAGAGCTGCGTATCAATGTTGCGCCCGCGGGCGAGGGGACGCAGCTCCATGCGTTTGCAACCGAAAGTGAACAGTACGCATGGATCGCAGAGGCAGTTAAAACGAAGCTCGCCGACCCGGCGGTGCAGGGCAAGGAAATTGCTGTGCTCGCTCGCGAGCGCTCGCAGCTCGATGCGCTGGTGCCGTATCTGCGTACGCAAAACGTGCCCATCGATTACGAGCGGCGCGAAAATGTCTTGCAGCAGGAGCACGTTATGGCGCTCCTCAGCTTGGCACGCGCCGTCGCCTATCTGCACGAACAGCGGCTCGACGAAGCAAATGCGCTCTTGCCAGAAATTCTGAGTCATCCTATGTGGCACATCGAGCCGGCCGACATCTGGAAAATTGCTCGAACCGCGCACGAAAATGAGCAGCTGTGGTTCGATATTATTTTCGAACAAGATAACACACCCGCGCGAAAGGCTGCCGATTTTTTACTGGGGCTGAGCCAGCAAGCAGCACATGTGCCGCTCGAACAAATGCTCGACGCCCTCATCGGCATCACCGAACATGCGGCTCCCGACAGCGAACAAGAGGATGAAGCTATCGAGGGCGAACTATCGAGTCAATTCACAAAGGAGTCTTCGCCGTTCAAGCAATTTTACTTTGGTGATCAACTCTTCAACAATCAGCCCACCACCTATCTCACGTTGCTGTCACACCTCGCATGTTTGCGTCGGCATTTGCGCAATTACCAGCAAAGCAGTACCGAATTGCTGCACCTCGACGACCTCATAACGTTCGTTGATGCGTACCAGCGTGCTGGCCTCACCATGGTCGATACTGCTGCGCATCGCGAAGACGCCCATGCCGTTCGCCTCATGACGGCACACAAAGCAAAGGGCCTAGAGTTCGATACGGTATTCGTAATCGGCCTCACCAACGACGTTTGGGATAAAAATAAGCCCACGAATACGCGCTTCAGCTATCCGCGTAATTTGGCCGAGATCAAGCCGAGCGAAAACGACGCCGACGATGCGCTGCGACTGCTCTTTGTGGCAATGACGCGCGCGCAACAAACATTGCACCTCTGTTATCCAATGCGATCAGAAGATGGCAAAGAGCATCAGCCTTTCGCGCCACTGCTTGCCATGCAATTAGAAGCCGATACGCCGCACGCCGCGGGCGATGCGGCCGCGCTGGCCCAGCAATACGAACAGCGCTGGCTTGGTCGCCATGTGAGCGTGGATCACGCCAGCAAGCACGCATTGCTTGCCGACCGCCTCCAACGCTACCAGTTAAGCGCAACGCACTTCACCAACTTCTTGGACGTTACTCGAGGTGGGCCGCTCTTTTTTCTTACGCAAAACCTCTTGCAATTTCCGAGCGGCCAGACGCCGCACGCTATGTACGGCGTAGCCATGCATGAAACGTTGCGCCGTGCCCACGAACAGGTCACCGAAGACGACCAACTCGACATCGAAAAGCTCATTCGATTCTTCAAAACCAAGCTGGCCACCCAAGGCTTAAGCACACACGATCTGGCGCATTTTTTGCAGCAAGGCGAAGAAAGCTTGCGCGCATATATCGAACAGGCGGGGGTGAGCTTCGAGCCCAGCCAACGGGTAGAGGTCGATTTTCGCGACCAAGGAGTATGTGTTGGCGAGGCACGGCTCAAGGGCACCCTCGACCTCATGGATTTTGACAACGACGCCAAGACAATCATTGTGAGCGACTACAAAACAGGCAAGGCGTTCGGTAAATGGCTGCCCGCAGCCAGCGCACCAGAATACGACCGTGTCAAACTGCACCACTACCGACAACAATTGCTCTTTTATAAATTGCTGATTGACGGCTCAAGCGAATGGGGAAAGCATGGCTGGACAGCACAAGGCGGCATGCTGAGATTCGTCGAACCCGATTATTATGGCAAAATCCGCACACTGGATCTGGCATACGATGCCGACGAACTGGCCAATGCTCAAGAACTCATTAAAGCAGTCTGGCGCAAAATTATGGCGCTCGATTTTCCCGACACAAATGCACGGTACGAACCAACGCTCAAGGGTATTCAAACCTTTGAGCGAGACCTCATCGACGGCACTATTTAAAAAACCGCCGCTGGTTTGGCGGCGGTTTTTTGTATTGATTTGAATTATTATGATTTTTTCTTATTGGTTTTGAGTGGTGGTTTGTTTCCTGGCGTTCGCTCTGCAAACAGTAAGGCGTACAGATTGAAGCCAACAACTGAACCGAGCACTGGGCCAAGCACGTACGTGCCCCAACCCCATTGCCGTGCACCCAGCGCAACCGCTGGGTTCAAGAAGCCGATGGATGCGGCCGAAGCAACAATAGCACCAAGCGTCAATGCAGCACCGACCGCAAAAGCAGCACGGCTCACTTCCAATTTTTGATATACAGCAGTCGCCCAGCCGAAGCTAAAGATCAACGTACCGACAGCCTCTGCAACCATGATTTTGGCGTTAAAGTGGCCGCTGTTCGCCCAATGAGAGCCTGAGAAGTAAGTGTAGAGCCAGTAGGCACAAATACCACCAAGCAACTGTACAGCGACGTACACGACTGCAGTAACTGTCTTTATCTGGCGAGCCGACCACAACCCAAGTGTAATTGCTGGGTTAAAGTGTGCACCCGATGTCTTTGCAAATACGACCGTCATGGTAGCGATCGTCAAACCTGCTGCAATATCCACGAAATAGGGAAGACCAATCGTTGACTTCGCAACTGCCAACACAACAAGCGTTAAGACTCCGGTTCCCAGAAATTCGGCCAATATCATGGCGACTTTCTTTTTTCCGAACATACATTACTCCTCTGTATTTAATCCTTATAAGCTTAAGCGTAATACAAAATGCCAAGGGTGTAAAGAAGTTTATACCGATAGTACCACAATCCTGTATACTAGAAACTATATGAAATAAAATGAATAGACGTGGAAAGGCGTCTTTGTTACCTGCGCGTATGTCTTTAGAGTACATGCGGTCTGATGTTAATCGGGCCCAAATATATAATGTCTTAGGGGAGATGACTATGACATCATCAACAGATACATTCATTACAGAGGAGCGATTCCGGGACCGCGAACCATCGTTCGTAGAACTGGATCCGGATACGCCGCATCTGATTGTTTGCAGTGATGAACGTAAGCTAACCGATCAAAGCATCGAGAATCTGGCAAGACGTTATAATCTCGATCCGAATCAAGGATACAGCCGCGATTTTGGCGGCCTAACCGGCCAGATGCATGACGCCGCCGTTGTGCTTTGCGCGCAAGGAATGCCTAATATACTCAATGCCTTCGCGGGCAAGCCGCTTGAACTGAGCAAGACCGTAAAGGGTTTCTTTACAGAGAAACATAGCCTCAGTCTGCCAATCGACCACTCCGCCGAGCACAACGAACACAATGGCAGTTCGCTGGACTTTGGAGCAGACGGCGGCCTGGGCTGCGCCTTTGATGCACTTTTTGGCGCGATTATGAGTATCGAAGCTGAGAACACCGAAGTACAAGATGAGGGACGTGAAGAGTATCGCCGAACAGTGAATGCGGATACAACTATCTACGACAAAGTAGTCGCCGGCGCTACGTCATCTTTTGCCATACTTTGTAACAACAACGCGCACTTCGGTTTTACACGGCAAGATCTCCAGCAAACTGCCGATAAAGATGCGGATGGCAAGCCAGTTGTCGCTATCCTCGCTGGCAATCATGTAGCTGTGTCAGACGTCGTAGAGATCGCCAACTACATCCAGGATAGTGCTAGCCTGCCATCCAAGGCGCTCGAAAGTAACGCTCCTGCATTCGTCACGGATATGACCGACACCACATTGGCGCTCGCACGTGTATATAAACAGCAGGGAATTGAGTTAGATCCTGAGTTCCTATTCGCTACCAAGATCTTGAAGCGGGCAGCCGTACGATTCGCACTCGCTGGCAATCAAGCTCGCACCATGGCCACGACTACCCGTGGCGACGCCAAGCAAGCGCTTGCGTACATCCTCAACCAACTCAGCGCACAATAAAAAACGCTGGGTGGTGCGCTCGATCGCCCTCACGCGCAGTTAATTTTCCCGCAGGGGAAATTTTGTTTGAGCATGTGGGTGACGAGCCACCAGGACCCAGCGTTTTTTATTACTGTTGTATGTTTTGACGACGAGCGCCGTGGCGGCGGCGAAGATCGGCTACCTGCAAACGGACCGCTTGGCGGTCGACGCGTTCTTGGGCCTTGTCGAGTTCAACTTGTGTCTTTGCACTCTGGCGCAAAGCAACGGCGGCTTCATGGGCCTTGCGAGCTTCCGCTTCGTTGATCTCTTCGCCGTGTGTTGCTTCATCCACAAGCACGCGAGCACCGTCACCTGTGATCTCAACCACTCCACCATACGTAGCGAAGTGCTCAAGGTGGTAATCAGGGTCATTCGCATTGCGGCGAATGGTGATTACCCCAGGAACGAGCAGACTAAGCAAGGGCTCGTGATGAGGCAAAACGGTAATTTCTCCCGAAGCCGTCGGCAAAATCACCGAGTATGCTTGCGCACGAAATTTTACCCCGTCTAACGTTACGAGTTCAAAGTTCATGCCGTCCCTTCTGGCGGATCAATTCCAATCATCGCATCATGCGCTGGCAAGCCTGCCATATCCGCAAGCTCGTTATCAAGCGCAGCAAGACGTTCACGTGATGCGGCTAATCGAGCGATGATATCCTTAAATCCTTCGTCGCGTATCATCGTCTCGACGCCACCAACGACAGGAGTCGTTGGCTCAGTAATCTCTGTTTTCGGCTCCTCTATTTGAGGAACTGCAGCCATGCTAGGCTCAATGCTGGCGGGCGTTGCCATCTCAGAGAATGTCCCTGCAGGGATCATTTCTCCGCCAGTTGATAAACGAATGCGACCAACTTGTGACATACTATTTTACCTCGCTTATTGCTCCCTTGAGGTAGAAGGCGGATTCCGGCTTATCGTCGTGCTTACCGTCTAGAATCTCGCGGAAACCTTTAATTGTATCTTTGAGGGAAACGTATTGACCAGGGTTATTAGTGAACTTCTCGGCAACAAAGAATGGTTGGCTTAGGAAGCGTTGGATGCGACGAGCGCGCTTCACGGTGAGTTTATCTTCGTCGGAAAGTTCTTCCATACCGAGAATGGCGATGATGTCCTGCAGATCTTTGTAACGTTGCAAAATGCGTTGGACCTCACGTGCTACATTATAATGCTCTTCGCCAACAATTTCAGGATCCAAAATAGTCGAATTTGAATCAAGTGGGTCGACAGCAGGGTAAATACCGATGTCAGTCAGGGCGCGGTTCAGCACAATTGTTGAGTCGAGGTGAGCAAAAGTCGTGGCCGGTGCCGGGTCGGTAAGGTCGTCGGCTGGCACATACACAGCCTGGATCGAGGTAATCGAACCTTTCTTGGTCGAGGTAATGCGCTCTTGCAAAGCACCCATTTCTTGTTGCAAGTTTGGCTGGTAACCTACCGCAGATGGCAGACGGCCGAGTAGAGCAGATACCTCTGAACCGGCCTGCGTGAAACGGAAAATGTTGTCGATGAACAGCAACACATCCTTACCTTGGTCGCGGAAGCCTTCGGCCATCGTTAGACCGGAAAGGCCAACGCGCAGACGAGCTCCCGGTGGCTCGTTCATCTGACCAAAGACCAAGCTGGTGTTCTTGAGTACGTCGGCCTCTTTCATCTCCTCGTAGAGGTCGTTACCCTCACGAGTACGTTCACCAACACCGGCAAATACCGAGTTACCGCTGTGGAACTTGGCGATGTTGTTGATCAGCTCTTGAATAAGCACGGTTTTACCCACACCCGCGCCACCGAACAGACCAACTTTACCACCCTTCACGATCGGACAAATTAGGTCGATCACCTTAATACCTGTTTCGAGAATCTCTACTGAGCCAGCTTGGTCCACGAGGGCGGGGGGCTGTTTGTGAATGGGCGAGAGGGTTTTGAAATCGTTGTCTTTGGTGATGCCATCGATGGGCTCGCCAATCACGTTAAACATACGCCCGAGCGTTTGGTTGCCGGTTGGCACCGAAATTGGCGCACCGGTGTCCTCGATTTTGTCGCCACGCTTTAAGCCATCGGTACCAGCAAGCGCAATCGTACGTACTGCGTGCTCGCTCAAGTGCTGCGCTACCTCGAGTAGCAACGTTTTGCCGTTCAAGGTCGTTTTGAGCGCGTTATAAATTGCTGGCAAGTGCTTGCCTTCGAATTCGACGTCAACCACCACACCAACCACTTGAATAACGGTGCCGGCGTGCGTGTGTACTTTTGGTTTTGTTGCTTCTTTTACTGCCATAATCTATCTTCCTTCCTAATCTTTCTGCTGTGGTCGCGGCCAGTGTTCTTGTATATATGCGTTTACATCACCATCGGGGATAATTTGCTCTTCGCGTGACATAACCGCAAATGGACTACATGATGGGATTTCCCGCACAAAAGCCCGGTCGCGGAAATTGTTCATCAGAATAGCATAATCACCATCCGTAATATCACCCGCAATCGGTTCATTGATGCTATGTGCCTGGCCATCCGGCTGGCGGTTGACCACGATAAGTTGAGCAGCATCTCGTGCTATTTGGCCTAATTTGTCCGAAACGATCAGCTCAAATTCATGTGCCCGATCATAATCCTCAGTACCTTCCACGGGATGCAAGACCGCGGGCCGCTGATGCTGCAATGCTTGATTCTCTTCGATGGTGCCAGGCAGGTTCACGCGGGAGTATACCTCTAGATCATCGCGGCCGTGAAATGTGGTTAGGTGTAAATTGCGAATTTCGTTTTCTTGTTCTTGCGAGCCTACCAAAACAATGCGCTGAGGACCTTTGGGGGTATCCATGCCGAGTTCTTGGGAAAAACCCTCCTTAAAACTATTAGACAATTCTTTAAAAAAACTCATTTGAGTGCCTCCGCGCCGCCAGTAATTTCGGCGAGCTCTTGAGTGATCGCTGCCTGGCGGGCATTATTAAATTCAAGTGTCAGGTCATCGATGATGTCGCTGGCGTTATCGGTTGCGTTTTTCATGGCGAGCATGCGCATCGCATTAAACGAGGCGGTGCCATCGAGCAGTGCCTGATAAATCTGCGCCTCAAGTAATCGTAAAGCAGCATTGCGAAGCAGCACTTCGGCTGATGGTTCGATTTCAGCATGCGAAAGCTCCTCGGTAAGCTCTTCTTCGTCAAAGCCGGCAGGCAGGAATTTCTGCACATATACTTCTTGGGCTACGGTTGATTTGAACTGGGTGTATATCATATCGACGGCATCAACTTTTTTGTCGACGAAGGCTGCCACGGCTGTATCAAGAATCGGCCGCAGGTCGTCGGCATCAACTTTTTCGGGTAAATCCTGAAATACTGCCTCTACTTCGATGCCGCTCAGCCGGGACGCAGCATGCGCGACTTGGCGGCCGATGGCAATAACTGATGTTTTGATGCCTTTGTCGCGGTCGTGAATCAGTTCTTGGATCATGCGACGAATAATGTTCCCGTTGTAGGCACCAGCCAAGGTTTGGTCGGCAGCGATCACGATAAGTAGCCGTCGCTTGACCGGACGCGGCGTAAACAGCTGAAATTCGCTGTCGTCGGCAGCCAGTTGCCGCAAACGAGTGAGCATTTCGCGGGCCAGCCGCGCATATTCGCGCGGCTTCATGACTGCTTCTTGAGCGTGGCGCAGCTTGCTGGCGGCAACCATTTGCATGGCGCGCGTAATCTGCTTGGTGTTTTTGACCGAGCCGATGCGTCGCTTAATTTGTTGCCGTGAAGCCATCTAACTAATCCTTTTTCTCACTTTTGGCACGTGGCGCGAAGCTGTGGGCAACTTTTTCTGCCACGCCCAGTACTTTCTTTTCGAGATCTTCGGTTGGCTTGTCGCCGGTGTTGAGTTTCTTCATTACATCGCGGTGATCGACGTCAAGAATTTGGATCAGTTCGGCTTGCGCGTCCTTGATTTTTTCTACCGGCACTTTGTCGAACGGTCCTTTGGTAGCAGCCCACAAGGTAGCAACTTGCTCAGCAATACTCAGCGGCGAGTATTGTTTTTGCTTGAGAAGTTCAGTTAAGCGCTGCCCACGCTCAATGCGCTGCTTCGTTTCGGGGTCAAGGTCGGTCGAGAACTGGGCAAACGACGCCAACTCACGGAACTGGGCGAGCTCAAGCTTGAGCGAACCAGCCGCGCTCTTTACGGCCTTAGTCTGAGCGGAACCGCCCACACGTGACACCGAAAGACCAACCGAAATAGCCGGGCGAATACCCTGATAGAACAGGTTCGTCTCGAGGAAAATCTGACCGTCGGTGATCGAAATGACGTTGGTTGGAATGTAGGCCGAAATGTCGCCAGCCTGCGTCTCGATGATAGGCAAGGCAGTCAGTGAACCGGCACCGAGCTCGTCGTTCAGCTTAGCCGAACGTTCCAGAAGGCGTGAGTGCAGGTAAAAGACGTCGCCAGGGTAGGCTTCGCGTCCTGGCGGACGGCGGAGCAAGAGCGACATCTGGCGGTAAGCTACCGCGTGTTTCGAGAGGTCGTCATAAATAATTAACGCATGTTGGCCGTTGTCGCGGAAATATTCGCCCATGGCAGTACCGGCGTATGGAGCCAGATATAATAGGGGCGCCGGATCGGCAGGCGAAGTGGCAACAATAATTGTTTGATCCATCACACCTTCGCGTTTTAGGCGTTCAACAAGGGTAGAAATCTTCGAAAGTTTTTGACCAATCGCCACATAAATGTTGATGATCCCGGATTGCTGCTTGGCCTGGTTGATCATGGTATCGACTGCGATGGCAGTTTTACCCGTTTGGCGGTCGCCAATAATCAATTCACGCTGGCCACGACCGATTGGCACCATGGTGTCAATGGCCATCAAACCAGTCATCACCGGCTCGTGTACCGATTTACGAGCCATTACCCCTGGAGCTTGGCGCTCGATGGAGTTGCGCTCACGAGCTTTGATTGGGCCCTTGCCATCGAGCGGGCGACCGAGGGGATCGACGACGCGCCCGATCATCTCTGGGCCAACCGGTACATCCAACACATGGCCGCTCAAAGTTACACGGGCACCGGCCGCAACTTTAGAATCGTCGCCCAAAATCACCGCGCCAATTTCATCTTCGAGCAAGTTCAGAGCGAATGCTTCGATAGCACCACCGTCGATTGATTCGATTTCAATTACTTCGTTGTAGCCACAATCCGTCAGGCCGTGCACCCATGCCACGCCGTCGCCGACGCGCGTAACGATGCCAGTCTGCTTGAGGCCAGTCGTCGAGCGCAGCGACTCAATGGCGTTTTGCAGCTCCTGCGATAGGTCGTGGACTTGTAAATCACTCATTATTATATGTCTCCTTTGTCTAGTCGGACGTTGTCATTGCTGCTAATTGATTGAGTTGGCGGCGAACACTCAAGTCCAGTTCGCCATCCGGCGTGCGCGCCACCAGACCGCCAACAAGACTTGCATCAATCTGTTCGCTTACCACTACACGTTTCGCTTTGGTTGCTTGCGTAAGGAACTGCGTGAGTTCATTACGCAGGTGGTCGCTCATCGGACGGGCAGTCGTAACACGCGCATTGAGCTGGCCGCCTTGGACGAACAATTCGCGTTCGATGTCGCTTATCACCAGATCCGCGTCATCTGCCAGGTTGTTTTCAAGCAGATATGCTGCCACCACTTTAATCCAGTGTGAGGCTTGCTTGGGATTGGCCAACATGTTGGCCGCCACCGTGCGGGCAAGGACGCGACGCGAAATCTTGTGGTGCATTATGCGCGCTCCTTTTCAAGAGCCTTGGTAATCAAACCGCTGTCTTTGCGGTCGTCGAGTTTTTCGCCAATAATGCGCTCGGTTGCGGTTGCCACCAGCTTGATGGTGTCTTGTTTGAGCGCTTCACGGGCTCGGGTGACATCGATGTCGAGCTGTGCCCGTGCGTCCTCGACAATCTGATTAGCCCGCTGCTTCGCTTTATCTTCGGCCTCGGTAACCATCGCTACCGCTTCCTGATGACTGCGGCCAATGATATCATCGGCTTCTTTGCGAGCCTGCTCAATCATGTCGGCGACTTTGGTTTCGGCTTCTTCGAGTGCTTCTTGCGATTGCTTGGCTTCTTTGAGGCCAGCCTCAATCTGATCACGGCGTGCGTCGATGGCTTTAATCAGGGCAGGGTAAACAAACTTGCCCAGAATGAAGACCAAGATCAAGAAAGCGATTGCTTGCTCGACCAGCAGTTTCCAGTTAATGCCAAGCGCCTCAAACAAACTCGGTTGATTGGTGCTGGCAATGATGAATGTATGCAGCATGCCGCCTCGTTATTACTTCAAGAACTTAATAATAAGTGCCACAACCAAGCCGATGATTGCCAGGGCGTCGATGAATGCCATAGCAAGAATCATCAGGGTGCGGATTTTACCAATTGCCTCTGGGTTGCGGCCAGATGCTTGCATCGCACCAAGACCAACCAGGCCCAAACCAACGCCACAAAAACCAGCGCCGATTGCATAGGTCAAACCAAATGCCAGTGAATCCATTATTTAACTCCTTATTTACTCTTATTAATTGTACCATTAGTCGTTGCCATCAGCCTTTCACTTTGCCGCCTCCGACTCAACAGGGATGGCAGCTTGCGCGCCATGCTCCTCCTCGTCGTTCTCGGGCAGGCCGAGTGAAATAAATGCAATGGTCAACATAAAGAATACATATGCCTGCACGGCACCAACAAACATCTCGAGGCAGTAAAAGACGGGCAAGGCGATCGGGGCGGCGTAGCCAGTCAGGAATGCAATCACGCCCAGTAGTACCTCACCACCGAAGACGTTACCAAAAATACGAAGCGCCAGCGCAATACCACGAGTGAACTCGGCAATAAATTCCAAAATGCCCACAACCGCGTGTAGCGGATCCTTAAATGGATTCGAAAAATAACGATGCAAGTTACCGAATACACCGCGACGCTTAACGGCCCAGAGCTGGGCTGTGAGCATCGAGATGATCGCAAACGCAAACGTCGTATTCATGTCGGCAGCCACACCGCGGAGCAATGGCTCCCCATGCCAACTCACAGAGCCGACGAATGGCAAAAGACCTAACCAGTTGTTGACCAAGAAGAACAGCATGAGGGTTACGGCCAGTGGTAATACTTTTTTAGCCACGGCCTTGCTGCCAATTACCTCGACGGTGGTATCGTACAGGCTTTCGAAGAGCATGAGGATGGCATACACAAAGCGATTGCGTTTGCCTTGTTTGATCTGAACAACAGCAGTAATCAGAATGGCTAACAAAACAATCACGCCGACACCACCCAAAATCTGAGCGTTCGTGATCAAAAGCGGACCGACATGGAATAACACCTTCGGGGCGATACTAATCTCGGGACTGGCGGCAGCAAAAACTGATGTCATGATCGTTCCTCACGGTTAACCTTATCAATCTGTTGCTTCACAAGCAAGCCCGCAATAACAAAACCGACGGCCATGCCGGCCAGGGTGAGCCAGGGCGCGGTGTGTAGCCGCTTGTCGAGCAAAATGCCCACGACCGCCACAATAATCACCGGCACCGCAATGCGCCATGTGGTGTCCAAAAGTTGCAGTGCAGCACCGCCAAGGGTGAACGAAGCGGTATCAGTTTTAGGAGTAGGCGTCGGGTGATCGGCGGCTTTTTTCATCTTTGATTACATTGTACCAAAAGAGGTGGATTCATTCAAGACCACCAACCCCGTGATATACTAAAAATATGGATTCAAAAGTTACTATCTATAGCGCGACGTGGTGTGCGTTTTGCCATACCGCCAAGGAATATCTCGACAAACTCGGCGTCAAATACACCGATAAAGACGTTGAGGAGAGCAACGAGAACATGCAAGAAGCGCTCGACAAATCGAAGCAAACCGGCATCCCAGTACTCGATATCGACGGCGACGTCATCATCGGCTTTGACCGTCCCAGAATAGACGCCGCGCTCAAAGCCAAACATCTCGTGTGAGCTAATTCACTTACGAACGCAGGCACACTCTGTGATAATGCAGGCGTAATTAGGGGGAAGCGTATGTCACACGAAGTACCGCATTTTAATCAAACACCGCCAGAAATACTGCTGACGCAGGTTGACGGCCTCAATGCGATACATGAAGTTAATGCCTATCATGCGCACTTCATCGGGCCGCCGCTTCAGATCGATTCATTTGCAGAAGCACCACTCCCCGAGCAATTCCGCGCCCGCTACGAAGGCATCGACGAACACTTTACTCGCAACACCGCTATCTATCCAGAGCCACTCGAAGATCGAATCGCCGAAGATCCGCTCGTCGCTGGTGTTATCGCGCGTCGGCGCGAGCGGCCGAACGATACAGATCTTACAGACGCATTGCGGACGCGGCGAACCGTGCTAGCATGTTTATTACATAATAGTGATGTGAGGGTGCCTGAGATTCCGAGCCAGCGCGAGCCGGCTGAAATCATCGAGCCAGAAAGTGTGACGTGAGCTTCGAAGATTTTAAAACCAAAGATTCAGTTATCGTCGTGTATACGGGGGACGGCAAGGGCAAGACCAGCGCCAGCCTCGGACTCATGGCACGCGCACTTGGCAATCGGTGGCGCGTAGCGTTTATTCAATTTATCAAGTATTGGGGCGTTGGCGAGCATGTGTTCATCCGCGATATCATGCCGCTTTTTAAGGATCAGCTGTATTTTTACAAAGGCGGCAAAGGCTTCTACGACGCTGGCGACCTCAGTCCGCACCACATCACCAAAGAACAACATGCCCAGGCCGCTCACGACACCTACGCTGAGGCGCTCAAGGCAGCAACAAGCGGCGAGTTTGACCTGGTGATTTGCGATGAGATCAACAATGCCGTGCACGACGGACTGCTCAAGGTAGCGCAGCTCGAAGAACTTCTAAACAAGCGAGCACCTCGCACGAGCCTCTGCCTCACGGGTCGTAATTTTCCCGAACATCTATTGGCGCGTGCTGATATCGCTACCGACATGCACAAGCTCAAGCACCACTTCGACGACAAATTTCTCGCCAATAAGGGGATTGATTTCTAGCAATGGGCGAGCTGGTCAATCTTGCACCAGAACAGTCCATCGGTACTATCCTCGTTGTCGTTAATACGCACAGCAGTAATGCGCGTACTGCACTTCCGGCGCTCGCCGAGTTACAGGCTGCTTTTGGCACTCGTGTGCTTCCCGAAATTTTCACCCGCGAATGTCCCGAAGATACAATCGAAGCCGTCCAGGAAGAGCTTATGGCGCCCGATGTCACTCATTGTTGCGTGATTAGCGGCGATCACGGTACTAATTGCGTCGCTACGGCAATTCATGAGCTGGAAAGCAATGTAACACTCTTGCCGCTGGGCGGTGGCAATGCCAACGACATTGCCACCATGCTTAACGGCAAACCGCAAAAATATCGTCCCAGCGAGCTCCTCAGCCAACCAGCACAGGACGTTGCGCCCATCGCATGCACCCTTTCGGACGCACATGGCACGAGCGAACGTCTGAGTTTTGGCTACCTAAGTATTGGTGCAACAGGCTACGCTAGTGCGCTACTCAACGATCCTGGTCTACGCTCACTACCTGGCTACCAACGACGATTCATTCGCACATTGTATGAACCGGGCCTCATTGCCGCGACGCTCGCCGGTGCTGAGCCGTTTCATATAATTGATGAAGAACTCGATGGGCCGCATGAACAATATGAACTAACATTTTTGAACGGCACCATCATGGGAAAGCATCGTCTCGTCAGCAAAAAGATAGCGCATGATTTAAACACCGACACGATTTTTATGAGCGAGCTGCGCGAACGTCGTTTGAGTGAGGTTGCGCGCTGGGTCGGCCGCACCCTTATGCGTTCGCAGCAGGGCACCGTCCTCAATAAACCGTATGAATGCATGGTCCTGACCGATGAACAGGCGCCCGTATATACCCAGTTCGATGGCGAGCCATACGCACTCAGACACGATACGACAATGCGTGTCGCCAAAAGTCCGCACGCCGTGCCTATGATTGGCACTCGCCTGCCCACAAAAGAACCAATCGAGATTTGACGTACGCACGAGCTTTTTATAGTATCGCATGTATGGCTAATGCGTCTGAATTCCGAGATGCCTGTATGAAACAAGGGGTGGGGCTCAACCCTGAAGTTGTGCAAGCCGCTGAAAATGGCACCCCCAACACTTTTTACCCTTGCCACACCCCGCAAGCTCTCTTTGCTGCTATCGCCGAAGCTGGCAGAACACTTCGCAAAGACCCCGACGCCCAACTTGCAAAGAAGCCCCTCGAAGGGGACTGGGGAGATGATATTCGCGCTGCAACGCTGCAACGAATGATCAACGATAGCATCACCCACCCAGACATGGGCGATCTTCCTGCTTTTAAGAGTGACGGCATTGGGCCGCTCAGCACCTGCGCCCGGGCTGATAACGATTTCACGCGCATTCTTAGTGACTTTCCAAATATTCCCGACATTCCTACACGAATCGTGCTCGACGAAGAAGGCGAGCCCATCATCGTGCAAAAATTTCACAATAATATTCCGTCGGCCCTTTCACTGAGCGACATTGTTATTGATAACGTGCGATATCCAGCTGGCTCACTTCTGAGTATGGAAGTACAGGAAGACAACCCTGACATATCTGATCGTGATCGGCCACAATTGACGGTTGCGAGTATGGATGAGGTCGAAAAACTCGGCTTCTTACGTTTGTCGATGCTAGCGACCGACCCCAAGCGCAGCGGCGCATTGCTCCGCGATGGTTGGAACGACACATCACTCGATTTTCCCGAAGCACAGTTTTATCAGGCCGCATCCATGGAAAAGGCGCAAGCCGCTGCCGAGCAAACAATAAAACAATGGCAAGCGCTCTACGAACCTGAAACGTAAATCGCTATTGCTTTGCGGCCAGCGCATTGTATACTGCGCGGGTGCATTACCGAACCCACCGTCGCCACATTATACGAATTACGCCGCTCATCGCTGCATTGGCTACTGGGCTACTGCTCGCCGGGCAGCATTTTGGTTGGTGGCAGCGTGCGCTTGCCGACGGCGAGCAAGCTCAGCCTGGCACCTATGCGATTGATCATTTTATCGACGGTGACACTATTGCCATCAATATGAACGGCATCATCGAAAAGATTCGTATGATCGGTGTTGATACGCCCGAAACCCACAAACCCAACACGCCAGTGCAATGCTATGGCGAAGAAGCAGCCGCGTACACCAAGCAGCTCATAGGGAATGATCGCGTTCGCGTAGCGTCCGACAGCAAGAGCTCTAATCGCGACCGCTACAACCGTTTGCTGCGCTACGTATACCTCCCAGATGGGCGCATGGTTGAAACAGAACTGATTACACATGGCTACGGCTTTGCCTATACGTATTTTCCCTTTACCAAATCAGCCGAATTTACTGCTGATGAGCAGCAGGCTCAAGCCGCACATATCGGTCTTTGGAGCGCATGTAAACCAATTGCTAACCAGTACGGCGGGTACACATCAAATGTTGTTGAGCAATAATGTTTAAGGACGTTCGATGTCAACGTACTTCGTCGCCATAGGATCAGGCCGAGCCTCAATGCGGCGTCGGGCATACGCCAAACTAAAACGACGGCGACCAGGATCAAAAGCCATATGAAGCGGCTTAATGCCAAAATACACGAACGTAAACATGCTGCTGGCGTAGTATGAGCCAATGCTAGGCTGCAAGCCGTGATAGTGCCAGGTACGTGTGTGCCCGTTGATGTAACGCAGAAAGTCTTTGGGTTTGTCAGCCATTCGCCGCGCTGAGACATGCGCCAGCATGGCAGTCGAATAGGCAGGATACATTTCATGACGCATAAGGTGTATCGCAATGTCGATGTCTTCGAGCAGAAACGGCTTATTGCACAACTCGTGACGAATGGTATGCCATGCTTTGCGGCTCACCGCCATATTGGCGCCCATCAAAAAATCGTACTTCCCGGCCTTGGCCATCAGAAGCAGGGCGTTTTCGGCTCGACGGCAGAAGGCAGGCAAAGGCATATCGTGGTAGCCGACCGGACCCGAGATAGCGGATATCTCGGGGTCGGCAAACGCATCAGTAATTGTTGCGACCCAATCGTGTTCCACAATGGTATCTGCATCGATGCGGGCAATCACGCTGCCGGTGGCTGCATCCATGCCGGTGTTACGAGCATAAAAAAGCCCCTGACGAGGCTCGTGTACAATGGTCGCAAAAGGGAATTGCTTAGCAATGGCAACCGTATTATCCCGTGAGTTATTGTCGACAATAATGACCTCGTGCGGCCGCACGGTTTGGGCTGCAATCGCCTGTAAACACGCCGCAAGGTAGTGTTCTTCATTGTAAGTTGGTATAACTATAGAGACGCGTTTTCGCATAAAGATCGCTTTTTTATATTGATATGTCAGATACAAAAGAAATAGGTACAGGCCGGATAATCATCCGTGCGATCAGAAGGTCACCGGTGTGGGCGTGGCGCTGGCTGGTTCGCTACTGGCGTCGCCATTGGACCCACAAGATAATCGTTTCGATCGCCGTATTCATTGTACTATGCCTTGGCACAATGTATGGCATTGCTCGCTGGTATATTATGTCACAGTCTGGCAAACCGTTAACGCTTGGCGTGTCGTTTGTGCCTGATTACGCACAAAGCCTCGGCGTCGATCCCCAGCAAACGCTCCATGCCTTGCTGACCGACATGCATGTTCGGCAGTTACGCCTGGTGAGTTACTGGAGTGATATAGAACCACAAAAAGGGCAGTACGATTTTTCGCAGCTCGATGGGGAATTTCAGCAAGCCGAAGCCGCCCATGCCAAAATCAGTCTGAGTCTTGGATTGCGTCAGCCGCGGTGGCCAGAGTGCCATATGCCTGGCTGGGCTGCAAGCGAGCCGACAAACGTCTGGCAGCCGCAACTCGCACAATTCATCCAAGCAGTGGTTAATCGCTACAAAAACTCGCCGAGTCTGGATAGCTACCAGCTCGAAAATGAGTATTTCTTGCAAGGATTCGGCACCTGCACCAACTTTGATCGCCAGCGCCTAGTTGACGAATTCAATCTCGTCAAAAAAACCGACCCGCGCCATCCGGTTATGATCGCCCGCAGCAACAACGCCCTCGGATTTCCCGTGGGAAACCCCAAGCCCGATGCCTACGGCATTTCTATTTACAAGCACGTGTGGAGCTCGGCGCTCAATCGCTATTTTGAATATCCATTCCCCTCATGGTTCTATGCATTTTTGGCCGGCACCGAAAAGATTTTCACCGGGCGCGATACGATCATTCATGAACTGCAAGCCGAACCCTGGCCACCCAGCGGCAAGAGCGTGACCGAGGTAAGCCTCGCCGAACAAAGTAAATCCATGGACGCTAACCGTCTCAAATCACGTATTAAATTCGGCGAAGACACCGGCATGCGCACAATAGATCTTTGGGGTGCCGAATATTGGTACTACCGCATGACCGTCGAGCACGACGCATCCGTTTGGAACGTCGCCAAGCAGGCCATACAAAACGCCAACCAGCACTAAGTCGCAAGCCTAACTACGTTCAGCGTTCGGCATGTGCGAGGAACTCGGTTTCAATCACATTTCGATAGATGGCTGCAGCGCGGTGCGGATCGGCAACCACGCCAAAGTGCGTGCCACCGATTTCGGCAAATGTGCCCCGATATCCAGCCTCACATAATGCCTCTGGATCCGTATACCCTGACGCCAGCCGGTCGTCCGTGGATCGAATAAGACTCGTCGGAGTAAGACTGCTTAGCGCAATAGTTTGTTCGGTAACGTCGGCCTCCAGCATGTCCACGATTTCGCGAAAGGCCGCTTTTGGCCGAGTGACCATGTGCGGTGTCGCAGCGCGAGCCAAACAGCCGAGCGCTCGTATGCCTTGCAGCCGCCGCATCGAGGGGGTGCCCATCGCCAGTTCATAGCCAAGGGCACGCACGGTTTGCTTCCGCGTCCGGGAAGACTGTAAGCCAATAGGTGTCAAACCAATAGCCGCGTCTATCGCCTCGTCACTCACCAAACGCTTGCCGGTCTCTGCCACGCTCAGCCAGCCGCGCGAATGGCCAATGGCCGTAACCGGCCTTGCGCCCGCAAATCGTTCAGCTAAAGCAGCAAAGCGTTCTGATTTATATGACTGGCCGTACGCACTCGACCCCACTACTGGATCGTCGTAGGTGACTACCGCAAAGTCGTGCCGGCCCGACCGAACCGCAGCGCGCACCATACCAGTGGCTAACCCTCGTGTGGTGCCATTACCACCACACCAACCCGTGGCGATGACGGCGTAATGAGGTACCGTGTGTTGCTCGGCAGCTTGCGCAGAGCGCGTGATAACGGCTGGAACAGTATCATTATTGGAATCGACGGAAACTCGGACTCTATCTATTGCTTTCATTTCTCAATTATCCTCATTTTGCGCCTGTTTGCAAACAGGGAAGACTGAAGGCATACTATAGGGAAGTGAAGAAAAAGCCACCGACCACCAAACATATTGTGAATCGCCGCGCCCGCCATGATTATGAGCTCGGCGATAGTTTAGTGGTGGGCGTGCAATTGTCCGGTGCCGAGACTAAGGCGCTGCGCATGGGCCACGGCCAGTTGCGCGGCGCATACGTCACCGTCAAAGACGGCGAACTCTGGCTGCTGAATGCCACCATCAATGGCACCCGCGGCGTACTCATCGGTGAACAAGAGCAAACCCGCACCCGCAAACTCCTCGCCAAACGCCGAGAGATCGACGCCCTCATCGAAGCCAAGCAACAAGGCCGAACCATCGTGCCGCTCGAGATTCTCACGCAAGGAAGATACATCAAAGTCCGCATTGCCATCGGCAAAGGCAAAAAACTATACGACAAACGCCAAACCCTCAAAGCTCGCGACGAACAGCGCAGCATGGCCGCGGCAATCAAAAACCGCCATTTATAAATTCAGACGTCACTGCTATAATTGCTGTTCATTAAGCAGAGACCGATATGCGCGAAATGTCCCATCAATCTCAGGAATTTTCACACGACGCCTTACCGCCAGATGGCTTCCTCCAATCTTTCGACAACCCCAATGTAGATATGAGCCAAGAGCCGCACTGTTATAATGCCGTTGAGCCATTTATTACTGAACCGCCAGCGAGTGCAGAGGTTCCAGTCGAGCCGCCAGCAGTTCAGGCCGAAATCTCAGCCGAAAGCAATGTCGCGTCGACAGAAACGGAAAAGCCGAGCGTTGCCCATCCACACTACACCTATCAAATACGCGGCAATACCCACCCGATGGACGTGGCAGGCGTGGATACGTACATACAGAGCCTTAAGCAAGCACGCCGGGATGCGGCTCACTTTCCCAATGAAAGGCCACTCGACAACAAGGAATGGACGGATATCCAACGTGAACATGAGGGTATGGTGGCAGTGGGTGATGAGCTAGGCGTTGATTTGCGCGACCGGTTGCCCCGCCGACAAGACTACCACATGTTCGATAGCCAAGAAGTTTTTTCCCAGGATACAGCCACTCGTTTTAGCAAAGAGAGTACTGAGACTGGCGGGACGTGCAATATCGAAACAGGCGTCCTGTGGGTGCGCCGCGATAACCCAATAAACAACATATCTGGTCTTGTCCATGAGACTGCACACGACATTTCAAATGGCACCATTGTCGTCGACGTGGTATCAGAAACTGTCGACGAGAATGGCAACGTACATTGCCGCATAAATCCTACCCTCTTCGCAGGATACCACAACGATAGTACCTTCAACGCTAATGGAGCGAGCATGATTACAGAAGTTGCTACCGAAATGATTACCAGCCGAGCAATGTATCATACTGGCCACAACGAAATCACCCTGAGCTACGCCCCTTTGGATGCCATCGCCGATGCCATGATCCACGAAGCGGCCGAACACTACGACATGCCACCACGTGAGCTTGCAGATTTATTTATGCGAGGAGCGCTGACCGGAGATAGAGCTGGCGTTATTCTCCTTCAGGAGGCGATTGGCGAAGAGCGAATGGCAAAATTCGAGCAAGCAACGTCCTCCGACACCGACACGGGGGAAGCGTTAGCTCGCGAGCTAAACTTGCCACGCGCTGTCAAATCGATCCAAGATTACCGTGCAGGCACCATGAGCATTTTTAATTGGAACTCGTAAAGTCATAGAAATTTATGCACGAAATACCCCAACAATCTCAGTCTCAGGAACTCTCACGCAACGTCTTATCACCTGACGACCTCCCGCAACCTATCGACAGGCCTGGCGTCGACTTCATTCAAGAGCCTCAGCTTCGTGATTCGAACATCACGCTATTTGTATCCGAAGCGTCCACCGGCATAGAGGATCCAGTTGAATCAACGTCAGAGCAGGCAGAAATTGAAAGTCCATCCGAAAATGACCCCGCACCAGCAGAAGCTGCTAAGCAAAACAATGTATATCCGAAATATATCTACAGGGTATCTGGCAACACTGCTCCGGTTGATCTGGAACAGCTAGATAAAGACATGCATGAGGTACTTCAAGAGCGCAGAGATACACTTCACTTCCCAAATGAAAAACCGCTCACCGATGAAGAATGGGCCTTACTTCAAGGAGAGCACGACGGCATCGTTGCTGTGGGTGATGAGCTGGGTGTTGATCTGCGCGATCGGCTGCCACGCCGGCAAGACTACCATATGTTCGATAGTCAAGAAGCGCTCTCCGAGGATGCAACTCCTCGATTTGGCGAGGGAGCTACCGTTAATGGTGGGTTCCAACATCCCGAAGCGGGCGTCGTATGGGCACGCCGGGATGATTACGTCGTGGACACCACCGGTCTTGTTCATGAAACAGCTCATGCGGTTGCTGTAGACACCCTTGCTATGAATGTGATATCAGAAACTGTTGACGAAAACGGCATTCTACACCGCCGTATGGACGATCCTAAAACCGACTCAGGATACTGCGAGGACGTCACGCCAAACGCTAATGACGTAGTCATACTGACGGAAATTGCGACCGAGATGATTACAGCCCGCGCCATGGACTATGCCGGCCACAACAACGTTCACTTTAGCTACGGTGCCTTGGACGCTATTGCCGATGCCATGATCCACGAGGCAGCCGAGCACTACGACATGCCGCCACGCGAGCTTGCAGATTCATTCATGCGAGGAGCGCTGACCGGAGATAGGGCTGGCATTATTCTCCTTCAGGAGGCAATTGGCGAAGAACGAATAGCGCTCCTCGAACAAGCGACAGATGTTGACAATGACACAGGCGAAGAACTAGCTCGCACGATGAATCTACCACGTGCTGTAAGAGCAATCCAACGCGACCGCGAGGGCAGGCGTATGGGCATTTTTCAATGGGACTGATATCTTGGAAGTCAAGTGTATTCTATGCACGAGATGTCACAATCCAATAGGGACCAGCCCCCCACTTTAATGAGCTAGGATAGGAGCAGCACATGATGGAAAAACCACAAGATCCACGAGACTTTTCAGAGAATCCGTTCCCGGCATTTGCAATAAACCCTGGAGATTTTACACCGGCTAGCAATATAGAGATCACTGAGCCTGCAGAGGTACTGGATAGTGTCGAGATGCCTGAAGCTTCTGACATGTATAATAGATCAGCCTATGGAGATCTAGAGGCACCGGCTTCAGTGCCACCTGAGCCACAGCCACGTTTTTATACTGCCAAATATGCGTACGAACCAACAGGCAGCCCAGGAGAACCTTCGGAGGAATATGTGCAAGCTAGGCTCAACGAGTTAGATGAACTTCGCGCGCAACCGCTCCCACACGAAACTCCTCTGAGCGATGATGAGTGGACGGCGATTCGCGCAAGCCATGAAGGACTCGTTGCACTTGGTGAAGAAATTGGTATAGATGTAGCTGCTCGATTGCCACGACGTGAGCACTATCATATGTTCGACACGCCACGTGACCTCAAAAATGATATCGGCGTAAAGATGCCCTTTCTTCGTGCTATCCAGATAACGGATCGCGGCGTCCTACTCGTACACCATGACGATCCTGATTTCCGTATGTCATTTGCTACACACGAAACGTTTCACGGCATCACAGCCGAACGCGTAGAAGTAAGCCCTGAGACCAAACGGCTCATAGTAGGGGAACCTATTCCTTATACACTCGGTGGGGGAATACTTTTAAACGAAGCTATAACCGATATGGCCACCCACCGTGCAATGATGAAGGGTGGGCATAACCGTGTTGCCCTTGTATATCTGGCCGCTGACCTAGCGCTCGACCGCATGATACGTCAGACTGCCGATGCGCACGACATGTCGCCCAAGGAGCTTGAAACCACTCTGATCCGCGGTGCTTTCACCGGAGATGAGACGGGACTCAACTTCTTAAGAGAGACTGTGGGCGAATACGAACTACAGCGATTCGCCTACGGCAAAGAATATTCCGGCCCAAGATTGCTCCTCAAGGAAGCAGCACTTCACGCACACAGGCGCTTCCCGGAGCCTTTCAGTTGGTAAGAGAAACTATGATAGAAAAACCACGAGAGCCGAAACATTTTTAGTAGCACATGCTACAATATCAACTTGTTATTTGGGATCACTCAGACCATGAAAGAAATACCTCAAAACCCTTATACCGATCAGCCGCTGTCGTCATTCCCTGGCAACATATCTGGAGACGTTGCTGCCTTTGCCTGTAACGACGGCATAGATTCTACAGAAATTACCGAACCAATACATACGAAGAGCGACAGCCCAATCGAGTTTCCCATGCCACAAGAAACGAGCGAAATGGTACAAGAGCCAACCACGCCCGAGGAGTTGCAAGAGCCGCCATATCCGAAGTATCCGCAATTCGTTGTTCGCTCAATGGATCCCGAGCTTACGAGCAAGGAATACGCCACAAAGCTCAAGGATGACTTTGCTCGGCAACGGGCAGAGGTTTCATTTCCCCACGAGACACCCGTGACAGACGCCGAGTGGGCAGAAATCCAAGCCGCTCACGAAGGCCTGGTTGCTGTCGGCAAAGAGCTTGGCCTTGACATACGGGATCGGCTGCCAGCCAAAAGTGACTACCACTTTTTTGATAGTCAAGAAGATTTGGATAAAGATAGCGAAGCACAGTTTAAGCAAAAAATAGGGCCTGGTGGTTGTGCGCATGGCCACACGTTTGGCATTGTCATTGCGCGAAGTGAAGAGGGTCCAAATCGGGATGTCTACAGATATAACCACGAAGCAAGCCATCAAGTATCAGCAATGCCGTCCAAAGTAGAAACAGCTTCCGAGGAAGACGATACTAGGCCCAAAATTACCGCACTGGCAGCATATGACGACGTGGCTAGCAGAGGCCTTAATGAAGTTGTCACGGATATGCTCACCAATCGTGTCCTCGAAAAAACCAATAGAGGACATGCAACGTCATATTATCACCATGCTGTACTCTATGATGCCATCGTGCGAGAAACGGCCGATGCGCTGCGTTACATGGAACCTCGAGAGGTTGAAGACACGTTAATTAAGGGACTCCTCACTGGTGACCATGAAGGCAAGGACCTCATCGAACGCGCCCTTGGCCAGGAACGTGCGGCGCGCATCTTCGCAATTGGAGAAGAATTCGACCTCGATGTCGCGTCGGCACTTGCAGAGGAACTCAATTTGCCGCGTGCCGTTGCTTCGTTCGAAAGGATACGAAACGGCCAGGACGCTTCTTTCTTTAATTGGTAAAGGGAACAATGATGCGTGCTATAATACCGGCTTATTATTGGTACCCGTACGACTATGAATGAATTTCTTAACCAACCAGATTCCAATGCGCCTGACTTTACGTCCTTCCCCCACGCAATGGCGGACTTTGAGTTACCCCCGCAAGCGGAATTAGAAATCCAAGAGCCAGCACCACATACAGATGCCGTACCACAGCTTCCGCAAGCAGAAGGAGGCGAGCACGCAGTGCCCCTGCCTCAACAAACTGAAGCTTCCGATGCCACGTATCGCCCATACTTTTCGTTTAACGCAACCGACGTCGACCCTGCGGTAACTGAAAAACTCGAACGTATCCGCCAGGATGCAGAGTCACACCGCGCACTGCGGCTCCCCGGTGAAAATCCTGTTACGGACGAAGA
>DATASD010000003.1:0-7553 GCA_036263915.1 Saccharimonadales bacterium (SeqCode) | reverse complement strand
CAGACATTGGTGCTCATGACCATGCACATTTACCTCGTGCACGGCCTTGGCGATACCAACAAATTGCAGCCAGAAGATTGGCTCAATGACATCAAATGGTTCCCCGCAACCGAGGCGATTGATAAAATCGCCTACGATGACATTGGTAAGCTTATCCTTCTCGGTATGCGCAAAATCCGAGACGCAAAATTATAAACAGGACTACCGTTCGTGCAAGATTACAGTAATTATCAGACATTTGCCGAAGAAAAATTAGGCGTTCACTTCGATACTATCGAATTGCTCGTCACCGCCTTCACTCACCGTTCATACGTGAATGAGCACAAAAAGACAGTCAGTGAGCACAACGAACGACTTGAGTTTTTGGGCGATGCTGTGCTTGAGCTTGTGACAACCGAATATTTATTTAACAACTTTAGCGATCCGGAAGGTATCCTCACAAACTGGCGCAGCGCGTTGGTGCGCACCGAAAGTATCGGCGCAGCGGCTGCTCGCTGTGAATTTGAGCCGATGTTGCGCCTGAGCCGCGGCGAAAAGCACGGCACGCCGCGAGCCCGTGCGCAAATCCTTGCCAACAGCTTCGAAGCAGTGATTGGCGCGATTTACCTCGATAAAGGCTATGACGTGGCCAAGGACTTTATTACCAAGAACTTGCTCGTTACCTTTAAGGAAATTCTGGCGACCGGTTCATGGATGGATCCAAAATCGCACTTGCAAGAGGTGGCGCAGAGCAAAGAAGGGTTTACGCCAGTATACAAAGTGTTGAGCGAAGAAGGCCCCGACCACGAAAAGACGTTTACTGTTGGTGTCTTTGTGAACGGCGCACTCAAGGGCAAGGGTATTGGTCCGAGCAAACAGCTCGGCCAGCAACAGGCCGCCGAAGTGGCTCTCAGGCAATATCTATAACTTGCATTTGACATCAGGGGCGGATATCTGTAAAATAAAGCGAGATTATTGACAATCTATAAGTTTTCATCTCGAAGGGAGAATTATCATTCTATGTTAGCTATTCGCATGCAACGCACTGGTCGCAAAGGTCACGCAATGTTCCGTGTTGTTGTGCAGGAATCGCGTTTGACACCTACGAGCGGCCGCGTGGTCGCGTTGCTTGGTAGCTACGATCCGCACAGCAAGATGGCAACACTCGAGAAAGAAAAAACTGCTTTTTACCTCGGCAACGGTGCGCAGCCATCCGACCGTGTCGCTCGTCTTTTGCAAAAAGAAGGCATCAAGCTACCTGAATGGGTAAAGCTTACTGGCGACAAAGAGCGCACCATCCGCAACGCTGAAAAGTTGCGCAAGAACCAGCCAAAAACAGCTGCAGCACCCGAAGAGGCTCCCGTAGAAACTCCTGCCGAGCCCGAAACTGCAGAAAAAGCTGAAGCCGAGAACTAGAATAATAAAAAAATCCTTAAGAAAGGCGCCCAAGGCATACTCGGGCGCCTTTAACTTTGTTATAATAGAATGTGTCAGTAATGGAGGAGTCCGCACATGAGTAGTATCGACCAGCAGTTCGTCGAGTTTATTGTCAAATCGTTGGTGAGCAAGCCGGATGCCGTCCAAGTAGATCGTCGTATTGACGAGAAGGGTGTATTGCTTGAGTTGACCGTAGATCCTGAAGATCTCGGTCGAGTGATCGGCAAGCGTGGTGCAACCGCGCAAAGCTTGCGCACCTTGCTTCGCGCGCTCGGTACCAAAAATGATGCTCGCTACAACCTAAAAATCGTCGATAACGGCGAAGGTGCACCAAGCGCCAGTAGTGTGCCATCAAACGATGCCGCCGACCAAACGTCAGCCGACGCGACAGCTTCGAACGATGCGTCAGACGATACTGATGCAGCCGAAGATGAGTCGAGCATGGCAAGCAAGACGCGCCGTGAATTGCAAGACCTCGACGACCTCGACGTCTAAATAGATTTTATCCTTGCATTCCTCGTACATGCTCGGTATAGTTAATCTCAGTCGGAAAAAACGACTTTCCTTAAAAAACAAACAACAAGTAAGCTCATGCGAGCCATTTCACTTCGGTGAATGGGAGCTTTATGTGTCAAAAAGAACCTCTACTATGGGGTTCTTTTTGTTTTTCCGTCAACTATGCGATATAGTAACGCCATGGAACGTGTGCAGCATGGTGTATACGCCGAAATTGCGCACAACGATGAGGCTTTAGTAGGTAAGATCCGCGAACAATTAGCGCAGGACTCGAGTTACTATGGCCGATGCATGGCTGATTTGTATGATGACGTTGTACGCGAGCATGACGCACAGTTGCAAGAGCACGAAGTAAGCAGATTATCGAGGTCATCTTGGGACGATACGCATATGGCACTCGTGACATTGGGCGTGCACCAGGATGATGCTATTCTTGTCAATGCAAGCACCCATTTGCTCGAAAAGCCGTCTCACAAGTGGGAAGCGGCTGTGTGGGTCACGAAGCAAAATGGTGGCCTCCAGCTGGACGGCGATTGCGCGCGAGTGCTGGGAGAGGCTGACGCAGCGGCAAGCACTGATTCTAAAGAAGCATTGGCGGTTGACCTCGCAAAACTAGATCTTGAATTATATAAGCTTGCCTACGCCCCGAAGGCCGAACGGGAATCGCAGTGGCAGGCAATGGACGAGCAGACACATGCGCTTGATCAAATACTCGAAGACCCCGAGGCATTTACGGTACAACAGCAGGCCCAAGCACGACTACAGGTGGCACGACTCTTTCGTGCGTATGATCACAATGGCCAGGCTAAACAGATACGCAAGCATGCTGGGCATGCGCCGTCTAGCGAGCTGCGAGCCTATGATCAGGTGATAGAGCAGCAACGACAGACAAACTTTGTCGTGCGCTTAGGGCGGAAGGCAATCGACCTCCTGCCCGACCTGCATGCGCCAAGGGGAATGGCTCCTGAGGCGGTGATCCGATCAAGATTATTAACCGTAGGCGAGCGTCATGAAGATGATATGGAACGATTCCTGCAGCCTGCTGCCGCATTCGCGCGTGCGCCACAAATGGGTGAAATTGGAGTGCATGATCTTTCGGACGAATACACCATCGAGACACTTGATGTCTTACTCCGCGCTGGAGCCTTCGAACGCGCCCAAAAAAGTGCTGATGACATCTTGGCGTACATGCACATGGGCACGTTTATGATTAGCTTGCATCGCGGCGTCGGCATGCAAGCACTCGCCCTTATGCGGCGCTACGGTGTAGAAGAACGTTCGGCGACCAACGCCGCCGAGGCCGATGAAATATTACGCGGTCTCGAGCATGAAATGCCATCAGTGCATAACACCGCCGCAGAAGATGGCAAGTTCCGTGAGGAGCGCGCCCAAGAGGCGAGCAAAGCAGCAGCGCATGCACGACTCGTAAGCGACATCCCGGAGCGTGTGAAGTTGCTGATGCGTATAGAGGCGAGCTTGCGTACCGATGGTGAGGTCCAAGGCAAATACGCCAAAGAAGTTCTCGTCGATATATACGATGAGCTGCAATATGCGTGGACGTTGTGGCACGTGACGGATCCAGACCACGCAGCCATGGGTGCCTTGCGAAAAGATGCCCGCAGCTATGGCATAAAGACCGGATGTCATGTAGTGCCCGGCCTTACGGGTGGTAGTAAGCCGTGTGGCAGCTTTGCTTGCAAAGCGGTCTGCTCGGCGCGCGACCGTATGGGCAGCTTTGGCCTGCTGCGGCGCGACCGCGATTAATCTTCAAACGGAGCAAATCCGTCGCGTACTGGATCGCTACCAATAAGATATTCACTTGGCTCTACTATGCAGATGTCGCAGCGCTCATCTGGTACTGCGGATACAAGCGCCTCAAGCTCACCATATCGGATCTCCCTTTCGGCTCCTAATTGGCTGGCATTTATCTCGAGCGCACGTTCATACGGTGATAGTGCCAGATGTTGGCGTAGGTCGGCAGTTACACCTTCAAAACGAGTGAGCGCATTAGCGTACATTTCGCACTTGGCTTGTTGGTGATAATCGCATTCTCGCATTGACCTAGTATGCCATGTGTACGAATGGAATGCCACAAGGTATAATAATCGTAGTGAAGAAAATTCAGATTATTACGCTCTTTCCCGAGATGTTCCACGGCGTTTTGAACGCGAGCATGCTGTGGAAAGCGCAGGATCGGCATATTGCGCAATTCGAGTACATTGATTTGCGTGATTTTGGGCTGGGACCACGCAAGCAGGTTGACGATACGCCGTACGGCGGCGGCGATGGTATGCTTCTCAAGCCCGAACCATTAGTAGCGGCAATTGAAAAAGCCAAGCAAAACGATCCGACGGCATTGGTGTTGCTGCCGACGCCGCGTGGTCAGATGTACAAACAATCGGATGCCAAAGAACTTGCAGCCGATGAGCGTGGCTTGATAGTTATTTGCCCTCGCTACGAAGGTTACGACGAGCGCGTTATCAAATGGATAGATCGGCAATATTGCATCGGCAACTACGTACTGACCGGCGGCGAGTTGCCAGCCATGATTATGATCGACAGTGTGGTACGTTTGCTGCCGGGCGTTTTGGGCGGCGAAACCAGCGCAGAAGTGGAGTCGTTCCAACAGGATGACGAAACAATTGAAGCGCCGCAGTACACGCGCCCAGAAGAGTTTCAAGGCATGCGTGTGCCGGAAGTGCTTCTGAGCGGTCACCACGCCGAAATCGCCAAATGGCGCGCCGAACACGGCCACAAAGCATAGCACTTACCAGGCGGGTGGCGTCTCGATCGCCCTCACGCGCAGTTAATTTTTCCTGAAGGGAAAAATTTTGTTTGAGCATGTGGGTGACGAGGCGTCAGGCCCTGCCTGGTAGGTGGTATACTAAAATAAAGTAAGGAGGATAACTCATGAAATTGTCTTTTATTAAGCCGGTGTATGCCCACTGTGACCTGCCGTGCGGCGTATATGACCCCGCGCAAGCGCAGATTGAAGCGAAAAGCGTCAAGGCTATCATGGAAAAATACGATGGGCTGGATGAGCACAACAAAGTCCGTGCCGTGATCATCAAAGAAGAGCGTGCTGAACTTGTTAAGCATCATTTGATGGTGTTGTGGGCTGATTATTTCAAGCCGGAGCATCTCGAAAAGTACCCAGATCTGCACGAAAAATTCTGGAAAGCAATCAAGCAGGCTAGCGAGTGCAAACACCATCTTGAGCCCGAAGAAGGCCAAAAATTGATCGACCAAATCGATGAAATTGCCAAAATCTTCTGGGAAACCAAAAAGGCCTAAATTGTTTTTAGTCCGGCGGATAGCGGGCAACAGCATGCTGCCTGCATATCGTCCGGGTCAGATTGTAGTGGCAATACGAAAACGACCGCGCCGTGGTGACGTGGTCGTTTTTACGCATCAAAACCTGGAAAAAATGAAGCGAGTGCATGAGGTGCGCAATGCCGAATTGTATCTATTGGGCGACAATCCCGGCGAGAGTACCGACAGCCGCTCATTCGGCTGGCTGCCGATTGAAGCCGTGCACGCTGTAGTGGTATGGCCGCGTACCAGCCGACAAATTTAGTCGCCGATTTCGAGCGCTTCGCCCTTGGCCTCTTCGCGGGTTGAGGTGCGCAGCGGCGTCTCGCGTAAGAACCAGGCGACAATAAATGCCGCAACAACAAACGGAATTGCCCACAGGAACACATCGTGGAAGGCACGCACGAACGATTCCAAAATAGCTTGTACAACGTTGGGCTGCATATGCGCCAGCTGTGCTTTGCCAGCTTGCAAATTGCCCGCCGTAATATGCGATCCCTTCGGCAGCGACTGCGCCAAGTACACGCCAAGGCGAGCAGTTAAGATGGCGCCAAAAATAGCCGTGCCGAACGAGCTACCCATGCTGCGGAAGAACGTGACCACCGATGTGGCAACGCCCATGTCGCGCCGATCAACGGAGTTCTGCACGGACAGCGTCATCACCTGCATGAACAGGCCGATGCCAACACCGATTACGAGCATCCATGCCGACAGCATCCACTGGTTGGTGTGTACCGACACGTGTGTAAATAGCCACAAACCGAAAGCGGTGATCGCCGTACCAATAATCGGGAACCAGCGATATTTACCCGTGTGCGAAATGACGCGGCCAGAAATGGTCATTGCGCCAATCAGGCCGAACACCATCGGCAGCATCATCAGGCCTGACTTGGTCGCCGAGTAGCCGTGTACTAGCTGCTGGTATTCTGGCAAGTAAATGAATGCTGCGAACATCGCCAAGCCGGCAAGTAGTGATAGCAATACAGAAACACTGAAGATATCGCTCTTAAACAACCGCATTGGTACGATTGGCTCCTTGGCCTTGTGTTCCCACAAAACGAAAGCTGCTGCAAGCGCCAAGCCACCGGCAATCAAGCCGATAATCGTGGGCGAACTCCAAGCGTATTCGTTGCCGCCCCACACCGTAGCCAGCAGCAGACTCAATGCACTGCCGCTCAGCAGTCCCGCGCCGAGGAAGTCGATGCGGTGTTCGGTTTTGTGTACTGGCAAGTGCAAACGCAACCAAATCATAACCATGGCGATCGCGCCAAGTGGCAGGTTTATGTAGAAGATCCACTGCCAGCTGAGGTGGTCGGTAAACAGCCCACCAAGCAGTGGTCCGATCACACTGGAGATCGCAAACACGGCACCGAAATATCCTTGGTAGCGGCCACGTTGACGCGGCGGAATAATGTCGCCGACGATCGCCAGGGCGAGCGCCATCAGGCCTCCACCGCCGACACCTTGCAGGCCGCGGAAAAAGATCAATTCGTTCATATTGCGGCTCAGGCCACAGAGCGCCGAACCAACCAGAAAGATCGAAATGGCGATCATAAAGATTTTTTTGCGGCCGAATAGGTCGCTGATTTTGCCGTACAATGGCGTCACCACAGCGCTCGTTAGCAGGTAAGCCGTCGCGACCCACGACAATTTGCTCAAACCATGCAGGTCGTTGGCAATCGTTGGCAGCGCAGTCGAAACAATGGTTTGATCCAATGCTGACAGTAGCATTGCCATCATCAAGGCCGACATTACCACCATGATTTCGGCGTGACTGCGTTCTTCACCCTCTTTGTGTTCGGGCGGTTTCGCGGCCACTTTTGCGAGCAATTTACTTACCATGATGTTCTCCTTTCTGTGTTTCCGAGCAGCTATTTTCTTCCATGTATTGTTTAATCTTTTGTTGTAAGTGAGCGAGGACGGTGAGTTCGTTATCATCAAAAGTGGCGACAATGTTGGTCATCATTTTGTCGCGCCAGGCATTAATGCGTTTCATGACATCCGTGCCGCGCTTCGACAGGGAGATGCACACGATGCGGCGATCCTCCGCTTGGCCGGTGCGTTCCAGGTAACCTAATTTTTCGAGTGCATCGACAAATTGCGTGACTGCTCCGGGTGTCATATATAACTTTGCCGCCAAGTCTTTGAGGCTTATTGGTTGAGTATCCTGCACCACGACGAGCAGATGTGCCTGCGCAGGCGAGATGCTAAGTTGCCTGAACATCAGATGAAATTGCGCCTTCATCAGCCGCTGAGTGGTGTTCATGGCATCAAAAACTTGTTGAAATAGTTGTTCTCGTTCTTTTGAC
>DATASD010000024.1:0-18697 GCA_036263915.1 Saccharimonadales bacterium (SeqCode) | reverse complement strand
ATTTGCCAACGCCTTAACTGGTAAGCTGACGTTTCACGCATTGCAGCATACACTCGTTACCGATGCGGGCCTTGTTATTATGACGATAAGTTTGCTCGCGATTTTTGCCGTTATAACCTATAAGAAACGGTGGTCCTGGTTATGGAAAGAGTGGTTTACATCGCTCGACCCTAAAAAAATCGGCGTGATGTACATCGTGACAGCACTTGTGATGCTGCTTCGCGGCGTTTCGGACGCGGTTATGATGCGGGCGCAGCAAGCGACGTCGGTGGGCTCGGCGCACGGCTTTTTGCCATCAGATCAATTCCAGCAAATTTTTTCTGCACATGGCACTATTATGATTTTCTTTGCAGCTATGGGTCTTATGTTTGGGCTCATTAACTTGGTAGTGCCGTTGCAAATCGGCGCGCGCGATGTGGCATTTCCGTTCCTGAACTCGATGAGTTTTTGGCTCTATGCGATGGGCGCGGTATTGATTAATGTGTCGTTGGGCATTGGCGAATTTTCGGCCGCAGGGTGGCTAGCGTATCCACCGTTATCTGAATTGCAATATAGCCCGGGCGTCGGCGTGGATTACTGGATCTGGGGGTTGCAGATTGCCGGTGTGGGCAGTTTGCTGTCGGGCATTAACTTCGTGGTGACCATCCTAAAAATGCGGGCGCCGGGCATGACGCTCATGAAAATGCCGATGTTTGTGTGGAGCGTGCTAGGCACACTCTCGCTTATTATCTTTGCGTTTCCCATTTTAACTGCGACTTTAACACTGCTCTTTTTGGATCGTACGCTCGGCATGCATTTCTTTACGGCGGGGGGCGGCGGCAATGCCATGATGTATGTAAACCTGATTTGGGCGTGGGGACATCCGGAGGTGTACATTCTGGTACTGCCGGCATTCGGCGTCTTTTCGGAGGTAGTGGCGACCTTTGCTCGCAAACGGCTGTTTGGGTATACCTCGATGGTGCTCGCTATTTGGGCAATTGTATTGCTCTCGTTTACGGTGTGGTTACACCACTTCTTTACGATGGGTGCCGGAGCGGATGTGAATGCATTCTTTGGCATTATGACCATGATTATTGCGGTGCCGACGGGGGTTAAAATATTTAACTGGCTGTTTACGATGTTCCGTGGGCGCATTCATTTTGCGTCGCCTATGTATTGGTTTATGGGTTTTATCGCCCTCTTTACCATGGGAGGCGTTGCCGGGGTGCTCTTGGCGGTACCGCCAGCCGATTTTCAGCTCCATAACAGTCTTTTCTTGGTGGCACATTTCCATACCATGATCGTTAGCGGCGTATTATTTGGATATTTTGCGGGCATCACTTATTGGTTCCCGAAGGTAACGGGTTTTCGGCTCAATGAACGGCTCGGTAAATATGCCGCGATCTGCTGGATCGTAGGTTTTATAGTGGCGTTTGGCCCGCTTTATATACTGGGGCTGATGGGCGCCACACGCCGCTTGGACCATTATGATGCCTCGCTTGGGTGGCAGTCATTGTTTATTGTCGCAGGCATTGGCGTGGGCATTATTTGCCTGGGCATAGGGTTGCAGCTCTTGCAATTCGCATATAGCGTCTGGAAACGCAACGAAAATCTTGATCCGACTGGTGACCCATGGAATGGCCGCGCGCTGGAATGGTCCACAGCCTCACCAGCACCCGAATACAACTTTGCGCATATACCACTTGTAACCGAGCGCGATCAATTTTGGGCCGCCAAACAGACCAAAGTCGCCGCAAGCAAGCAGCCGTATACTGCTCTGCATGTGCCAAAAAATACCTCGGCTGGCATCATCATTGCTGCTTTTGCCTTCTTGTTCGGATTTGGCACGGTGTGGCACATATGGTGGCTCGCAGCGGTGAGCATGCTCGGTATTATTGTTACGGCAATCGTTCGCCTGACCCAGGATGATAAAACGTACGAACGAGTCATCTCGGCTGCCGAAGTTGAGCGCATCGAAGCAAGCCGGAGGAAATACGCATGATAGAGCTCGAAGCAGCACCAGCGCAAACAACGGCTGAGCGGCAAAAAGCAGCCAACGGCAGAACCATGCTTGGTTTTTGGACATACCTCATGACCGACTGCGTGCTGTTTGCGAGTCTGTTCGCGGTGTATGCCGTGTTACGCGGCAATACGTTTGGCGGCCCAGCTGGCAAAGAGATTTTCAATATGCCATCGGTGCTTGCCGAAACGCTCATCTTGCTCACCAGCAGCTTCACATGCGGCCTCGCGATGGTAGCAGTGCGCCGCGCTAATAAACAGCAAGCATTCATGTGGTTGGTCGTCACGTTTGCGTTAGGCTGCGTATTCCTAGCGCTGGAGCTCAGCGAATTTCGCCACCTCGTGGTCGAGGGCAACAACTGGCGGCGCAGCGGCTTCTTGTCATCGTTCTTTACGCTTGTGGGTACGCACGGATTGCACATCACCGTCGGTCTGCTGTGGATGATCGTGATGCTCGTGCAAATCGCCCGCAAAGGGCTCGCCGCTGCAACGGTGCGCCGCCTGACGCTGCTAAGCCTTTTTTGGCACTTTTTGGATGTCATCTGGATCTTTATTTTTACGATCGTGTATCTGATAGGAGCGGCAGCATGAGCAAAGCAATTGCGACTCCGCGCGCTGAAACTGGCATCCATATGTATATAACCGGCTTCTTATTGTCTATTTCGTTAACGATTGTCGCGTATGCGCTGGTGATGCATCACGGCATTGCGCACACTGCTTTGATTGCGAGCATCATTGCATTAGCCGTTGTGCAGTGTTTGGTGCAGTTGTTCTTTTTCCTGCATCTCGGGCACGAAACCAAGCCGCGATGGAGGCTGGTGGTCCTGCTTACCATGCTCCTTGTGATTGGTATTTTGGTCGCCGGCAGTATTTGGATCATGAACAATCTCAACTATCGCATGACTCCCCAAGAAATAAATACCTATCTTCATGACCAAGACGGACTCTAGCAGCGTACTCAAGCTCTATTATCAACTGACAAAGCCAGGCATTGTGTACAGCAACGTCATGGCTGCCGCAGCCGGTTTTTTGTTTGCTGCGCGTTGGCATATTTCTGTCGCATTGGCCGTGGGTGTATTGGTTGGCACGGCGTTTGTTATTGCGGCTGCGTGCGTTTGCAACAACTATCTTGATCAGCGTATCGATCGCAAGATGGAGCGAACAAAACAGCGTGGAATTGCGGCCGGGAAGATCACAGGTATGACCGCACTCCCCTACGCAGCCATACTCGGCATGATCGGCTTTGCGAGTTTGGCCTGGCTAACCAACGCACTCACGTTCACTTTGGGATGTGTCGCTTTCTTTTTCTACGTGGTGGTGTACGGCTTTGCAAAACGGCGATCGGTGCACGGCACACTCGTTGGCACGATTCCGGGCGCGCTGCCGCCGGTTGCTGGCTATACAGCCGTTACGGGGCACCTTGATGCAAGCGCAGTTATTATTTTTCTGATCATGGTTTGTTGGCAGATGTCTCATTTTTATGCGATTGCCATTCGGCGGCGCGACGACTATGCCGCAGCTGGCATCCCAGTACGGCCAGTCGTAAAAGGCATCCGCAACACGAAAATACACATGTTGGTGTACGTTACGCTGTTCATACTTGCCTGTGTCGCTCTGACGATTCGGGGCGGTACTGGATATGTCTTTTTGGTAGGAATGACAGGGGTAGGAATCTACTGGCTAGGCCGGGGTATACGCGGCTTTCGCACGACTGATGATCGCAAGTGGGCTGGTAGCATGTTCGGCTTGTCGCTCGTGGTGCTCCTCACATTTTGCGGCCTCCTTGCTGTAGGATCGCTTCTTCCGTGAGTTTGTGTACCCCTTCCTAAACGCGGTATACTAGAAGAAGTAATGTGGAGGTGCCATGGATAGCCAGCAACAACCTCAAACGAACCCGCAGCTTTCGCCGCCAGTGGAACAGCCCGAGCAGCGAGTGATGAGCCCAGAGGAGTCTAAACAAGAGCTTCGCGAGGCCATCCGCGGTTCAAATCAGGTGCTGGCATCGGCAACCACCACACTCACTCTTTTTCCTGATACGCTCACCATTGATCGCGCAAAGCTTACGGTAACCAAGCGGACCTTTATTAGTACGGCCGAAGTTATGAGCATTCGCGTTGAAGATATTTTGAACGTGACCGCTGCAGTTGGACCATTTTTTGGCTCGATAAAAATTATTAGCCGCGTGATGAGTCCGGAAAAACCCTACCTGCTCGGTCGTTTTTGGCGAAACGATGCTTTACGAATGAAGCGTATTATTCAGGGCTACGTTATTGCGTTGCAGCGACATATCGATTGCAACTCGTTGCCAACCCAAGAGCTTGCGCGCATGCTCGACAAGCTCGGCGAAGACGACCACGCAGGCCTCTAACTATTTCTCTTTTATAGTGAAACCAAGATTTGCGCCCGATTGTTTCACATGCTCGTAGTTCTGGATTTCATGTAACGCATCTTCGTTGGTGACTAAGCCCGAGCGTACGCCCGTCTTGCGCTGTTCACGCCGTTTTGATTCGAGGGTTCGACGGATAATTTCGGCAAGGTCAACACCACTATACCCCGGAGTCGCTTTTGCAACTGCTTCGAGATCAAAATCAGGTGCAAACAAATCACGTTGGGCGACCTCTAATGCGTTCCTCATATGAATATCCAATACCTCTTGCCGCCCTGCTTCATCAGGTAGATTCATATTCACGTGGCGATCAAATCGGCCTGGGCGCTTGATCGCCGGATCGATATCGTCCGGGCGGTTCGTGGCAGCTACCAGCGTGACATTGCCATCTTCTTTCATGCCATCCATATTCTGGAGCACCACACTGAGCACGCGCCGTGAAGCTTCGTGCGACCCCTCACGCTTAGGAGTCATCGCATCAATTTCGTCGATAAAGATGATCGCCCGCTCTTCCTCTGCAGCTTGATCGAAAATCTCTTGTGTTTTCTGTTCGGAGTCGCCATACCACTTCGATGCAATGTCCGTCGGCGTTATGGCAAAAAATTTAGCGTCCGCTTCCGAGGCCAGTGCTCGTGCCATCAACGTCTTGCCGGTACCAGGTGGCCCTTGCAGCAGAATGCCTTTTGGCGGTCTGATACCCCATTCCTTATACGATTCAGGGTGCGCGATACCGTCGGCCAGTGCCTTAATTTCTTCTTTTGCCTCGGTCTGGCCGCCAATATCGTCAAGGCTTACTTCTGTCTTCGCAACGAGGAGCCCTTCTGCAACCTCTTCAACAATGTGGGTTGATTCGTCGTGAAAGACTTCAAACATGCGCTCTTCGTGGGTTTTTGGCGGACGGGCCACAGTGATAACGCGACGGTGGGGCGCGTCGGCTTTCGCGTATGCCACATTCACGACCAGTGCCAGGGCGCCTAAGACGTTACCAAGGGCGTTTTCGAGATTCTCTTTGGTGAGTTCCGGGCTTGGCACAATTTCGACATACCGTTCGTAGCCTTCTTCTATGTCGCCCGTGGTTACTAAAATGCTGTCGCGGTTGTCATACTTTGTGCCCGGTCCAATAACGAGCGGCGTGCTTCTTAGATCAGTCACCACCAAGAAACCACCGCGCTCCATGACTTCGGCACCGCGTTCGACCGCGCGCTCGGTAATGGGCTCTTTAATTTCTGCAAACGCATCAGTCGCACCATGTTTTTCGTCGCTATATTTCACAGCGCCGTACAGACCAAAGGTGCTGCCATTGGTTCGTAGGTCCAATGTCACGCCATGTAAAGGCGCTTCCATCATCATATTAGTGAGCGGGCCCTTGCCTTGATGCTCGGCAGCCCTGTATAGTTCGTCGGGTTCCGTTATAAATGTGACGCCATCGCCCTCGTAAGGATTAGGCCATATCTGGTCATCAGGGATGTCGACAGGAAGCGTCAAGTCCGCACCTGGTAGCTCAGGTTTTGGAAAGAAGTGCTCACGGACTTTGTCGAACATGTATGCTTATTTTATAACAGATTAGCCAACGTAATGCAAGGTAGCCTCGTTGGAATCAATCGTGGCATAATAGACATACATGGCTGCTCACCTCACAAAACAACGGCAATTCAAACGATACGAGCCGCTGCCGGACTTTGGCAAACGGCGATTTAATTGGAAATGGGCTGGCATTATTGCAGGCGTTGTCGTGCTCACCGCCCTTTTAACGCGCTTTGTTGATGCGGTGCATTACAGCAAATTGTTGTTTCAGCAGCAGAACGACCAGCAAGCGCAGTCGGAGGCAAGCAGCAAAGATCTGATGACCATTTTGCATACTACACCCACCACCATTGCATGCGATCAGCTGCAAACGAACTTTGCTACGCAGCAATGCCATACGCATAATGCTGCGGTGAGCGGACGTTAGTTTGTCGACTGGGGAGGGGTTGGCGGCGGAGTAGTGGTGCTTGGCGCCGACGACACCGGCACTGCTCCGGGCGCTGTAGGCATTGCTGATTTGTCGGTCTGGAGATCAGCCACATCAAGCGTGATAGTGCTGCCTGGGGCCGCCTGACCGGATAAGATTTTTACTGCAATCGCATTCTCGACCGTCTTTTGGATCATGCGACGCATGGGGCGGGCGCCAAATTCGGGGTCAAATCCAGCCTTGGCAAGTTCCTGCAAAGCCGGTGCTGTGAGTACTACTTGAATATTCTGGTTCGCCAGCGTGTGATTTACCTCGGCAAGCATGAGGTTTGCGACTTGCGCTAGCTCCGACTGGTCGAGCGGACGGAACAGCACAACTTCGTCAAAACGGTTTATAAGCTCGGGACGGAATTGCCCGCTGGCGATCAGTTTGTCGACGAGTGGTCGTTCAAAGTTTTCGAGTGAACCGCTTGCGCGTACCTGTTGCATGATATCCTGTGCCCCGGCATTGGATGTCGCAATAATAATAGCGCTGCGGAACGAAGCTGGCTTACCCGACTCATCGGTTAGCTGACCCTCGTCGAGCATTTGCAGAAGCAAATTGAGTACATTCGGGTGGGCCTTCTCTACTTCGTCGAGCAACACCACCGAGAACGGTTGCTGACGAATCGCCATAAGCAGGCTTTGATCACCTTGTGTTCCGGGCGAAAGCAGCCGGCTGACGTCCGAAGGCTGTTGATATTCACTCATATCGAGCCGGATCATTTGGTGCTCATCACCAAAATACACTGCAGCAAGCGAACGGGCCAGCTCAGTTTTACCAACACCCGTTGGGCCAAGGAACAAAAAGCTACCGACCGGGCGCTTTGGATTTGCCACGCCAGCACGGCTGCGGCGCAACGCTCCGGCAATGACATTGACTGCCTGCGTTTGATTAATCATGCGCTCGTGGATGCGATCTTCCAGGTTAAGCAGCATTGAAGCCTCAGGAGCTTTTGCCGCACTTACACGTACGCCGCGCAGTTTTTCGAGCGTCGTTTGCAGTGTCTCCGCCATAATAACCCCGTCTTCGGCATAGGGCACTGCCTGTTCCAGCAAGCTCACTGCCTTACCAGGATATGCATCCTCTTGCATGTACTGGCCGCTCAGTCGGTAGGCTTCGCGTAGCGCATCGTAAGTAACAAGCATATTTTGCCGATTTTCGAGCAAGATCGCTTCGTCTTCAAGGATTTTGAGCGTCATGTCCGGCGTCGGTTCGGTGACCATCGCAGCCGCAAAGCCATTGGCGAGCACTTCGTTTGTCGCACGCAAACGCTGCCATTCTTGTGGCGTAAACGCCGCAATCAGGCGCACGCGGCGATTGCCAAGCAGTGGTGACAACAATTGACCCATATCGAATGCACCGAGCCCATGTCCAAAAAACAGCTGGGCATCATCCAAAAAGATGATGGTATTGCCGGCGTGCACCGCCTCGCCAAAAATGGTAAGAAGTAACGATTCTAAATGATCGCCACCGGCCGAGATAATATTAGACGCACTGAGCGCAATGACTTTGTAATACTGTAAGGTTTGATTTTTGCCCGCGAGCAGCTGCTCGGCCAAGGCGTACACCAGCGACGTTTTGCCTGCACCCACCGGACCCACCAATGCCACTGCCGTACCTTGCGCGAGCGTGTTGGTAACGCCGCCAAGCATGTCAGCATGCGCAATTACCGGCGTAAACCCGCCGCCCGCCTGAATACTCTGACTAATATTGTGACCAAAATCATCGAGCGTGGGCGTAAACCCGCTCGTCCAGTCGCGGCCAATGCCACCGTAATATTCACGGTTGCGGTGTGTGAACGCAAACTGCCGCAACAGCCAACCATGCACCTCCAGTACATCGTTTTCACTCAATTTAAGTTGCGTGAGCAGCCCCTTTAGGTTTGGCGTCGTGAGAATTAGCGCCGCAGTTACCGTGCCTGCAGTCATGCCTACCGTCTGTTGGTCGCCCGCCAGCTCAATCGCTTTTTGCCACAACTGCTCGATAGTCGGCGGCTGCTCATGCAATGCTTGGCTAATCACATCAGGGTGCAAAAACAGGTGTTCGCACACAAAGCGTGTCGTTTGGTCATGCATCGCCGCCTTCCATACACTTTCCGTAGTGACTGGCATGTCGATGCGTGCCAAAAATTGCGGCAATAGAACGTCATCGAGTTTTTGCGCCGGTCGGCGTGGCGACAGTTTCGTGAGATCAAATTGGTACCACAACGCAGGCATGCCAATCAAGATCATAACCGCCAGTGAGAAATAGCCGATGCGCGGCAGATTTCCAATGAACAAACAATAGATTGCACCTAGCAAGAACAATAGCACAAAAACCAGCATCAGGTCATGGCCGCCTTTACCGATACGTTCGGCGAGACGCGCTTTCCGCGCGCGCAAACTTTGCAAATCGAGTTCAGGCCTCATCCAATAACCCCCCGCACAATACAATACGGCACGGCCAGCGGAATGAGCGGCCACAGAATCGTCACCAGCGAGCCAAAGCAAACCACGAGCACCATGGCAAGCAGTGCCGCAATGAGCACAATCAGCCGCGTAAAGAAGCCGACGATGCGCGAGACCAAATTGTCGATGGCCGCACGAACTTTTTCGTCGATTGTCCGTCCACCATAACTGGTAATACGCCGCCATGGCGCAAACATACTATGCGCAAGCTGCGTTACCGAAAAGGTCTGCTCGATCTCTTTCAGACCGCCAAAGATAGCGCGTGATACGCGGCGCCAGCCCTCACCGTACCACCAGACAACAATCTGAAAAACCATAGCCACATTGTAGCGCAAACTACCGCTCAGCAATAGCACTTTGCGCGCGTATGTGGTGATATGGTGTACAGTGTAGATATGTCAGATACACGACCTCGCCAGCATCACGCGCCGACGAAGGGAAGTCAGCCACGGCTCCAGCGTGAACAAGTCATTCGCGTTGCCCTGGAACTCTTAAATAATGTAGGACTCGACGGCCTATCGCTCAGACAGCTCGCAACTAAACTGCATGTGCAGGCACCAGCGCTCTATTGGCACTTCAAAAACAAACAAGAACTCCTGAATCAGATGGCCGAAGCCATGATTATGCAGCAATACACTGGCCAGACCACTTCAAAAAAATCGCCAGAGCCGCGTGATTGGTCCGATTTTTTGCTGGGCATCGGCATCCGCACGCGCCAAGCAATATTGAGCCATCGTGATGGAGCTCGCCTGATCGTGAGCACTAACGACACAAGCGGACGGATGCTCGCCGGGCTCGATTTTATTGTCGGTAAGTTAGTAGGGGCTGGCCTTTCTCCCCGTCAGGCACTTATCGCCACTTTTACGGTCATTAATTACGCACTTGGCTTTACGTTCGAGGAGCAAAATCGGCCCAAAAGCAGCATGACCCACGAAGGTGTGCGCGACCTTATCGCCAAGCAACACCTCACCCATCTTATGAAAGCTTTTGACGAATTTCACGAACCACTGTCGCAGGACGAAGAATATCGTGCAAGCTTACGTCTAATTATTGAGGGCGTACGCGCTGGTCTAAGCAAAAAGTAAGCATAAAAACATTTACTTCGCCCCCCTTGCACCGCTATACTACCACTAGCAATAAGTAGGTAGAGTATGCAATTACGTACAATGCTCGCCGCTGGTGCCGCCGCTCCGATTAGTTTAGATCAGACGGTGCACCAAACGAGCAACATTCTCAAGCAAATTTCAGATGCAGTTTTTAATACACGGTCGCTGCTCATACTCGTTATTACGCTCCTGGTCGGAACGATCGCCGGACGAATTGTGTCGGGCATTTTGCGCCACATAAGCCTGGCAGTCGGGCGACAAGCCGACCGAGCCGAAGGACTTTCGACCGTCAATCGGCTGCGCCGCGTAGAAACGCTCATTATTTTGTCGATCGCCATCGTAAAGAGCCTGTTTATCATCCTCGCGTTGTACTTTTGGTGGGTGTACACGCATCCCACGCAGCAACCTACGGCGTTGATCGGTGCGAGTGCTTTGATCGCTATCATCGCCGGTGGCGTCTTTGGTCCGGTGTTACGCGATTTGGCCTTTGGCGGTGGCATGATGGCCGAACATTGGTTCGGGGTAGGCGACCTCATCACTATCGAGCCATTTCCGAATATTCAAGGAGTTGTTGAACGGGTTACCCTGCGTTCAACGAAAATCCGCGGCTTGAATGGTGAAATTATTTGGATCTCCAACCAGAACATTGCCGGCGTGCGCATCGCACAAAAAGGTGTGCGCTCCATCGCCCTGGAGCTATTTGTATCGAGCGAAAAGCGTGCCGCTGACCTCATCGCGCATGTAAACGAATTGCTGCCCCGTGGTCCTGCCCTACTCGCCAGCCCTATTGTTATCATGACCGTTGAACGTAAAGGCCCAGACCTGTGGCACCTCACCGCACTTGGCGAAGTCGCCCCCGGACGTGAATGGATTCTGCAAGAAAACGCAATCGAGATCCTCAAACGGCTTGATGCCGATCATAAAAAGCCAATTCTTCTTGCACCGCCCATCGCCCGCTTTGCCGATAACGATACTGAGCGCAAATTCGCGCGCGCTATTAGCAATGCCAAAAAGACCTACACGCGCTCCCGTTTCTTTAGCTTGCCCAGTCGCGATCAACGACCACGTAAAAAATAAAGGAGTCATTGGTGCCTACTATTTATGTTACTGAACCGACCGCTATCAATACGGCACTCGTCAAAGAATCGCTTGTCGATACGCCTTACTCGCTCGTAATGGGCGATACAGCGTATTCGTATGGTCCATTCCCTGATTGCGAGACAATCCTCATTCGCACCGGAGCGCGCATTGATGCCTCTATTCTCGATACTTTCCCGAACCTCGCATCAATTATTCGGGTCGGAACCGGACTTGATAATGTCGACCTTGAGTTTTGCAAGGCGCACAACGTTGCAGTATTTAATGCGCCGGGCGCCAACGCCGAGGCAGTTGCGGATTACGTTATCGCGACGGTGTTCGCCGTACTGCGCAAGTTGCATGTGCTCGAGCCGCGCGACGTTCGCAGCTGGAACCGGTTTGCGTTTGTGGGCAAAAATATTGCGTCGCAGATCGTGGGCATTGTCGGTTTTGGGCACATCGGACGCATTTTGCATGACAAATTGTACGGTCTGGGCTGCCGTATTTTTTATGTCTACGATCCGTACATCAAACAGGGCGCATCACTTCCCAAAGGCGTCCAACTAGTATCGCTCGAACAGCTTTTGCAACTGAGCACGGTTGTGTCGTTGCACCTGCCGCTCACCGACGAAACGAAATATCTCATCAACCACAAGAATGTGTCGCTTTTGCAACCAAGCGCGGTGCTTGTAAACGCCTCGCGCGGCGGGATTGTCGAGGAAGCCGCACTGCTCGACGCGCTTAAAAAAGATCAACTCACCTACATAGCGGATACGGTCGAAAACGAACCGCAGGTGAACGAGGCGCTCCTTGCCACGCCAAATGCAATCATTACGCCCCACATCGCCAGCCTTACCACCGAAGCCGAAAAAGCCATGGTGCGCGTCGCACTCGAAAACTTTCTCCACAACCGCCCTGTACAACTATAGATGACGCTATTAAGATTACAGATGCGTTGCTTGGCAAGGTATGGCTTAATTTCTCTATCTCTTCAAGGTAGGGTTTGCATTTGCATACTACCCAAGCGAACCATATAATTATGAAAAATAAGGAGACCAGTATGGAATTACCAACAGCAATCGAACCTGTCGAAATACCATTCCACGATCTACTCTGCGTTGATGAATACCGCGCCCGCCATCTTGGCAACGAGGCGCTCACTTACCTACAAGGCATCGTCGGTGAGCCAAATGCGGACCTCGGCGTCTGTGTGCAGTGGATGCCGGGCGCAGAAATGTTAGAAGATTCCGCCCAGCGTCGTACCGCCTTTATCCGGTTCGCAACAGACAACACTGAGGCCTGCCCCATTCCATATACCGAACGTATGGGGATCTTAGCAGGTGAGGTAAATACCATCACTGAATTCGTTTCTCCAGATGCGTATGCTCCTGAGGTCGGTGCACCGCCTGTTATACATGAAGAAGCATATCGTTTTTACGCCGTCTCGGATACTGCTCAAGGCGCCATTGTGGTGAAAGAAAGATATGATCCTGAAGCCGAACCCGATGTGCAATACATCAGTGAAGTATTGTCGGCCAATCAAATTGCACAATTACGCGATGACCTTTATAGGAACGAGTCGCTTGCCCACTTATAAAAGCAGTGCTACGTATCGCAGTACAATTCCTGCCAGTGTCATAATACTGAGTGCAGTTAAAATATAGTATGGCCCTGGTAGTGATTTTATCGGGTGTGGTTCTGGTAGCCGTGCTACCAGTGTGGTGTGCCCAGAACCGTATCCCTCGGTAGAAAGTGGCATGGAAGTCGTTTGAAACTTCGGCGGTGATGAATCGTTTGCGCCGTAGAATGCTGCCAACATTGCGCCTTCCTGCTTTGGCGTAGCCGTAGCCTGTGAGGCGCTATTGTTTGTGGACGCCGTCGGTACATACACCGATTTGTACATATCTACTGACTGCCCGGCTATACTCTGACCAATGACATGCAACGTATGTAACCCTGCAGGTATTGTTTTGGGCAGCTGTATAGCATCGTTTATATTGCCATCTGCATCTGCTTGAACCGTGTCGAGTAGTATGGGATCCGAGTGCAGCTCTACAGTATAGGTAGAGCCCGCCTGTAGCCCTTTATCCAAACCATCAATCCGTAGCGAGGCAGTACCACCTAGCACAACAGTATCTGACATCATGGTAGCGACATTTTCTAAAATATTTACCGCTCTGCCACTTGCTGGCTGGTGCAAGAATGGGATCGAGGTATCAAGTGGCAGCGGCGTTGTGGTTGGTTGTGGCATAGGCATAGCCTCGGTAAAGTTATTCGTTTGCGTGCGAATTGTCTGATCGAGCAACAGGTGGCCATATGCATTGGGGTGGTAGCTCTCGTTCCCAATAATTGTCTGATCATTTCCAAGCGTTAGTCCGTTCATTGCGGGTGTACCGGCATCACATAGACGATGACCATCCAGTGCATGTCGCACATCTACGTACGCTACACCGGCTTTGGCAGCCGCCCGCTGAATATCCGCATCCAAAAAATCCACCAAATCCACCGACATCTGCACCTCCTCGGCATCCAGACGAACGTTATCACCACAGTCGCCACCTGGCGATGCAATATATGGATAGCCGACAACGTACACTTTGCCGCCAAACGCACTGTTCTCTTTCAATTTGGTATATGTGTCGACAAGTTGTGGAAATACACTGGTGATCTCTGTGGCTTTCTCTTTGCGGTCTTCAGCTGTCGGCATACATGTGCCAAACCCTAGACACGTCTTCACCATATCTGCAAATCCAATGTCATTGCCGCCAATCGAAACAGTCACATTCTTCGGATGGTATTTTTGTACAAAATCAAGCTGACTAATATATCCTGGATAAAAATTCGCTAAAATCTGATCTATATTCTGACGATTGCCTTTTTCTATTTTAGGGTCAGCCTGCCCTTTATAAGCGTTCGTTACATCAGTTATATCGTTTGTGACAGCACCCGAACAAGCGATTGATTTGTAACTGCCGAATAGCTGCTGGCCAAGTAAAAATGGATACGAATCGAGCGACGTGTGGCACTTGTTCCCGTCCATGTCAGTCCCGAGCTCATAATCAAATGCTCCTTCGCCGGACGCATACGAATCCCCCAGTCCCAAATAGTCCAATGAACTTTGCGACATATCATGCGCCGAAATCGTATACGGAGCAGCCTGAAAATGGCCTTTGCTTAGGTTGTATTCAGTAGTAAATGCCAAAGTTTCATCGTTAACAAAATGCACGTTGGTGATAAAGCCATAGCCGGCGATAGCCGCAGAAAGGTTCGTGGTGAGCGTTTTCCAACGGCAGCCCACCGGACCAACAATTGTATCTGGCACTGCTGTACAAGTACTCAAGTCGTAGATCTCGAGCGACCCGGTATCGGATGCTACCGCAACGTATCGTCCATCATCTGTAATCGCCGTAGACAACGTTGGAGCAGCAGTGCCATTGCTTGGCGCACTGCTCCAGTCAAAGGGTACTACATCAAACGTTGCCAGATTCACACGAACCATTGCAGTATGCGGCACGTCATACACCATCCACGCTCCATTACTCGAGAATGTGATACCACTATCCGCAACGAGCACATTGCCTGCCTTATCACGGATCATACCGTCCGCGGCTTTTGATGTGGTATATATTTGCTGATAGGTCAATGGGTCGGTACTTACTTGTGCTCCACCCAGAATATTACGGTAGTACAATATGTTTTCGCCGCCCGCATTCGCATTATTTGTGCCTGCCAGCGTAAGTTGCTGGTGAGGTATCGGTGTCGGCCCGAGCACAAAACTATTCGCGAACTGCACCTTATATGCCTGCGTGCCATTCATGGGCACCACATTGCCCGTTGCGCCATCAGCCATACCAAATGAGGTCTGACGCATACAGCCGGTTTTCGTCGCCCCCAGTGAGCCAATGGTGTATGTGTGCTGCTCGCAGTTCTGATTGTTGTCTTGGGACGGTTTTTGATCGTCGGGCAGTGATGCGCCCACCACCTGAACTACCGGAGTGCTGGCATTAAGCCACACGCTGTCCGACATATCGGCATGCGCAATGACGGGTATGACGAACAAAGCACAGCACAATATTCCCACGAATACGCGCTGAAATGTATTGAAAATTTGCACACAAAAATACACGCCTGGCATCAGTCAGTGATCCTCTTATTTTGATGATGCCACTGTTTTATATTGAGCTGGGCTAGAAAGTCAAATTATTCTGTTCCAGGGATAACATCATTCCGCGGGTAGTACTGATGCAGGACGTCTTTGGTGCAAGTAAATCCAAAGGTCACACGATATGGCAATAATGAGCGCACAGAAGGGTACGTATTATACGTTATGTCGTCTGCGGCATATACTTGGAAACTAGCCCCGCAGTCCATACCAGTCATTGACAAGGCATATTGTTCGCTTGACAGCCTTACAAAGAAATCTTTTTCAGTATTCCCCTGCTGGAAATCATGAAAGCCGTCGCTGTTTTTGTAGGTAAATTTGCCGGGGTAAGCCTTAATATAATCGCTTATTTTATGTTGCAAAGTATTCGCTGCCGTCACATCTTGAACGGCGTAGATTGCATTGAAACCAATCGTACAAAAGAGCGGCCCATCGCGGTACTTCCGATGCTGCCGCGCACAGGCATTTTCGCTCTTGCGCGCAAGTGGCTCCGCAACGCTTCGGGCAACTTCGTTATACATCTGCTGTGTCGCGCTGTCGGCATATGAAAACTGCCATTCTCCAATGTGTATAAGGAGCACACGAATTCCTAGAACGATGAGCAGCAGAGTCCCGATAAGCACCAAGACGGCCAGCACGCGATGACGCTTGATAAGATCCCAAAGACGAGCCCCCTTGTTCGTAACGCGAGTATTTTTCCGCTGTTGCGTGTTCTGAATGTGCCGCGTTTTTTTCATTGCGCTTATGATATCAGCAGTTGCCCAAAAAGAAATAGCTTTTCAGTTATTTTTCAGAAGCGTATTTTTGGCCCCACACCACCATATCTCGTATGATGGGCACCAGGTCCTGCCCTTTTTGCGTCAAACAATATTCAGTGCGCGGCGGCATTTCGGGGTACACTTTTTTAGAAAGAATGCCTTCGCTCTCGAGCGCAGCGAGTCGTGCAGAAAGCGTACGCGGGTTCACGCCACCTGCATCATCTTGCAATTCGCAAAAACGGCGTGGACCATTCGAAAGTGCATATACAAGCGACGGCGTCCATTTGCTAGCGACGATCCTAGCAGCGGTGGCCACGCAGTGTTTATCAGCGGTAGTACATTCAGTCATGATTTTTGGGCTTTACAGTCCTTTCATTATACACTACTATACTAAATATAGTAAGTATAAAACATATAGGAGAAACTTGTGGTTACTATTAAGATCATCATCGGCTCAACACGTCCAAATCGCTTTGGTCCGAAACCCGCTGCATGGATACTCGACCTTGCCAAAACATATAAAAATGCCATGTTTGAGCTAGTGGACCTTGCGGAGGTTGACCTCCCCCTGCTCGACGAGCCAGTGCCAGCCATGGGTGATAACTACACCAAGGACCACACCAAGCGTTGGGCGGATATCGTTGGCCCTGCCGACGGATTTGTTTTCGTAGTGCCTGAATACAATCACTCGTACGCGCCAGCGACCAAAAACGCCATCGATTTTCTGTACAAAGAGTGGAACTACAAACCTGTTGCATTTGTAAGTTACGGCGCAGCACTCGGTGGCGGCCGCGCGGTCGAACATTTGCGCGCCGTGGCATCGAATGTAAAGTTGTTTGACCTTAACGAGCAAGTTTTGTTCCCCAACTACTTTACGCAGCTGGACGAGCAAGGCAACTTGCGCGTTACCGAACAGCAAACCAAAGACGCCAATCGCCTGCTTGAGCAAATCGTCTTTTGGGCCGAGCAATTTAAAGATGCTCGCGCCAAACTCGTCGCGAAATAACGCTCCTATACTTCGATGCGCCGGAAGCAAAGCGTCCCAAATACCACCAACGCGATAGCCGTCGCGCCCAGCACACAAAAGTCAGTCGCCAGACCAAAATGTGATTGATGAATGAGCGTCGTGCGCAATGCGTCAACCGCATATGACAATGGGTTGCACGTTGCAATAATGCGTAGCGCCCGCGGCGCACTATCAATCGGGAAAATGGCACCCGACAAAAAGTACAATGGGAACACAATAAACTGGTTGATGGCCTGAAACCCTGGCATATTGTCTATTACCGAACCCATGCCCGCGCCCAATGCCGTGATGGCAATTGCCAGGATAACCATGATCAGCAATGCCACCGGTACCATTGCCCAGTTGTATGGATGGAAGCCCAAAAAGAGCGAAATGCCAATCACTAACACCCCTTGCAACAATCCGGTTGTAGCACCGCCCAACACACCACCAAAAAATATTTTAAGTCGAGATACCGGCGCCACGAGTGTCTCTTTCAAAAAGCCAAACAGCCGATCAAACAGGACATTGATGCCCCAAAATATCGACGCGAATAAAATAGTTTGCATCACAATACCTGGCACCAAAAATTCGATGTAGTTGCCGCGGCCCGCCTGGCTAAACACCGATCCGATGCCATACCCCAACGCCAACAAAAAGAGCAGCGGCTGCCCGACCGCACCTACAATTCGCGAACGCGAGCGGAAATATTTTTTGATCTGCCGCAGCCACAATGCATATATAACGCGCATATTATCGCCTCCTCATTCGTGCCCGGGCACGCATTGCATCGGCCGAGCCAACACTTTCATCGCGTACCGCACTGCCAGTTAATTGCAGATATGCCGCCTCAAGCGATTTCGTGTTCGTTTGTTTTTTGAGTTCACTGGCCGTGCCTAACGCCACGATTGTGCCGTGGTCGATAATCGCAATACGACCTGCTACCGCTTCCGCCTCTTCGAGGTAGTGTGTGGTAAAGAACACTGTCATGCCCTTTTCGGTGCTGAGTTTTTTTACATAAGACCACAGTAGGTTGCGGGTTTGCGCGTCCAAACCGAGTGTTGGCTCGTCCAAAAAGAGCACTTCTGGATGATGAAGCAATCCGCGCGCGATTTCGAGTCGGCGTTTCATGCCACCCGAAAACGTTTTGACCAGGCTTTTCTGACGCTCCTGCAATTCTACGAGTGTTAGCAACTCCTGGATGCGGCTCTGCAATTCTTTGACTGGCACGCCATACAATGCAGCATGAAAGTACATATTTTCGTAGGCGGTAAGATCCTCGTCCAAACTTGGATCCTGAAATACAACACCGAACGAACGACGTGTACCTGCCTTGTCACTCACCACATTATGACCTGCCAGCTCTAGGCGACCAGCCGTGGGACGCAGCAACGTTGTTACCATTTTGATAGTTGTACTTTTGCCGGCACCATTTGGGCCGAGAAATGCAAAGATTTCACCACGATCAACCGCAAGGCTTATGTCATTCACAGCTGTGAAATCGCCAAATTTTTTGGTAACGTGGTCGAGCACAATCGCTGATTCTGCCATGCATACCCCTTTCGCATACAATGCTTGACAAGCAATTAGTTTAGTTAGTATACTGTTTATAAACTATACTATGTCAAAAGAACGAGAACAACTATTTCAACAAGTTTTTGATGCCATGAACACCACTCAGCGGCTGATGAAGGCGCAATTTCATCTGATGTTCAGGCAACTTAGCATCTCGCCTGCGCAGGCACATCTGCTCGTCGTGGTGCA
>DATASD010000006.1:0-25780 GCA_036263915.1 Saccharimonadales bacterium (SeqCode) | reverse complement strand
AAAACCTGTTACTAACAAAGAATGGGGAGAAATTGAACGCATGCAGGAAGGTATCGTTACCGTCGGAGACGATGTAGGCGTAGACGTTCGTGATCGGCTACCAAAGCGCGAACATTATCACCTTTTCGATGACAAACAAGCGTATAGAGCTAGCCTTGAAAGTTTTGCGATCCATCCCGAGGATTTATCTGACATTTCAAGGGGAATGTACTTGCCCAGCACTGGTATCTTCCTCATCCGCCACGACGATCTTACACAAGCTTCTCTCGCCGGGCATGAGACCGCACATAGCATAAGCGCCGTCATAAAGCCTCCTGATTTCGAAAAAATCACCAATCCCAACAAGCTAGATCACCCCTACAGGCCTCCGGAAGGCGGCATCCTCATGAATGAAGCCGTAACCAATATGACCGCCAACCTCGCTATGTATCATGGTGATTTCCCGGGCTGCCGTATGGGCTATGGCAATGCTAATTATATGCTGACCGCCATGGTGCGCGAGGCCGCAGATGCGCAGCGTATAGACCCTCAAGAAATAGAAGATATGCTCATCCGTGGTTTATTCACGAATGACCAGGCAGGTATTGACCTGCTCAAGGAAGCACTCGGTCACGAACGCGTGGAACGGTTTATGAAGCTAGAAAGTGATAGTGACAGTAACCGTGCAAAGAGAGATGCCGAGGCTCTAGGCTTGCCGTGGGCAGCCAGCGCAATCCGCGACGCTCAAAAAGGCCATGGCCCAAATTCATTTAATTGGTAATATCATGCAAGAATTATCCCGACCATCCGAACAACCATTCGTCGCATATGATTTTGCAAATATGCAACCTGGCGAGGTCACACCACCACCTAGCGATCTTATTCAAGAACCACCCGCAGAAAAAGCAGCAGAAATTTTACCGGCACCACGCCCAACCACCGTCTATCCTCAAGTCGTATTTGTACCACGATCGGAAGGCATCAACATGGATGGTTTTGCTGAAGAGTACGATGCGTACATTGAGGAGACACGGCAACAGATGTCTTTTCCGCACGAGAAGCCAGCAACCGAACGTGAGCAAGCGCATATTCGCCAAGCACACACAGGGCTTACCGCAGTCGCCGATGAACTAGGCGTCAACATACGCGATCGCTTGCCAACACAGAATGGGTACCACTTTTTCGATGATCGCGCTGCATATATTGAGGATGCACGTGCGGTGACGTACGAACAGAACATAGGAATAAACGGAATGTGTACCACCGAAACCGGCATTCTGTGGCCCCGCCTGGAATCGTGCGACACGGAGCAGGGCCTAACTCACGAAACAACACACCTGGTAGCAGCAAAGCAGATCCACCTCAGACGCGGTGAAGGGGACGGCGAAGTGATCATCAATATGCAAGAGGTAAACGGCTACTACGATGTGGGCAGTCAAGGCTTCAACGAAATGGTTACCGAAATGATCGCATACCGGGCGCTGGCCGACGTTGACGATCCGGCATACACGAGCTACCCTGTCGAAGTGCAGATCGGCGATGCCGCCGTTCGCGAGACTGCGGCATACCATGGAATCGAACCGCGCGAAGTCGAAAATCTGCTGATCCGGGGCATGCTCACGGGCGACCGGGAAGGAATAGGGCTCATAGATCAGGCGATCGGTATTGATCGCAGTGACGTATTACTCCATATGCCTGGCCACCTGTCGTCCGAGGACGGCGTCCGCCTGGCCGGGGCGCTTGGTCTTCCGCGAGCAGCAGAAAATATCAAGGCGTGGCAAGCAGGCAAGCGACCCGCATTCTTTGATTGGTAAGAGATGTGCTCCACTAATTAAAATAGGAACAAAGTTGATGATGGAAAAACCACAAGACTCTCAAGATTTTTCAGAGAATCCCTTTCAGACATTTACTGGCATAGATCCTGGAGATTTTACACCGGCTCGCGATATAGAGATCACTGAGCCACCCACGGCAGCGGAAACCGCTAATATGCCCATTGAGGAGCAATCCACATTAGAGCCGCCACAAGACACCCACTTCCCACAATATAAGCCAGAGGTCACTGATCCGAGCAACCCCGGACCGTCCGTGGATGTTTCCCCAACAGCTGAAAAGCAACCCCCCAAACAGTATCCACAATTCATATGCACCGATGAATATGGGAGGGAAATCGAAACCTACAATCCCTATGATACCCTTCAAAGGTATCTGCAAAAGCGAGCGCAGGAGGTTTCCTTTCCGCACGAGCAACCACACACAGCAGAAGAGGAAGCTTGTATTGAGAAAGCGCGCGAAGGAATAATTGCAGCTGCAGCAGAAGTTGGCGTGGACATAACAGACCGCATGCTCACGTCAGATGACTATCACTTTTTCGATACTAACGAGGCATATCTCGAAGATGCTCGGGCCAACCTAAACGAAAAAATCATCGGGCAAAGCGGGGGTATGTATAATTTCGAAACGGGCGTTTTATGGGTACGTGATATACATGACTTGCAGTACGGTATAGCACACGAAACCGCTCACAGCCTCGCTGCAAGCAAGGTCTATTTTACAGGAGAACGAAATGCTGCAAGACAACTCACAGGTGAATTGGAAGATGTAACCAAACAAGATGGGTACCTTTCTGCCTCTGGCCTGATAAATCCGCCAAATGGCTTTAATGAATTAGTCACTGAGATGCTTACAACTCGTGCAGTAAAACCTCAATACTATAGCTATCCGGTGCAGGCTCTGCTCGGCGATGCTGCTGTTCGTGAAGCTGCTGCATTCCACAAGATGCAGCCGCGAGAAGTCGAAGATATACTTATTCGTGGTTATCTGACCGGAGACGAGAAAGCACTTTTTCTCCTCGATGAAGCACTCGGAGATGATCAGGCGTACAGTCTGCTAACCATGCCAGGTAAGCTCAGCCCTGACGAGGGTCTCGCCCTTGCTGAACAATTGAAACTACCGAAAGCAGCCGAAGCGATTACGGCGTTCAAGGAAGGAAAAAATCCGGGGCCTGTCTTTAACTGGTAAGGAGAACTATATGTACGAATGCCATGGACAACCAGAACAACCTAATCTATTTCCAGAAGTGCCACAACCTGCGCCGTATGCAGAGGCTGGTACGAGTGCTGAGCTAATCCAGGAGCCACCTGCCTCTGCCGATAGTCCGGCTGACGGTATGATACTACCATTCACGGAGCTGCCCGCGGAGCATAACGCCACACCCGAGGAGCCGGCCGCCGATGATACTGCGGCTGAAGCCACACCGCGGGGTTATCCCTACAAGCAATATCACTTTACGGTGGACGATCCGAATCTCCCTGTCGACAAGCTGAGTGCAGAAACTCTCAAGCATTGGCGGCAACGCCAAGACACGCCCATGCCGCATGAAACACCCGTGACCGATGAAGAGTGGGCCGCTATACAAGGCATGCAACAAAAAGTTATTGACTTGGGTGACAAGCTTGGCGTCGACGTCCGTGGACGCATGCTCGGACGGGAAGCGCATCATTACTTCGATACCTACGAAGCGTACAACGCGGCTATGCAAACAACCGGCGACGAAGATCGAGCAGAATTTGGAACAGAATATACCGCCAGTGGCATTGTCTGCACGCGTGACAACGACGATGATCCAACGTGGAAAAATCATAAGCTTATCCACGAAACCCTCCATAGCGCCGCAGTCCATAAGGTGCATATGCGGCCTCAAGAAGATGGTGGCACGCACAGTGACGTTAAGGTAGGATATCAAGACGCCAGTACTAGTCTTAATGAAACTGTAACTGACCTGCTCACCCACGCTGTGCTCCAAGAATTAGGTGACGATGACGCTGAGGGTTATTACCCAGACTGCCTCCTTGCTAACAGCATTATTCATAAAGTAGCCGAGCACCAGGGCATGGACCCTGCCGACTTGGCCAAGCAAATCGGACGCGGTCTTTTTACCGGCGATCAAACGGCCCTCTTTTATCTGGACGACACACTGGGCAAAGAGCAAGTCAGAGCCTACCTCAGTGGCGATCATGAAAACCTTCAAGATGTGATCAAAGCCGCACAAGCGTTAGACTTTGACGATGTCGTAGCAGAACTTCAACGCCTAGATAGCCAACATCCCGAGAACGCACCGGTGCTTCTTTCGTTTTTTAGGTAGCCCTTGCGCGCAATAGTTTTGACGGCTGAGGCTATTTTGGGTATAATCACCCTTGTTAATCAACACACAGATATTCCGGGGTAGCTCAGCGGTAGAGCGGGTGGCTGTTAACCACTAGGTCGCTGGTTCGAATCCAGTCCCCGGAGCCAGACTAAGTACAGTACAAACTTGAAGAAGTATCCAGTAAGCACTCACGCTGCTGGATACCTTTCGTTATAATCAACGACAATGAAGCAAGTCGCAAAATTGGTTATTATTGATAATCACAACAAGTATCTCATGATGTACAGGGACGCACATCCGGTTTTCGGTAACGATCCCGATCTTCCCGGTGGAACATTAGAGGAGGGCGAGCAGCCACTAATAGCGATGACCAGGGAAGTGTATGAGGAGACGGGCATAGAAATAGGTGGACATGCGTTACAGAAAATCTACGAAGGTGCGGGCTACTCTAAGCATAAAACATACTACTCACTGTACGTTGCTAGGCTCGAAGCCAGACCCAACATTACCTTGAGCTGGGAGCACTCTGCGCACAAATGGCTTGATCGTGCAGAATTTCTAGAAGAAGCAAAGAACGCAAATGACACATACATGCACATGGTTTATGACGTGTTGGGGTGAGGCCGGTTCCAGACCAGCAAGCGGAGCCAAGTTTGACTGCAATATGAAGTCGAGGTTAAATTCAGTAAGCACTCACGCTGCTGGATTTTGTTATTATTAACCCATGCCAAAGCCAAGTTTATTAGATTCATTTGTTTACGAGGGCAAAACCATTAATGTTGCATGGTTCGAGGTTGCCAGCATAGATGATCTTCCAGAAGTGAGCTGGCAGCAAGTCTATGCGATTGCTAAGCTTGACGGTATGGTTGCGCTTGTGGTTAGCACTGACGGCCAGGTAAATCTTCCTGGAGGAAAAACGGAGCCGGGAGAATCAATTGAAGAAACTCTTCGGCGCGAATTGCAAGAAGAGATGAATTGTAGGGTTTCGAAATGGTCGGTGATTGGATACCAGCGACTCACGAACGGCAACAACGCTCCGATATATCAACTTCGAGTCTATGCTGAACTCGAAAGGATTGGGGCGTTCAAGAGCGACCCCGCAGGCAAGGTTGTTGGGCAAAAATTGGTCTTGATCGGCCAGCTTAATCAGGAGATTGGCTACGGCGCGCTGGGTGAGCGAATGATAGAAATCATGAAGCCAAACTTTATATGATCTCCGGATGTATAATGTATATCGATAGAATAAATCGGTATTAGGGGGCAATAATGGCAGTTACGATTCAACCAGGGCAACGGGCCGACACGATTTTCTCAAAAAACATAAGGTGGGCGTGCTCGCTACGGTGAGTCCTGACGGCGATCCGTACGCCGCGGCAATTTACTACACCGTAGATAGCGCTCTCGATATCTCGTTCCTTACAAAAACGGGCACCAAGAAGGCCGACAATCTAGAACACAACAACCATGCTATGCTGGTTGTCTACGAAGCTGAGTCGCAAACAACCGTTCAGGTTATGGGCAGCGTTTCCAAAATTACAGATGTCATTGAAGCCGACGAGGTATTCTCGCAAGTTGTTTATGCCTCAGTCGACACGAGTCACACCGACATAGCGCCAATTCTCAAATTAGATGAGGGCGAGTATGTAACCTATCGCCTCAAGCCGACACAAGTCCGCATGGCGACATTTAGCCATGCCGCATCAGGTGACTACAACACCATATTCAAAACCATTGTGCTCGAAGAAAAATAAGAGTACCCATCCGCACGCACAGCAGCAGGACCTTAATTTATGTGCGTTTTACAACAAAACGTGATACAATACTTTGTAGCAAGTTAATCTAATCTATACCTTTTATATCGTGAGCCCGGCAAGCCATTCTATATCTCGGCTATAGCGAAGACCCTGTCTCGCATAATATCAGCTTATAGAAAGGCTTCACATCAATGGCAACTAAATTATTCGTAGGCAAATTGTCTTTCGACACTACTAACGACAGCTTGCAGGCGCTTTTCGCGCAGTACGGCAAGGTAGTAAGCGCGCAGGTTATCATGGACCGCGGCACTAATCAATCCAAAGGCTTCGGCTTTGTAGAGATGGAAGATCAGGCCGCAGCCCAGGCAGCTATCAACGCGCTTGACGGCAAAGAATTCGAGGGCCGCACTATTGTAGTTAATGTAGCAAAGCCACGCGAAGATCGGCCACAAAGCGGCAGCTATGGCTTCCGCGGCGGCTTCCAACGCCGCTAGGTATATCCCTTATGTCTACCGCTCAAAAGCTCAGCACGGCTGGGCTGCTCTTTAGGTGTGCCCAACAAATGGGCCTGAGACCTACATGGGTAACGCCATTCGGTACGTTTGCTATTACCGTGGGTGGGCATGAGCGGTACATAAATCTCAGGAGCCCGCTTAATTCGGCTGCCAGTGCCGGCCTAGCCAAAAATAAATATGTCACACGGCAAATTTTGGAACGGCATGGCATGTCAAATATACCGTTCACGCTGCCGCGCACCCAGGCTGAAGCCGCGGCGTTCCTTGGGAAATACGGAAAGATCATCGCCAAGCCGGTTGCCGGCTTCGGGGCGCACGACATCCACATTATCACCACTCAAGCACAGCTTAACCAGCTGGCTATACCTGGCTATCTACTCGAAAAGTATATCGCGGGTAAAGAACTGCGTTATCTCATACTCAACCATGAGATTATTGGCGTACACCGCAGCGAATACGGCACTTCCGTTGAAGAAAACCGGGCGCTACAGCGTATTTCGTACCCTAAAGCTTTGTGGGACCCAGCGCTCATGAGCTCGTCGCTCCGCATTGCGGATATACTCAACCTGAGGTTTGCCGCCATCGATTATTTAGTTGAAGCCTCCGGACGGGCGTATATTTTGGAGGTTAATACCATACCTGGGTTCAAGTGGTTTCATGCACCTACCAGCGGACCGATTGTTGATGTAGCCCGTTTATTTCTGGAGTCTATACTAGATGATTTATGCCGTAATGTGCCTTCTACGGTGGTATCACACCCCAGAGAAGCGTATAGTTAAGATATAGGAGTTTAGATGAAACACACTATCGGACAGACTCGCAATGGAATGCAAGTGCAGGTCGATCTCATAGGTTCTCAGGCCGCAAGACATATTGCACAGCAGCCGCGGCTCCTCATGCTAGCCAAAGAAGTGCTTGAAAAAATAGCAGCGAAGGGCGCCACAGTCAACGTCGAATGCGACATGGGGCGTCCCATAGGCTACAGCTTCCTCGTCGCTACCAAAGATACCGACACTATTCTGTATGCGCGTCTCCTCAAGGACGAGATATACACGCGCTTCGTCAAGAATGGCAAGCCTTTTTCCACTCCCTATTTAACAGTCAGCCTTACGCAAGACAAGGACAACAACTACGAGCTGTCGGACATTTGGATAGGCCGGCTTACGCCGCCGCGACCAGGAAGCGTCAACGAGACCACCGAAAGCAGATCCTACTGGCTAGAGCATGCTTTTGTTCTAGACAACCAACCGTTGCAGCTGCGGACCGTCACCAAAACATGCCCGTACTAGCAACCAAGTGTACAATCTATAGACGATGAAACACCGATATCTTTTTATCCTCGAGGTTGCACCGGTTGCGACAGGGAAGACATAGGCTGATGGTCAAGACTGCCTGCTTGGTTGAAGTCGTAGACAGGAAAAGAGTAATCAGCTCCAATTTTGCCCTGGACACTGCTAGGATATAACTATGTTCATTTTTATTAGCGGTAGCATAAATTCCGGAAAAACCACTACGGCCAAAGCCTTAGCAGGTAAGCTCGGGGCAGACCTTATACATGTTGACGATCTCAACGATACGATTCCGAATTTCAATTTAGCAACCGACCTCGACAAGTCGATGGATTTGGCCATAGCGGCAATCAATCAAAGCCTTGCCAAAGGCAGCGATGTGGTTGCAAATTACGTAGTCCGGCAGCGTGACTACGATCGGTTTAAAGATGAGGTCAATACGAGCGATCAGTACATCATAACGCTCGCTCCACGTTTAGAAGTCGCTCAGGGCAGACGCGGCGACAGAGTGCTGAGCGCCTGGGAAGTGCAACGCATAAAGCATCACTACGACACCGGCATCGCATCGCCAAAGTTCGGTTATGTCATCGACAATTCAGACATTGACGTTGATCAGACAATTGATAAAATTCTAGAGATAGTAGGCCGATAAAATATGGCACAGAAAATAATCATTGACACCGATCCTGGGCACGACGACGCAATGGCGCTGATGCTGGCATGCAAAAGCCCTGAGCTCGAAGTGCTTGCCGTTACTACGGTTTGTGGCAATTCAACCATAGAAAAAGTTTCATTGCGGCGCATGGGCAGCTCTATAAAAATACGTCAGTAATTGCTGTTCGCAACGCCATTCCTGATGAGCCGATCCAAACATGGATAAAAGGACCTGAGGACCAGCCGATTCTCGAGCGAACCGCTACAGCTAAAGAAGGAGATGTTGTAGCAATCGGCGTACTGGGAGAACAGTATATACCTTCACAAGCAAACCTGAAGAAAAATAGAGAACAAGTCGACATAGAAGACCTCCGAGAAGATGAAAAAGCCCCTCCGCTACCCGACGATGAGCATGATTACGTGCTATTTCGAACCAATGGCCAAGATTATCGTCTGGCGTCTCCTAGCCCTTTTGATGATAAGGATATATATCTTCGCACATCATCTGGAAGATTACAGACAGGTATCCCTGGCGGCCTCATGGCGGCGCAAATCAGTCCTCCAGGCGAGCCTACGATTCAGGCATCGTTGATCGACTTGATGTCGTCCGCTTTATAGGGCCCCAAGAGTTTAGCGCCTCGTACACGCCGGCAAGTTCCGATGACTATATTCAGTTCCAAATCCCCCCACAAATCTCTAACTAGTATCGAGTACAGCCAACGATGCAAGTGGCCGTCTATTGAACACTGACGTATACTAAAGTAGGTATGGAAGTTACAGAGAAAATACGCCGTTTCTTCGAGCAATATCCGCTGCAAACCTACAATAAGCACGAATTGCTCTTGCACGCCGAGGAGCCGATCAACTCCGTGTTCTACATCGTCGAAGGACGCGTAAGTCAATACGACATCACGTCTGGGGGCAATGAAGTCGTAGTTAACGTTTTTAAGCCAGGCGCTTTTTTCCCTATGTCGTCAGCGATTAACGACACTGAAAACCATTATTTTTTTGAATCAAGCCTCCGTACGAAAGTATATGCGGCACCGAAAGCGAGCGTAGTACGTTTTCTTCACGAAAATCCGGACGTACTTTTTGATCTGCTGGCCCGTGTATATCGAGGTGTAGATGGTGTACTGCGACGAATGGCACACCTCATGGGAGGCGACGCCCAGACTCGGCTCATTTTCGAGCTGCTTAATGCCACGTATCGGTTCGGCGAACCGTCGCCGGAAGGCGCCATGCATATACATCTAAGTGAGGGTGACCTTGCAAAGCATTCTGGGTTGGCTCGAGAAACGATCAGTCGCTTGCTCAAAGACCTAAAGGCAGCCAGCCTTATCGAAACCAGCCATAAAGGCATCACCATCAAAGATGTTTCGGCCCTGGAAGCAAAGTTGAGCACTAATTTGTAAGATCTATTGTGGTTCTAAAGATTATCTAGAAAAACTTTAGGAGCATAACAAAGGCAATAAGCAGTGCCAGCAGCAGCCATGCAAAAGTATCGACGCCACGACTCATGAGCCGTTCGAGGTACGCACGCGCACGCGCGCTTATCGGCAATATTGCGACGTTCGTTCGCAGCCATCCCCAGTTGATCGTCAATAGACCAGCGAAGCAGAACAAGCACAATATACATAATGCGCCCACACGGAACGTGCTTTGCCACATGAACCATAGTCCAAAACCCAAGAAGAAGGTCGCAATGCCGTGCAGCCACAGCCTAAGCTTAGGCACAAGAACACCACCTGTTACGCCGATCAATCCACTACTGAGCATGAGCGTAAAAAAGAGCATACAGAGCATACTATTTGGGAAGCCAAAGACTTTGCTTTGCCAGGCGTTCAGCACATTGCCGCAGCTAAACACGCTGTTAAGATTGCATACGAGCTGAGCATGAGCATTTTTGAGGATAATCTGATATTCAATCGTTTCGAGAAATGATGCCACAAGCCCAATTACGCCGCCAGCAACCATAAGCCCATATATAGTTCGTTGTTTAATCATACCCTGAACTATACAAAAAATGCCGAGATACCACTGTGACCCTAGTCACAGTACTTAGCAAACAGTACCCGCGCTGGATTTTCGCTATCGCTAACATTGTTGATGATTTCGCCCGTGGACAAAAGTTTCCTTGTGCTTGGGTCTGCCTGCATAGCCGGTCCCATGATCTGTGTCATGGTTCGCTTCGAGGTACGATACATATTGCCTACGCTCGTCGTTCGTTGCAGCGCATCCAGGCCTAGCGAACTGGCAACCGCCAATCTTCTTTCGTGAAAAACACGGCTCAGCCCGCGCCCGCGATACTTTGGATCGTTTTCAATACCCGATTCAGAAAGATACCACAGCCCTCTTACGCCGATGCCAAGACCCTGCAGCAAGTCATTGATCGATTCACGCATATTTGGAGTTTTATATTTTTCTTCCGCAAATGTTTCGAGGTCGGGGTACGAAAATCCCCAGCTAAAGCCGACCATCCGATTTTGATCGGCGGTATCGCGCAGCAGCCACAGAGCCGCATCCGGACGTAATAGTTCACCGGCAACGTACGCTTTTGTTTGATCTACCGGGTAGGCGAGGCGCAGCTCTCCCCGGCAATCAGGCTGCGGACAGACATTGCCGGGTTGGGTTTCTGAACCAAAAAATGTACCATCTTCGGAGCAAGTGGTGTATTCGTTCCAGGGTGGCCCGGCAAAAACATTGGCATACAACAGGGCGAGCTCGCCAAGTGCTTGGTATGGAAGATCGCCAGGGTTTCCAGGTACGCGTTCAAGCCGTAGTGTTGCAGGGTTCACGATAGCACCTTTCGCAAGACGCCTCGGTAAATTTGGGCTGCGGCATCGATGTTTGCGGTTGGCACGCATTCGTTCGCGCCGTGCTTGTTTTCGCCGCCTGTGCCAATGATGAACGTTGGCACCGCAATGCTCTCGGCCACCATTTGTGCGTCAATATAGCCCTGAAGTTTTCTATCTGACAGCCGAAACGGAACGCCAGTCTCGTTGTACACTTTTTTCAGCAGCTCGATTGATTTTTTGTCTTTGCATGCAGGCCAAGGCGAAATGTCGTGTCGAACTGTTGTTTCGCCAAGGATTAGGCCGCGACGGCTGAGCTGCTCGCGCAGAAGCGTCATGACATATGTCGCATCGACGGTCGCTATCGCTGGCCGAACCTCAAGTACAATCTCTGCGGTATCTGGAATGACGTTACCTTCTTTGAGCCACCGTACAACACCATTAGCCTCTTTTAGACGCACTCCACCACGCATTGCAGCAACATTAAGCGTTGTCGAGCCAAGCCCAACATCAGTGTACGCATCAAACGACCGGGCAAGAGTTGTAATCGCTGCCATGCTTTCTGTTATGGCGTTGATGCCGAGGGCCGGGTTGGCAGCGTGGCCGCTTTTGCCCGTGACGGCGAAGCGTATCTCGATGAGTCCGCGGCAACCACTGCCAACCGCAAGCTCGCCATCAAGCGAAAGCGTTAGGCGCGGTGCATACGTTTGGCTTTGTGCATCACCGACAAACCGGCGGATACCCGCAAAATCGTATTCTTCGTCAACATATATAAGAATAGCGAGATCATCAAGAGAAATAGTGCGCTTCTCTTGGGCGACTGCCCACAGGAAGGCAGCCAGCGAGCTTTTCATATCCGCAGCACCAAGTCCATACAGCTTGCCGCATCGAATAGTCGGCGCCAAAGGATCGGTCCGCCAGCCGGCTTTGGGCTGCACCGTATCGATGTGGCCGAGTGCAAATAGCTTGGGGTTTTTGTTGCCTTTAAGCAAAAGATTGTAACGTCGCGAACCTGCAATATATTGCTTTTCGACGCTCATTTCCGGAAAAGTAGCGCGCAGATAGTCGGCCAAAAAGTCCTGCGCGCACGTCTCGTCACATGCATCGTCCACATAGCTCGGCAGTGCAATGAGCCGCTTCGCGAGCGCTAGCGGCGTGGTATAGGTAGTCATTTTTTTCTCCAAAATAATAGTACGACAAACAAAAACGCCAGCGTCGTGCTGGCGTTCCATTGCTATTAAAGTGAAGCAAATTACGCAGCACGAGCTGGCGGCATATGCGCATGATGCGTTCCGATAGTTTGGAGAACGACACTGTAGCCGCCTTGGCCGTTTTGCATCCAATCACTAATCCGGGCGATGGTCCGACTGCTGAGTTTGGTCTTTTCGATGATTTCGGCGTACTTTTTGCCAGCGCGAAGCATCTTGGCAGCTTCGAACCGAGCACTTATCTCGATAATCTCTTTCTCTGTCATGACATCACGGAGAAAGTTTTGCATCGTCTGCCTATCGCTAATACCAATAAGAACGTCTGCTAATTGCCGCGCTGTGTCTGTCATCCAAACTGTCTCAGCCATATCCTTCATGGCTATACTTTATCAAAGTAAAGTGTAGTTGTCAATATTCTTTGCACTCATATCGAAGAATCGACTGAACCTACAAAATAAAGATTTTTCTTGACACCCACTATTCAGGCACTATATCATTCAACTATATGGTTGAACGTATACACAAGTTAGATACCATTTTTGCATCCCTCAGCGACCCGACACGCCGGGACATTCTGGCGCGTGTTCGCGAGCGCAATATGAGCGTCGGCACTATTGCCGGACACTACAAGATGTCGCTTGCTGCAGTCGCTAAACATCTGGCCGTGCTCGAACGAGCCGGCCTTGTGCATAAAACGCGGCAGGGAAAGGAGCAAGTAGTGACCATCAACCCGAAAGCGTTAGCTGCGGCCAACGAGTACCTCGAGACGTACCGGCAGCTATGGGAGAAGCGTCTCGATTCATTGGATTCGTTTATTAAAACAAGTAAGCAATAGGAGCAATACTATGCAACCAGTAAAAGAAGTAGAATTCAACAGAACATTTGACGCACCTGTCGAAACCGTTTGGAAGGCGTGGACCGACCCGGAGATGCTGAAGGCATGGTGGGGACCAGAAAACACGACCATTCCCGAATGCGAAGTAGATGTGCGTGTCGGCGGGCGATTTTACATTGTAATGGAAGCTACTGAGGGTATGGGCGAATACAAAGGCACTCGCTGGCCAATGGAAGCTACCTACACCGTCGTCGAACCAAACGCCAAGCTATCGTACACCGCAAAAGCATGGACCGAAGGTGCAGAAGCGACCACACAGATTGATCAAGTAAGCGAAATGGTACTGACCGAGGAAGACGGCAAAACCAACATGTACCTGAAGGCTACGATCAACAAGACCGGCCCGGATGCTGGCATGGCTGCCGAAGGCATGCAAATGGGCTACAATCAACAGTTCGACAAACTCGTTGCGTTCCTCGCAAAATAGCCACACACCCTTGTACGGTAAACAGGCGAATGACCCAAGTGCTTATATTGACCTAATTATTGTTTTTTTGTGTAATTTGTGATAAAAATCATATACTAACTCAAGCAGTAGGCTTGGCGCAATATAATTAGGGGAGAATAGCAACAAATGGCACAAGTAAGCTCCACAGGGGAACTGGGGTTCAATATTCGTAGCGATGAACGAGCCTACAATAATTACACCACAGCAGTGACGAATGACAATTTAGATACTTTTCAAATTGATCTTGAGTCACACTTAGCGCACGCTGATACCACAATCAACGAAACACATGTAACGCGTTCGGTTTTGCGTACAGTCATAGAAGGTTCCACACTCACTAAGCTACTAGCGGCAGATGAGCTCATTCATGAACAAATTGAAGCAGCTACACCGCTCCCGCAAATTGAAGGTCAACCGTCGGAATACCTTGTGTACTTTGCCAAGAATGCTCTTTCGCGCACTCCGGATGAAGCGACCAAAGAAGACCTCCGCTCAAAGATACAAACTGCACGTGACATAAGTACCGCTTCAACCCGCAAACAAAATCGCGAGCTTACTTTTACGCCTGTCATGAATACTTCAGTCAGTGATCCAACACAACTTCACCAACTATGGGGAGAAACATTTGGCTGGGATGAGCAAGGGTGCATCGACTTCGCCAAAAGACTAGAAGATGAGGCTTCAGCAGCGCCCGGAGAACGAACTGTCTGGTTCAAGGGGATGGAAAATCCCGAGGGTGAACTACTTGCCTGTGCAATGGCCGAACGACTCGACATTCCTGGCGTGAATGGCGATATAGCGCTCATCGAACACACAGAATGGTCTACAGCACCAAGCCAACGCGGTAAAGGCCTAGGGCGGCAAGTAGTACAGAGCCTGACAACCGATATACAAGAAAGCATGAGAGATACCCCGCACCTTATCTTCGCAGAGTGTAACCTCACATCAGGCGCACATGTTGTCGCAGCCCACTCCGGCTTTACGGTACCATCTTTTGAAACTCCGCACGGCACAGAGGTCGACCAAATCATCTTCAATAATGTGCGTGTGAGCGATGGCCTTGAACCTCAAGATGCCTATAGAAGCTTCATGTTTACTGTAGTAGAATGAGGTATATATGTTAGTCCTGTTCGCCAACGACTACCTCTTGCATAATCCTAAGTTCGAATATTACGACGGCACCGAAACGCCTTATGCGGAACAAGTCGATCGTATTACGAACATCATAGAAACCTGCAAAAAGCTGCGCTATCCTATGCGCGAGGTTACGTCACTTCCCAATGAAGCTGACGTAACGGCGTTGCATACGCCGCATTACGTTGACTATTTCCGTAATAAGTGCGCCGACATCCCCGAAGGCACGCAGTTGACATCATCCGTATTCATAAAAGACACCTATACACCGCTTGTCAAGCATACGTTTCAGGCTGCCATGAAATCGGCAGGCATTGCATTGGAAGCCGCAGATGAGTTGCTCAATCAAAATGAAAAAATAGCCTACGCCTTGTGCCGTCCACCCGGACACCATGCTGAACATGATGCCATGATGGGGTATTGTTACTTCAACAATGCGGCCTTAGCCGCTCACAAGCTTGCACAAGCAGGAAAAAAAGTTGCCCTCCTCGATATTGACTACCACCATGGCAACGGTACGCAAGAAGCTTTCTACGAACGGAGCGATGTGCTCTACGTGTCCATACACGCCGATCCAGCGAAGGCATTTCCGTATGGCACTGGCTATAAAGACGAGCAAGGCAAAAGTGAAGGCAAGGGCTACACGCGCAACTTCCCATTGCCGCTCGACACAACGCCCACAGAGTACCTTGCGGTGCTAGACGAAGCAATTGCAGCTATCAATGACTACCAGCCAGACTATTTTGTGCTATCACTTGGTTTTGACACATACGAAAAAGATCCCATTGGCAATTTAGGCATCGATGAAGATAGCTATACGACTATTGCGGCCAAGATCGCTAAAAGTCTTGCTTATCCGACCCTCATTGTTCAAGAAGGTGGCTATAACGTTGAAAAACTCGGCACCCTAGCAGAAAAATTCTTAAGCAGTTACGAAACGAATTTTTAAAACGTCAATCTGGCAATCATCATTTGCTATGATGGAAGCATGAAATATGTCGCGCTCCTGAGGGGCATCAACGTTGGTGGCAAAAGCATGGTCAGCATGCAGGAGCTGCGAGGTACCATCGAACGAGCAGGCATGAGCAACGTTTCGACGTACATAAACTCTGGCAATATCATATGCGAAAGTGATCTGCCACGGGCGGTGGTGACCAACACTATCGAGCAAGCGATCGAGCAAAAGTTTGGATTCGCTATACATGTTGTCGTGCTCGATCGCGATCGTTTGCTTGCCATCGCCCGGGCGCTGCCCAAAGACTGGACAAATGATGCTCACATGAAATGCGACGTGATGTTTTTATGGGAGCATGTAGACAGTCCTGACGTACTCAAACAAGTCACCCTGAAGCCAGGCATCGACCATGCGCACTATGTACCGGGTGCCATTTTGTGGGCTGTTGACCGCGACGCCGTGGCGCGTAGCGGTTTGCTGCGATTAATCGGCACAGAACTATACAAGCACATGACCGTGCGTAACTGTAACACAGTACGCAAGCTGGCTACACTCGTAAAAAACTAGAATTTGGCCAGGTATTGCGTCAGAATATCCTTAGATCAGATATAGCACCGGAGGGAATACGCCCGTCAGTTAATTATTTAACAGCGTACGCGGCAGGTGACCCGTATAGTTGGCCGGGTGATGCGCATCACATGGGCAACGCAATAATAATTACGGAGGAAATGCTTATGAACGCAGGCGAATTAACGGTTGGCATTACGCTCGCACTCACTTTGAGCGCGCACGTTATGTTTACCTGGATGCAAGGTATGGGGATGGGCAACGGCCAATAATTTTACTTGAGGCTGACATTCCTAGAGGGCAGTGCATGCTGCCCTCTTTTTTATCATCGCATTATATGATATAACCACCTACATGTTAGAAAGAGCAAACAGCACCGATGGTCCCCACTTTGAACCAGAATACAGCGGCCTTGAACGCAACGCATTAATTGTCCCCGGTAAATTTAATATCAGCTGGGCGCCAACGCAAATTAGCTCGTTAGATTCAGCGGACGTCGAGCGGTTCGCGCATAATATAGCGGCCGTCAGAGCTCAGATGGAACGCGAGACAACTATCGGCGAAGAAGCTATGAGCGGACGAGTTATTGCAGACCAAGACTTCGCCGATATCCTTACTACGCCCAGTGTGGCTATCGATTACCCTAATCGCAACCTGCGATACAGAAGCGACGGCACTTTCATGCCCCTCAACCCTACTGATGAAATCGTTGAGCCGCCGTATGATAACGGCCAGATTCCTAATCTTTGGAATGATCCGGCATAGGAACCGCACGTGTGAGCCGAGAGATTTGGCAGCAGGTACCGCCTGAATATCGCGCAGGAGAAAACCCGGACGAGCTGATTACGGTGTGGCACGGTGATAAGATCGGCCGCGAGGTTACTGGCATGTCTTGTAAATTGGCAACAGATGCCGACCCGGAGACTGTCGTACTCGATGCTGCTATAACAGAGCCACCAGGAGTAGAAGAACTCGTAAGGCAACACTGAAACCAACGAAATTATCTGGGATAGAAGTCAATCGTGGGTGCAAGAAGATCCGTCTTCTAGCTAGTATACAAGCGAAGTATCTTTGCATAGCACGCCGCAACGTTGTCGATAGAGCGTACATCCACCCATTCATAAGCAGTATGATCGCCACCCCCGATAGGGCCAACGCTAATCACCGGAATGCCCAAGCGATTCGCAAAAATGTTCTCGTCGGCAATAGATTCAACGTATGCCGGCACCACAGAATCGGCCACAAAAACTTCTTTTTGGATACGCTGTAAGAAGGCGTTGGATTGGCTTACTTCGTAACTATCGCCGTAAGGAGTGGGCCGCGATAATGGCATAATGTCGGCTTGCACGCCGAGCTTTTTAGCGAGCGACGACAACTGGTGTATGACTTCTGTGTGGCGGGTCGGCGGCGCAGTCAGTGCCGACAGCATAAATGAACATTCGTCGGGCACCGAAAATGAGTCGGTTGATCCGGATATTTCGTGAATCACAAGGTTTGTCGTGCCAAAGTGCGGATTATGTGCAAATGAAAGTTGATCAAGATGCGTTATGAGCCGGCCGGCCATCTCGATTGCATTGACCGCTTTTTGGCTTTCGGCAGCGTGTGCCTTTTTGCCGCGAACCGTCACCTTAATGGCTATTCGTCCGCGGCGTCCAAAGCACACACTGTAGCCTTGACGCTCGTTCTTGACTTGGCCGCTTTCGCCGGAAATCAGGAAATCTACATCATTAAGCATGCTTTGGTCCACGAGTGCGTGCGCGCCGAGTGAGATGTTCTCTTCGTCAACACCAAACACAAGCTTCACCGGCAGCTGCTCTGCGGCTGCAACTGCGGCAAGGCGCAAGATAGCCGCCAGGCCACCCTTCATATCTGCCACACCTAACCCGTGCGCTCGCGTGCCCTTGCGCAAAATAGTAAAAGGATCCTGAGTGTAGTGCACATCAGGCGGAACAGTATCCATATGCCCATAAAATCCGAGATACGTCTTGGCCGTACCATACGTGGCAATAATATTACTTCGTTCTTTGGTAACCATACAGTTCTTGACAGTAAAGCCGAGTGCGCATAGTTCTGAGGTTATATACGCCGCGAGCGCTTGCTCGTGTGGAAACACAGAACGTATAGCGACGAGTTCCCGGAGTAGGCTATATGTATCTTGTTGCATAAGCTACGGCTCGAAGCGAACGCCCATATTACCTAATGTCCGAAGAACCGCGCGACAATGAGCTGCATCTCTGCCCAAAACAGCAACCTTGAAATGGGGCGAAGCCTCGACAGATCCACCTCGTGCGATCGAACGAAAGGCCTGCGGTACGACCATGCCTTTCTTATGAGGATCACCATACGCTAGATCTTCACCTACGGTGTGGACAAAATCGTCAATAGAACCTATCGGTGTGTCCGTATATACATTCGTATTAATAAAGTGCTGTGCGCCGCGCTTCTGACTTATAATAATGGGTGGCGTGTTGGCCGTTGGCCGACTATTTAGCTCTCCAACAGAAACCTGCATGCGGCCATCGCCATCTTGTGTCAAAAACCAGTCTACCCCTGCGATGCCATAATATCTATGCTCTTTGGCATTATATTCGGCTGCGAGAGCTGTCTGTGCCTCGGCCGCCGCCCGCGCGGCGGCAGGCATATCGGTGTATGGTTCATTGCCTAAATACTCACCAGCGTCCGTCGTTAACTGCACAAAATTTCCCGCGAACGATATGCCACGCCTTTTGCTGGTTAGGAATTGCGTGCTGCCGTTTGCCACTACATCGCCAACCGTATGAGCATCGGCCTCCAATACAAGTGGAAAGCCTTCTGGCGCCACAGCACTTTCGGGCCAAAAATCGTCAAAAGCAGCCTCGAACGTACCCTCGGCAAATGCCTTACCGATATTCCTTCGGAGTTTCGCAACTGCTGCCTCTAGCACTCCTGGCGTAACCTGTTCTTTGATCCTGATAACGAGATCACCGCCAGACCCGGTAGGGAATTTGAGCCACGCGCCATGTTCCGTGTTCCAATCGGCCTCCACTGCAACTTGCATGTCTTTTGGATGCGATAGCGCCATGCCGGGGAGGACCCTAAACCCATACTCATCGGCAGCCTCACGCAATCGCGACTTATGGTTGCTGAGCGTACTTTCGGCTCGGTCAAGCGTGCGCAAATTCAGATCTTTGGCTTGTGCTTCCACAAATGCGCCGTTAAACGTTGGACAAAGATATTGCCCATCAAACTGCCTACTTCCACGCAAGACCTCCAGCGGGTCGGTATACGGAAACCCGAAACTATTCGAACCGTTCTTTTGCGGATCAACTTCGATTACCGTGGCGTCCCGGGGCAGTAAGCCGACGTCTCTATAATAATCAGCTAGTCCGGGTATAAGGGTATGGGCAATGACGGTCTCGCCGCTACGGAGCGCCGGAACCATGGTCTGCCGAAGGTACCAATCTCCTTGGGGATAGGGGAGCGGCAAGGCATGATCCGGATTCACGTAATTACCGGTTACAACCGCCGCGGCATCATGAATCTCGTTGGCTTCTAATACGCCGTTGCCGAGCGACAATGGTACGTCGCCAAAAGGAGCTGCTTCTACCGTAGAATGACTCATATGTATCCTTTCCGAGCAGATGGAATTGACTCAAGCGTATCCTAGGTTGGCCAAGCAGCACAAGTACGAAGTGTTTTTTACAACTATTAGATACGATCGCTATTACCGAAGCGCTGCGTTCCAGTGGTACCATACATTCATACCCATGACACGCATCCACAAAATATATCTCAGCAATTTTCTGACCGGACTGGTATTTTGGTATGGTATCGAAAAGTTGTTCATGCGAAGTATCGGCATTGACGCGGTAGGCGTAGGCGTCGCGACAGCCGTGTATCTCATATTTAATCTCTTGTGTGATATTCCGGCAGGTATCGTGGCCGATAAATGGAGCCGCAAGGGTGTTTTGATTACTTCGGCGCTTGCCCTGGCGATCTGTTCTGCGCTGCTCGGCAACAGCCATAGCTTATTTGTGTATGCCATTGGCGAACTTTTTTATGGCTTGTACATCGTATCAACCAGCGGCACCTATGCGGCGATTACCTACGACATCTTGCATGAAGAAGGACGAGCGGAACAATACAGCAAGATTGCCGGCAGGGCATATGCGCTGTTTCTGATTGGGGCGAGCGTGGCTAATGTTGTCAGCGGATTTTTGGCGCATCACTTCGGATATCGGTTCACCTATTTTGTGACGATTGCGTCGTGCGTGGTAAATGTCGCCTTGTTGCTGTCGCTCCGGGAGCCTACATTTCACAAAGCCGAGAAGAAGGAACGGATGCTTCGACAGCTCAAAGCAATAACGATAACGTTGGGCCGCGTACAGCTCGTTCGAAGCCTTACAATTATTTTGACGGCGCTGGCCATCGCAGAACTATTCAAGTCGGAATTTGGTCAATTATATATGTTGCGGTATTTTTCGGCACCGCAAATCATCGGTTTGCTGTGGGCTGCCTATGCTTTTACGTGGGCACTGGGGAGTTTGATCGCGCATCATATGCGCACACGATTATCGCTGCTCATTTTGGGTACGACTGTGCCGTTTATACTCATGGCTTTTATTGATACCTGGATAAGTGTAGCGCTTTTTATGGTGCAATCAGTGGCAAGCGCTGCGCTGATCAATCAAATTGAGACGCGCATACAGGAACAAACACCTTCGAACGTCCGCGCATCAATTCTATCGGTGGTATCGACCTTCGGACGCATGGCCGCCGTACCGGCGAGCTTTGTACTTGGATGGATATTTCGCGACTTCAACGCGCTTTGGGCAATGCGCTGCGTTGCCATTATCGCGATATTCGTCTTAGGCTATTGGCTTGTTATACGTCCAAAGGTAGGCGTCAATACAACCTCTGTTAAAAGCTCCGCTTGAGGCGCTGATTTAAATCTTTTGCAATATACTTCGAGTTGCTATACATTGTACTCACCATGAATACACCACTTCTTAATGCGTTCAACAGTTTCCACACTAAAATTCGTTGGTGCACGCCTTCGATTCACCCTGATTTGCCTCAGGTGCGGGACATTTACGCGAACGATATGAGCGTATCATACCACAAGATCGGTAGTCCGCTCACCGACACTGGACTTTTTGGCGAGGCGACTGCGCTCGCCGCCAAAGCATATCAGGCTGATCACACGCTCTTTTGCGTTCAGGGCACGACGATGAGTAACTTTATGGTGCTGCGCACGCTCAAAAACCAATTGGGTGACGTGCGCATGGTGGCCACACGCAACGCCCACATGTCGATTATTACGGGTTGCAAAGACTACGGCATCACACTCATTCCTATCGAGCCGCAGTACAATCAAGACCTGCAAATCTTTACACCAAACACATTGGAACAGATTATGGACGGTGTCAAAAAGCACCAGCCAAATGTGCTGTTCCTGTCTAACCCGACATACGAGGGCAATTCCCTTGACCTGAAAGCGATTGTGGCCGCTGTCCGCGAATATGATCCAAACATCATCATTTACGTGGATGAGGGTTGGGGAGCGCATTTCTGTTTCTCGCCAGAGTTGCCGACGTCGGCTATGCAGGCCGGTGCTGACATCTGCACGCAATCAACGCACAAGCAAGGCTGTTCGCTGCAGCAAAACTCAATGATTCATTGGAAGGACGGGCGCGTTAATGCCGAGGAAGTGCTGCGTTCATATCGTTCGCTCTCTACTACCTCGCCATCGTTCCACTTGCTGGCAGCGCTCGACGGTACGCGTGCTTTCATGGAAGCACGCGGTGAAGAGGTCATCGGGCAGATGATCGAAGTTGCCGAATATTTCGTAGAACAGCTCAGAACTGTGCCCGATATAGAAGTGCATGTGTCGAGCGACCCAACGAAGATTCTGTTGCACATTCCGAACCACAATGCATCGCTCATCGCCGAAGCGATAGAGGCGGCTGGCATCATTCCAGAAAAATACGAGGTCAAAAACATTACTTTGATCGTTGGTTTTCAGTCGACCAAAGCAGAGGTTGATACTACCGTAGAGACCCTCAAGAAGGTTATAAAGCGCATGAAGCCGGAAACGATTACGTTCCCGAAGTTTCCTATAACCATTGAAACCAAGCCGCCTGTGGATACAACGCCAGAGGCGGTTTCATTAGACAAAGCGGTCGGTCGGGTGTGCGATGAGTATATCATCCCGTATCCGCCCGGCATCCCGGTGCTGGCACCAGGTGAGGTAATCCGCTCCGAGCACATCGAGTATATCAGAGGTGTGCAAGCACAGCACGACCGCATGACGTTGTTCATGTCCGAGCCGACAACGATCCGTGTGGTATAAGGAGGAATAACAATAACTACTAGATAATATCGCAAATTTGTTGTATGATCATAACACTTAAATCAGAGGTAACATTATTATGAAAGAATCAGCTAACAACTTTGAGGGGTTTGACCGACACGCAGGAATCCCACGTTTAGACGGCGGAGATCTGCAAAGTACAATCGACAGCTTGCATGCAGCAGGCTACGAAATGAATGGCGGCATGCTTATACATGACGACGCCGAACGTACCGCAGGTAGTGCCCTTACCGACGGTGAGCTAGGCGCTGCAGGGGAAGATGTAATTGCTGGTCCATATGTACTGCCGGGCGACAATGGCGAAGGAACGTATTTCCCGAACGGCGTTGGTCGTTGGGTACGTCCAACAGAAGAGATTCAAGAGCCACAAGCGTAACGCTTTTCGGCACTATAAAAAGACGCGCTCGCAGTGAGCGCGTCTTTTTTATATTTAGACGTTACGCAAGCTCATTCTTGAGAAGAGCTTGTAGCGTGCCACGAGCCGCGATCTGAGTGATGCTGCCGTCAAGATGCTTCATGACAGCAGCCGTCTCAGGGAAGGAGTTGTAGCCATGGGCGTTCATGGAAGCGCAATACGCTCCTACGCCACCGATGATGAGATGATCGCCTATCTCGGCCTGCTGCAGCGTGCGCGTCGCTAGCGATTCGGCATCGCCGGGCACAGGCGTCAGCAGGTCACCAGATTCGCAACAATGTCCCACCACGACGTAATCAGTAGGATTTTCGGACCGTTCGTTAACCACTGTCATGGGGTGTTGTGCGCCGTATAAACTTGGTCGCAAAATGTCGGTCATACCACTGTCAACTTTAAGGAATTCGTAGCCTTCCTCGCCAGTGTCTACTTTGTCGGCAACCGTAGTAATGAGTGCGCCGGCGTTTGCGACCATGAACGTTCCAGGCTCGATTTCAAGATGAATCCTGCGCTCCGTTTCTTCACAAAACTCTTCGAGTGATTCGGCAACAACTTTGCCTACCACGCCGATATCAGTGCTCACTTCGTGATCCATGCGCGCTACTTTAAACCCGCCGCCTAAGTTGAGCGTGGTAACGTCTGGAAATGCACGTACGTGATCCAGGCTGAGCTGCGCAGCTTTTGCCCAAATGGCAGGGTCGGCGCCCGACCCAATGTGCGTATGTACCCGACCAATTGTGAGGTCGTACTGCTCGGCAATTTCGTGAATTCGATCAGTGTGCTCATGCCAGATACCAAAGCTTGAGGCCGGGCCACCAACATTTGTTTTATTGGAGTGACCCGAACCAAGGCCCGGGTTAATACGCACGCCCACAGTCGTGCCGGGGAAGCTCTTGCCGTAGGTTTCGAGTTGATGCAACGAGCAGGCGTCGAACTCGACACCTTTTTCTATAAGTTCTTCGAGGTTTTTAGGGAGTTCCTGACTCGTAATTAAGATATCTTCGGGGTCAAAGCCGGCGAGCAGCGCCCGTTCGGCTTCATAGCCAGAGCTTGCATCAACGACCACACCCGCCTCTTGAAAAGTGTCAAGAATGTGCTTGTTGGGGTTGGCCTTCATAGCATAGCGTACGGTTAGTCCGTACGGTGCAGAAAAAGCCAGTGCCTCGTCTGCTTGATGTCGCAGCGTTGCCTTATCATAGACGAACACTGGCGTACCGAATTGTTCGGCAATAGCCGTAACTTCTTCGGGCGCTAAAAATGATGGTAGTTCTTGGCTCATAGTGCCCCCTCGCTGTTAGGTTAGTCGTCGTACGGTAACTTAATGTCTGCACGACGCAGCGTCGGGAAGAGGATCACATCTTTGATAGTGGGTGCATCGGTCAGGAGCATCGCTAAGCGATCAATACCAATGCCGAGGCCAGCCGTAGGCGGCAGGCCATAGCGGAGTGCTTGCACGTAGTCGCGATCCATTTCCATTGCTTCTGGATCAACGCCCTTACGTTCTTCTTGTTCACGGAAGCGTTCGTATTGGGTGCGCGCATCATTCAGCTCGGTGTAGCCGTTACAAATTTCTCGGCCACCGATTATACCTTCGAAGCGCTCGGTGTAACCCGGGCGATCACGGTGATCACGCGCCAATGGTGAAACTTCACGCGGATAATCAGTCACAAAGATGGGGGCTTTCAGGTTGCTTTCAACCAGCTTTTCGTACAAACCTGTCAGGATTGTACCCGTGCCATCTTGTTCAAGCACTTCAACACCATGTGTCTCAGCGAGCGCACGCATTTTTTCGAGTGACGTATCAACGCTCACGGGCATACCGACCGCGTCACTCACTAAGTCGTCCATAGTGGCTCGTTCCCAAGGTGCCGAGAGATCTACAGTCTCCCCCTGATAGCTAATCTGATCTGTACCATGGAGCTCTTTGGCGAGGCCCTGTATTAATGTTTCGGTCAAGTGCATTTGATCTCGGTAATCCCAGTTCGCGCCATATACTTCCATCATAGTGAACTCAGGATTGTGGCGAGGCGAAATACCTTCATTACGGAAGTCTTTGCCGATCTCGAATACCCGGCGCATGCCACCGACCACAAGACGCTTGAGGTAAAGTTCGGGTGCAATACGAAGTGTCATGTCCTCGTCGAGGGCATTGTGGTGCGTTTCGAATGGGCGAGCGCTAGCCCCACCGTGAATCGGTTGAAGGATGGGTGTTTCAACTTCGGTGAACCCTTGTCCTTCGAGATTGCGTCGAATGGAAGAAATCATGCGGCTGCGATCCTGAAAACGCTTGAGCGAGTCGGGATTTATGGCAAGGTCGAGGTAGCGCTGCCGGGCACGCAACTCAGGGTCAGTCAAGCCGTTACGTTTATCAGGGAACCCGACCTCAGTTGCAGCCAATCGTGCCCAATCCTCAGTAAATACGCTTGGCGCGCCTCGCCGGGAAAGGCCGGTCTCACCGGTGATACCAAGCCAGTCACCAACACCGTTACGCTTAAAATCTTCAAAATCGGGGGTATCAGGCTCTGCAATCAATTGCATTTCGCCCGTCTCGTCTCGAAGGTCACCGAATACAATACTGCCTTGATCACGCATACCCGTTAAACGCCCGTTGATCGATACTTGCGCAACGTCTCCTTGGGCGGCTATCTCTGCAGCTTCTGCAATTGTATGCGTCTGCGG
>DATASD010000009.1:0-24335 GCA_036263915.1 Saccharimonadales bacterium (SeqCode) | reverse complement strand
TTCAGCATGTTGATGTCGTAGTAGCGGCTCAGCCCTTGGTACACCTTGCGGGCATGTGGTTTGCCAACGCCCATCCATACCATTTCGTACTCTTTTTTGGCAATCGTCATAGCTTCTTTGAGCCACTCTTTGCCTGGGTCGTACACCTGATAAATATCAAAAATAAAGCTCGTCATGAACGGCGGCTGCGAACGACCGGTCAGGTACGTGCGCGAGGCGTTTGGCACCAAACCAAAACGCTTAAACAAACTCTGCAAGTCTTCTAAAATGCCCGTAACGAGTTCGCGGTGTTCGGCATCAAGCATGCCCTGCACCATAAAATAGCTGTCCCAGTAGTACAGCTCGTTGAAGTCAAAATCGTGGCCTTCTTCGTATGCCGGCACCAAGTATGGCTTAGGCACGCCGAGCAAGCTGTCGTCGTCTTTGGGATGGAACCGTTCCAGTTTTGGCCAATACGCACGAATATAATCGCGCGCGACTTGCAGGTCCTCGGCGGTTAAATCCTTGTTTTGCCGAAACGTAAATAAGGACTTCGGGTTAATATTTTTGAGTCTTTTAGCTTTATCTAACATCTTATTTAAGCCTAGGCCACTCTCGGTAGCACGTCAAGCCTAAAGAAAGATGAAAAACTCATTTCTTTTTGGGTACTTTGCCGCCAGCACGTCGCGCCTCGCTCAAACCCACGGCTATTGCCTGCTTTTTGCTTTTGAATTTACCCTCATGCTTATGCTCGTGCATCGTTTTTTCGACTTTTTCTTGTGCTTTTGGACCGTATTTTGCCATTATGTATACTCCTGTTGTGAACGTTTTCAGCGTACTGAATTACGCAGCATAGAGCTATGAAAAAACATACAATTACAGATTGTTTTTAAGCTGTTTAAACAGATGGGCGAACTCAATAGTAAAGTATGCGTACAAATCGCGCATAGCGATAAGTCGGCCATTTGCGGGATTGAGTTTGAGCCCTTCTTCGGCAATCTGCTTGCCATATTCGAGGGTGCGCATACGCTTCTCAAATGTGCGCTGCCAACCAGCAGGATCAAGGTTGTAGTACACGTGCCGATCGCCCGATTTTTTTGTGCGATTCACGAGCGTTCCTTCCGACAGCATGGTCAAAGCGCTGCTCACCGTACCCACCGATAAACCAAGTGCGGTGCGTACATCGTCGGCAGTTTGCTGCGCGGGTTCACAAATCAATAAATAGGCAACCACTTTCGCGACGCTTGGCGGCAAGCCAAAGGCCGTGCCAAACGCCATAAATTGTTTGATGTAATCAGCTTCGCCAGCCGAAAGCTTAGGCTGTTTCAAGGTCGCGCCTCTTGAACCGCCACGCTCCAAGCAATGCGCACGCCACGCCGATCGCACCGTACACGCCAACGATGCGCCAGTTTGGATCAGTCGTCGGTGCCAGTGCAATATGCCGAAACACGGCAGTATCCAGGAGCCAGTGGTTGAGATTAATCAGGGAACCGATCATCTGCATCAGGAATGACCACGCCACCACCACATACACCGCGATTGATGTTGCCCGTGGCACAAACCCAAAGCACAGCAGGCCAATGCCGAATACCAAAACCGCAGGTGCAATCGCGTTGACGCCAGCAAGCATCATGGCATTGAACGAAATGCTCGCGTGCTGGCTGGCCGCACCCGCCCACGAGCCGACTGCGGCAATCATACACATTAAGACCACCACGCTTACGGCGATGGCGATCCGGCCAAACAGCCATTGCAAACGACCAACCGGGCGAACAAGCAGATTGTCGAGATAGCCTTCGGCTTCGTCGTTGCGGATGCTACCCAATGCACCGGCAACATACAACATTGTCAGTGTCATGACCATCAAAAAGACGATGCCAAGAAATACCTTAACACCGGTTGCCTGTGACACGGCCGTGATTTTTGTAGCATATTTTTGTGCAGCACCCGATTCGCTAAATGCCGTCCCAGCCGACTTAGCAATGGTACTAAAACCAGTCGCCACGATGATGATCGCTGCCAACCACGCAACGTTAACCCCGCGCGTGAGGCGCACCGCAGCCAACAGCGGCGTTTTAAGCAGCATGAGTCGCGGCTTGGCGGTGTCTCGGTCGCGGAGCAGGCTTTCGCCCAGATCACGCTTGCCCGCCAGCCAGATAGTCAGGCCAGTTAGCGCGGCCGCGAACAGTCCAAGGGGAAGTAGCCACAACGGCTGCGGGCCAGTGAGCGGGTGCAGGTTCTCAATCCATCCTAAAGGGGTGAGAGTGCGCAGCCAATGCGCACTCGCTGTAGCATCAGCGATGCCGCGCAGCACAAAGAACGCCCCAAACAACGCTGCGGCGATACCTGCGGCTCGCGCCCGCGTTGCGACTAATTGACTCGTCAGCGCACCAACAGCCAAAAATATAGCGGGCGCCGCAAGCAAAGACAGTGCAAAAAATACGCTGCCGCCGGTCGAAAAATTGACTTTCGGCGACCGCCCGATGACCATAATCAGTGAGGCAGTTACCGCAAACATGATCACCAGACAGCTCAAAAACGCAGTAAAAATGCGCGTGGCCGCAGCTCGGGCAGACGTCCGGCCTACCAGGAATAATTCAGTACGGCCCGCTGTTTCTTCACCGCGAAACCATTTCGTTGCAAGCAAAAGTCCCCAAATCGAACCAACCAGCGACAAAATGCCCAGGGCGCGCCACGATGTGAACCCGGCAACGGTCGACAGCTGATGCGCCTCACCCACCAGCACTTTCAGGCCGACGTTGTTGCCAAATGTAACGGCGAGCTGCTCGCGACTCTGCGCGGTCGGGTAGGCCGAGGCAAATCCGCCAGCAGATGCCAGCACATACACACCAAAGATCACTGCCCACATAAGCGAGCCACGGATACTACGCCGAAACACAAAACGACGAAGCGTGCCGGCTGAGCCGCGCAGACGTTTGACCGCTACACTAGCGCTCATTGTTCTCTCCATCCTGGCGCTCTTCTTCCTCGCCATACAGCGACAAAAAGAGTTCTTCGAGCGACGGCTCACGGCTCAAAAGCGTTTGCGGGTGCGCCGCTGAAAGCGTTGCGAGCAGCTGATCGATCGGACCTTGAATTTGGCACGACAAGTGGTGCCCGACAACTTTCACATTGCTTACACCTTTCAGATGATCGACGGTGGGTGGCTTGTCTATAAAAGTCGCCTCAACAGTAAGCGCAGACAAGTGACGCATCTCTGCCAAGGTACCGGACTCAACCAATGTACCGGCGCGCAAAATCGCCACACGGTCGCACAGCGCCTCAACTTCATCCAAAATGTGCGAACTCAGGAACACGGTTTGGCCGTTCTTTTTGGCCTCGAGCACGCATTCGCGGAAGGCTTGCTCCATGAGCGGGTCCAAACCGCTGGTCGGCTCATCCAAGATAAGTAGTTCGGCGCGCGAGGCAAACGCAGCGATGAGGTTGATTTTCTGACGATTACCCTTCGAATACGTACGAACCCTTTTGTTTGGCTCAAACTGAAAGCGCTTGATCAATGCGTCACGGTATGTCGCATCGACTGCACCGTGAATATTCGCGAGCAGATGCAGCGTTTCGATGCCAGTGAGCTGCGGCCACAGCATCGCCTCGCCCGGGACATACGCGGCGCGGCGATGTACCTCCACCTTTTGTTTTTGCGCGTCCATGCCAAAAATCGTAGCCGAGCCGCTTGTGGGCTTGATCAGGCCAAGCAGCAGCCGGATCGTCGTCGTTTTGCCGGCACCATTCGGCCCTAGATAGCCGAGCACTTCGCCTTTAGTAACTTCTAAATTGAGATCATCGAGCGCCGCCAGCGATCCATATCGCTTGGTCAGCCCCTGCGCGCGCAGCACTATGTCCATGATTGCCTTTCGATTACTTACCCACATAGTCTCAGAAATTTCTGAAACTTGCAAACCGCTTATGTTGACAGATGACGCGCCGCTCCATATAGTTGGCAGCATGCGACGCATTATTGCAGCACTTATTGGTTTGGCGCTCATCGTGTGGCCATTTGTATACGACCAAGGACGGCTTGGCTGTCATATTGCACCCACCTGTTACCAGGGCGAACGAGTGGCGTCGTTTATTATTTTCGGTTCGATTCTTATTGGCAGTATCGTTGTCGCCAGCAGCATTTTTACGCGCATTAAAAACATGTCGACACAGCTATTGCTCACACTCATGGTCGGATCCATTGCCGGCGGTCTTATTTTTGCAGTCTATTATATGATTGCGTTTCAGAGTAACTTTCAGTTCTAATCTGGTAATTTCTGTAAAATATGATATGATAACACATCATGGAGTACATTCGTGAGGCAGGCCAGCCTCAACCCGAAATAATGGGTAATTTTCCTTATTCACCAGAGAATCCACCAAGCCTAGCGGATCTCGAGAGCAGAGTGTACGCCATACATATAACCCCTATCTTACCCGAGAATGGTACCATGATCGCTGGGGCGATAAATGTCCGCCCAGGTGCCGACTGGCGGGATGAGCCGCCATCGTTTCGCCCGACAATCCATTTTGCACTTGGTGAGATTGTGCCAGAGCATGAGCTCAACCCTGAATCGGGTAACCGCTATGCGGTCGTTGCGTCGCTTGGCGCCCTAGAAGACCAACTTGTGAACGTTTTGCCACATGATACATTCATTTTGGGCAACCTTAAACTGACGCCCGACATGACTGTCGTAGCACCGGCGGGCACCGACCTTTCGGACATGATCGCCGAACCAGCCACGTACCAGCCAGGCGAGCGACTTCGTGATGCCGTTGACCGAATCGTAGCAGAGAAAGGTGGTTGGCCGATTCGTATGCAGCCCCAGGACGTCGAAATAGATGCCCCAGCCACCGTAGAAGGTGTGGATATCAACGATCCTCGATTTTTTGGTGCGCTGCTTGACGCCAAATCCGGCGTCTCGTTTGGTACGCATACGTCCTCAGAAATAGGTGGCGCAGATAGTTTTGGGATAATCGAACAAGCGTCTCACTATCTATTTAATAACTACAACGACTACCCGCCTGCCACGACTGCCGCAGAATTGCAGCTTTACAAATCTATCATTACGGAAAATCTCGGCCAGCTTGATCGCGACGTTGCCAACCAAAACTTTAGCCCAGAAACAATTGCCGTTTATGCCGACAAGCGCGAGAAACTTATGAATTGGCTTAACATTGTGGACTGCGACCTCCGACTACAACAAGAAGACGGTAAGACACTCGCCCGAGCACCACATGGAGTACGCGAACAAGCCAAAGCATTGCGTGCAGATCCCAAAGCGCTTTTAGCTTGGTGCAAAGAACAATTGCCAGACTTGCCTGACGCTTCCAAATATGAGCCGAGACCCAACGTCAGACTTATAGCTGCTCTTGTTGCCAATATGAACCCCTCCGAAATGAAACAGCTTGTAGATAAGAACCTTGAAACCTTTGGGCACATCGATATGGCGCCTTTTGCTGCCAAATATGCTGCCGCCCGTTGGATGTATGTGCGCTCCACGCAAGCCAAAGCAGAGGGGCTCGATACCATGCTTGCAGACGAGCTTGCAGCAAGTGAATCGGGCGATCAATATGACTTTTTCGAAGAGCTTGAGCCGCGTCTTGCAGCACGATCGAACCGACTCGGCACTGCGCTTGACATCCTGCGGCAACCCGCCGTACAGCAATACCTAACCGAAAAGCGCGGCTTTATCTTCAATCCAGATGAGGAGTTAACACTCCAAGGTGTTCTCCGGGCGCACCCCTATACACGTATATTATTCGAGCCGCTTGAAGATATGCAACTCACACCCGACCAAACAGAAGCCGGACACTTGCTTGAGCAGCTTGATGTTGCATCCAAGCCTACGTCAGTTGATGCCGAAACGCTCGACAATTTTAACCAGGCGCGAGATATAGCACTTCATCGTACCTATAATACTCAGAGGTATAAACACGAAAGCTTTAACACCACCCAGCCCATGTCCACTGCAAGAGACTGGAAGGATATGCGTGTTGGAGATTCGATGACCGTATACGAGCAATTGCAGCGCTTCGATCCAGACGGCATGGAAACATGGCGAAAACTCGGCCTAGAGAAACAATACGTCCAACGCTTCAAAACGCCCGAGGAATTCTGGCAAAGCAACGACTCACTGCTCGATATTTACCGCCAGCTGTCTGCCGACCGCGACGCAGCAAACAATTAAAAAGCCTTTCTGCTAAAAGGGCTTCATGTTCTGTTTGAGGGCTTTAGCCCTTTGTGTAGCTAAGATGCTAAGTCTTCATCGAGCCACTGATTCAAGGAATTTACAGCAAGCCGCGTACGCTCTTGTGTTAGTGAGCCTTTCTGCTTACCGCTAATCAGAACACTTAATTCATGGATGATAGCCAAAGTGCGAACCAATTCCTTATTTACAGGTCCAAGCTTAGGAGCGATAGCATCCACCATCTCATCAAATGCTTCCTGACCTATGACGCTAAATACTGGCCGCAGTTCATTATGAATATCTCCAATGCCGAGTTCCGTCCAGTCAATCAACCCTGTTAGATGATAATCATCAGCTAAGACTAAGTTAGGCGAACTGAAATCACCAAACACTATAATATTGCTTGCTGACCCGTCTGGGCGCATCTGGAGTAAACGCTGATATATCTTTCGATAAGTATCCGCATAAACCCCCTCTTGCTCCAGCGCGGCCTGATAAACTCCAGCGTAATAGTCGTCGCGGTTTCTGATAAATGGCCGTTTGGACGGTATTGCCGTTACTTCTTCTGGAGTAATATTCGTATTTAGGTCATTTATAACACCTGCAATTGCTACGCCCATATCACGCCTTACGTCATACGGTAATTCTGTGACTGCTTGCTTACTGAGCACTTTACCCTCTAAAAACTCCAACACGTTATATGAGCCATCTGGGGCAAGTTCGATAGGCTTAGGCACTGCAACATGCAGTTTCCCCTGCACTAGCTTAACTGCTTCAAATTCAAATCGGCCTACCTCTACGCCACTTTCATCTTTCGGAAATCGAAATGCCTCAACACCATCAACAACGATGACGTCCCGATTGTCTCCGCCATTGAACCATTTGATTGATTCGTGGTTAGGACGTACTGCATCAATGACGTCCTCTGGATTTTGAGTATACAAGGCCTCGCTCATAGTCATAAGTATAGTCCTAAAAAGAAAAAACCCGACATGCAAGTCAGGTACTTTCTCTGGTGGAGCTGCGGGGAATCGCACCCCGGTCCGATGGTTTATCTAGTTAGTCTATCCTACAGGTTTAGGTTGTTTACAAATAGCTCGGGTCACGGCTGGTGAACAACCAAAAAGTCGTGAGCCCAAAGCCCTGGTCTTTATGCGCTCCCTGGGCGAAAAAGCGCATGCATCCAGATAATATATAACACGTCCGGTTCTATCTGGCGTCAATCCAGGCGTGGCTACCTAAAATAAATTAGGCAGCAACAGCGAACTGACGAGCGTTCAACACGCGGTCAGCCATTGCTGTAAGTGAATCTTTTGCATCTATTCAGATGTGCCTATAACGCTGACAAGCGACCTGCTGATCTAACCGATAAAGTCCAACGTCGAGCTTAAAATTCAGCCCCACATATTTGTATTATACCATAAAAAGCGGATATGCTTCAGTGACGGTTTCTTACCGGATATCTACGTCGCCCGACGCAGTATGGGGATTGATGGAACCTACGACGCCCCGTGTTTTGATATCGCCGCTCGCCGTTACTATGTTCCACTCGCTGGCTGCGCTGTCCTTGATATCGACGTCTCCCGATGCAGAATCAATGCGTACACCTCCTGTTGCAGATGTATGGTCAATATCTGTGTCACCCGAACCAGTCCTAACATGCATGCTGGCTGTTGTCGTCTCGTGTATCTCAACATTACCGGAGGCTGTCCCTACGCCTACCTGACGAGCGATCGTGCCATCTACCGTAACGTCGCCAGATACTGTTTCAATGATGTGATGAAGGATAGGATGATGTGTCGGCAATATAAGAGAGGCCTTGCGACTGCTTTCAGCGGTCGTGCGCGTTTCACCGTAACTATCGTTCTCAATATATAAATCACCGTCGCTATACGTTATGTTCCTGCCGGCAACGACATCCGCGTTGTATATGCCCCCGTATCCGATAACAACCGGCCCATGGATATCGCCGCTTACAAAACTGCCCGATTGCTGTCTGTCGATGTTTTCTTGGACAAAGAGACTTCCTTCTGTAAACTCATGGCTAAATGCATCTTCTTGGCCGGTAAAGCTGAGCATAGGAACCGTCTGTTCTGGATCGGCGGTAATGCTAATATCCGCTGCCGCAACGTTAAAATTTGTCGCTGTAAGATTGGGGAGGTTTACTGGATTACCCTGACTATTCGTTTCCATAGACATACAGAACTCCTGAATTATGGACGCTATCGTAGCATCTGCTTATTGTGGTGTCAAAGGATTCCGCGCTAATTGGCTGCGGCTATGGCAGCGGCTTTTTCGTCGCGGGCTTCTTTGCTGTCGACGTTCTTGGGAACGCGGTAGAAGATATTGAAGATCAAACCGCCTGCTACCACTACTACACCACCAACAATCACTGGCATGCTAATGCCCATGGTGGCAATGTAGCCACTGGCGATCGCTGGAATCGCCTGAGCCAGCGCCTGCACGCTCGCCTCGATACCGAGCACCTCGCCCTGCTCTTTGGCATCTGCCGAAAGGCTTACCAGCGCCGAGGCATTCGCCATCGTCAGGCCATTAAAGATCGCAATAAGTGGCGCCACCATAAGAAGCTGCGACGTGTTGTGCGGCCACAATTGGAAGAACAACGCGATGCCGTTGCCGATGAGCGATACGCGCAAGATGGTATGGCTCTTGAACCTTTTGACGGTGAGCGGTACCAAAATAATCTGGGCTAGCGCGATACAAATACCGATGTAGGCGAAGAAGTCGCCAACGTTGCTCGTGCTGAAGTGTAACTTCTGCATCAGCAAGATTTGGAAGAACGTCGTAAAGAACGTAAAGCCGCCCCAGAACAGAAATTCCGCCGACAAAATCACACGCAAGTTGGGACGCAACGCAGCTTTGCGAATATTATCGACTGCTTTGCCCCACGCCATTTTAAGCTTTTTATTGATATGCTGGTGCGTCTCCGGCAAAACGACCAACACAGAAATCATGTTCAGCGCAGCCAAGATTGCTGCAAACCAGAAAGGCGTCGATGGGCCAAACCAATGCGGGGTGTGGAACAAGCCGAAGAAATTCGCATGCGGTACTGCCAGGCGCGCCCCAATGTATGGCCCCAACACAAAGCCCACACCAAAGCAGGCACCAATCATGCCAAAGTTACGGGCACGATGTTCCGGCGCACTGGTGTCGGCAATGACGGCACGAGCCACACTCAAGTTACCACCCGTAATACCATCGAGCGCACGCGCCGCGAAGAGCAGCGGGATGTTTTTGGTAATGATCGCGACAGCAAATAATACATAGCCGAGCGAGGTACCGGCCAAGCTGAAACCTAAGATCGGCTTGCGGCCGTAGCGGTCGCTGAGCTGACCTAAGATCGGCGTTGCAATAAATTGCATCAACGGGTAAATCGCCGTCAACCATCCCAGCAGAATGAGTGACGTGTTGTACGAATAGCCAGCTGGCCCGAATACGCTAAATACCAATGCCGGCAATACCGGCACCAAAATGCCAATGCCCAACACATCCACAAAGATGGTGAATAAGACGATGGGTAGGGCTCTGCCCTCTAGTTTGGCGGCAACTTTTTCCACTAATTTCTCCTTTTATGTTATATGTCGAGCGGATGATCGCAGGCGGTTGATTTGCCAGGTTGACAGGTGTATTCGTGAAAGGCATGCAGCATTTCGATGAGTGCCTGACGCTGTTTTTCACCAAAATTACTGAGCATTGGTTGATAATAATCAGCGAGTGTGTCCCGCGCGGTCTCGCACAGCTTGACGCCTCTAGCGGTCAATGTGGCAATATGCTCACGGCGCTCTTTGGGGTTTACGTGCGCTACCAGCATTCCCTTATCGTGCAGCACTTTGACCTGGCGGCTAATGCTCGCCTCGGTTTGGCCAAGGCAGTCGGCAAGTTTGCGTTGCTGCGCACCAGGAAGCATGTGCAACATGGTCAAGATACGATATTGCGCGATGCCAATCCCCAGCCGCTCTTGCAACATTTGGTCACACTGCCGTTGCAACATCTGTGCAAGGTGCTGTAACAGATAGCCGATAGTGTTTTCTTCACGAAGTGCTATATGAGTCACCGGACCAGTTTACGAAGAAATACTTAACACGTCAAGTATTTATTGCTGCGCTCGCCATTGCACGTACAGGCGATGCCAATCCTCGAGCCGCAGCTCTTGTGGACGAACGTTCGGGGCAATAGCGGTGTGTCCCAGCAGCGTCGCGGTATTTTCCTTGCTCAGATGCAAACCGGCGCTCAAGCTATTGAGTAATGTTTTGCGGCGTTGTCCAAAACCCGCTTTTACAAGGCGGAAAAAGAGCCGTTCGTCGATATCGGGAAAGAGCGGCCGATCGCGGAACGTGAGTTTCAGGATTTGCGAATCAACCTTCGGCGGTGGCGTGAACAGATATGCCGGCACCACCTGGCCAAGCGATACCTCGCAGTACAATTGCACGGCTACGCTTAGTAAACTCATGTCGCCTGGTTTCGCACACACTCGCTCTGCTACTTCTTTTTGGATGAGCAAAGCGGCACGAGCAAACGGGTTCGGCGACGTACACATCTCGCGAAGCAAGTTGCTCGTAAGGTAATATGGGATGTTCGCCACTACTTTGTAGTTTGGTGGCAAACTCGTAAAATCAAAGCTCAAAATATCTTGCTGGATCACAGTAAGATTGTCGGCAGGTACGCGGCCAGGCAAGTCGCGGGCTAGCGTTTCGTCGAATTCCACGGCGACTACCTGCTTGGCGCGTGCCACCAACTTTTTGGTGAGCGGACCGAGGCCCGGTCCGATTTCAAGCACGGTATCTTCGGCCTGGATGCCCACGGCCTCGCACATCGCGTCCAAACTATCCTCGTCCGTCAGCCAATGTTGGCCGAGCGACTTTTTGGTTACGGGTTCTTCGGGGTATTTCATACGTTTAGTTGGCTGGCGGAAATGCGCTCAGCCCTTCCTTGGCGTAGCAGCCGGGATTCTGTGTACGCAATCCGCCGCTTGATGCATTGGTATTGATGATGATCGCCTGGTCTTGTACTTCTGGTGGCGCAAGATCGGCACGCGAATATGGCACACCCATACGGCCAATGGCGATGCGGTCCCACGTGCCTTGGCTAAATTGATATGCGCCGTAAAAGCCATTGCCGGTGTTGTCTTGATAATTGCCGCCGGATTCGCACTGACGTAGCGCGGCCAACCATGCCTGCAATTGCTGGGCACGCGGTGCCGTACCAATTGCCAGAATCTGCGTAATTGGCTGTTGTGTGACTACCAGCTGAATCTGCTGACGAGCGCCATTTGGCAATAATAAATATGTCACCAGCTGCTTACCTGGGCTTCCTTGTTGGCGTACTGCGGTCGTACCAGAAGTAAGCGTGCTGTCTTGCACGGTCTGCACTGGCATCTGAATATCCTGCTCTTCGCTCACCACTTGCATACCCTTGTGCAGCAAGAAAATCTGGCCGTTGGCAGTGAGCGGCGTATCCATCCCCGGCTGCACGGTATCACCGGGCGCCAGCTTGATATGCTTTTCGGCGATCAAATCACCGACTGTCTTTGCGTGCGTGCGTATAACCGCCTGTGTGCCGTACAGATTGAGGTTGATTGGAATCGATCGGTTAATAACGAGCTGTTGGCCAATGACGTCCTGGCTTACGAAGTTCGTCGTTGGCGCGAGCGTTAAATCATCTTCTGGGTACAGACTAAATCCAGCTTGCTCTGCAATACTGCGAGTGGTGGTTGCTGCGCTAAAGGTGTACGTTGCGGTGGCGCCATCTATGATCTCGACGGGCACCGCACGGTACACGTTAATGCGAAAATCATCTTGGTCGATGGGGGTATTTTTGGCTGGCTCAACAACGTCGCCAGTGTGCAGTTGAATGTTTAGCCTGGCGAGCAGCTCACCAACGGTTTTGGCCCGCGTTGGCACCGTTTCTTTTTGTTTGTCGTGCGAAACGATCACAATACGCGAGTCGCTCTGACGTAACGCAGTTGGGTGGCCTCCGGTTAACCAAATAATCGCCATCACCGAAAGTAAAATCAGCACCGCAAACGTCACCAATGGGATGGTGATGTGCGGGTAGCGGCCAAACAGTTTTAACCTACCTGATTTAAATCTGGGCAAACTAAAGCGCTGCTTTTTTATAATCTTGTGTCGTTTGCGCATAACAAATACTTTTGTGCCACAGCCAACTGCTCACAAAAGTACCCTTATTGTATCAAACCCGTGCAAACCGCCGCTACCTTGCATGGCGGGCGTCATTTGCTATGATACTGCTCATGGAAAATGCAGAATATCTCCGTACAACCCTCTACACCTCCACTACCAATTTCCTTTGTGATTACTTTGAATCATTTGGAGTCGTCACAACCGAACCCTATGCTCGCGTCGTCGGGATACAGATCGAGGATGAAGAACCCCTTTGGACACAGCGCGATATCTCAGACTTGCCAGTTCCAAAGACGCCAGGCATGGAGTCATGCTTTGAAGAAGGACGAAACGATCCCGAACCTGTTACATATGAAATGCCGACCGAGAAGGCCATCCGGCTAACAAGCTATTACAAGCAATGTTTAATTGAAGAGCCGAGTGATATAGATACAACCAATTGCCACCATTTTACGCATGAATACAGGACAGATTCTGCCCAATCACTTAGTCGCCGCTAAGCACATGTTCCAAACAGTGCGAAGCCGGTGTCAAGAGTTGCCTGATGATTTGCAAGATCTTCCGGCCGGTGCAACGCTTGGTTGGATACAGAACGCACGACGCTAGCTGAGGCAGCAGATGACCCCCAACATCCTTTTCACTACACTGAGGTGCCGGCCTGGCACACGCTCACTACGATTGGCGACACCGAAAATCCAGGCCTTTCCTTGAATGTGACGGGCGTGAATGGCGTCCTGGGCCTGTGGGACGCGCTCGACGATGCGCGTCGTAGCAGGATTCGTGCTAACAATCCTGCTCAAAATGAATCGCATGTATATATCATTGAGCCGCAGCTTATTGATGACGAGACATTGCGGACTTTGACGCATGATACGCAGCAAGCGCTTCGTGCACATCTCGAAGCAGCGTATCCGGAGCAGCTGTAGTTGGACCAACCCAGCGAATATCGGCGATTTCGTGTTTCTGCCGTGTGAAAGAGGTTCGTTCGGACAGCTCAGCTACGAAATAATAGCATGGGAAGCGGAAGCCTTTATCGTGAAACATGGTCGTAAAGAGTAATCTGAGCTGTTCTGGCTTGAGCTCGATACCTACTTCCTCGCGGACTTCACGAATAGCGCCCTGGACCGGCGTTTCGTCCTTGTGTTTGCCGCCACCGGGCACCCCCCACTTGCTATTGCCAGCTAGCCACGTTCGGAGTACGACGATGTCGCCTTCATGCACGATCAGTACGCGGGTACGCTCGCTTCGTCGAAAATACATATACAGCACCGGCCAGCCGCACCAAAAGATTACAAAACCGATAGCTTGCAAAAGCTTTTTCATAGTTTTTGCAGCGGTGCGAAGGCGATGTTGAGCTTTTTGGGACCTTTATTTTTAAAGTAGATGGTAGCGTTGTCACCATCGAGTTCGACGACCGTGCCCGTGCCGAACACCGGATGTTTGACGGCGTCGCCTTCGTTTAATTCCGGCACATAGTGCGGCTCGTCATCGTAGCTTGGCTGAATCTGGCGTTCCTCACTCGGAACCGTTTCCGCGCCGAAGCCGAAGCCCGAGAATCCAAAATTAGCGTCAGCGGGCTGGAACTGCGCATCGATTTCGCCCAAAAAACGTGACGGTGGGTTGTGCTGTGTGCCGCCATACAGCATGCGGCTGGCGGCGTAAATCATATATAGTTCCTCGCGGGCGCGCGTCATACCGACGTAGCACAGGCGGCGCTCTTCTTCCATTTCGGACTGATCATACAGCGCCCGGCTGTGCGGAAAAATCGTTTCTTCCATGCCCACCATAAACACGACTGGGAATTCGAGTCCTTTGGCAGCGTGCAGGGTCATGAGTGTCACGGCATTGCCGTCAAAATCGGCTTGGTCGATGTCGCTGATCAGCGAAATTTCCTCTAAAAATCCGTCGAGTCCAACATCTTGGTAGCTCTGCGCCACGCCAATCAATTCTTTGACGTTTTCTTGGCGCGATTCGCCCTGCGGCGTGCCATCCGACAAATACGCCATGTAGTCCAAGCGGCGCACCAGCGAGTCGATCAGCGCAGCCGGCGGCGTGGTGTCTAAAATTTCGCGTAAAGCAGCCAGCATGTCAGCAAGCTCGCCCAAGCCTTTTTTGGCCTTGGCGGTGAGGCCGGGGCAATTAACCACCTCTGTTAAAGCGCGGAACAGACTCGGCGCCGTGGGTTCGCCCGCGACTGTTTCAGCAGCTGTTAGTGACCTCATCCAGGCAAAAAACGTTTCGACACTTTTTGCCCCAATGCCGCGCGTTGGCACGTTCACGACGCGTTCAAAACTGACACGGTCTTCGGGCTGATACACCAAACGCAGATACGCCACCAGGTCTTTGATTTCTTTGCGATCGTAAAAGCGCTGACCACCGACGATGCGATATGGCACGCCGTAGTGAATAAACGTTTCCTCGACCGAACGGCTTTGCGCGTTGGTGCGGTACAGCACCGCGTAGTCTTTAAATCTGCGCAAACCGGCGTCCACGCCGTTGCGGATCCGGCGCACAATTGCCTCGCCCTCGGCACGCTCGTTGCCAACTTGTAACATTTGCACCGGCAGGCCGTTGCCGGCATCCGTCCATAATTCTTTTTCGGAACGCTGCGAATTCTTGGTGATCACGGCGTGCGCAGCATCCAAAATGTGTTTGGTGCTGCGGTAATTTTGTTCGAGTTTAATAACGGTGCAGCCCGGATAATCTTTTTCGAACCGCAAAATATTCCGAAAATCGGCGCCGCGCCAGCTGTAAATACTCTGCCAATCGTCGCCAACCACGGCGATGTTGTTATGTTCGTTCGTGAGCAATTTTACCAGTCTGTACTGCGCGGCATTGGTGTCCTGATACTCGTCGATCATAATGTAGGCGAACTGGTTTTGCCATTTGGCACGCACCTCTTTTTGGTGTTGCAGCATGCCAACGGTGCGATTGATGAGGTCGTCAAAATCAAGCGCCGACGCTTCTTTTAGGATGCTTTGGTACAGCGGAAACACCTTGGCAGCGGTGCGAGCGGCTGGGCTATTGGCGGAGCTATCGTATTCTTCGGGTGAAATTAACTCGTTTTTGGCCGAGCTGATCATGCCGGCGATTACTCGGGGCGGAAAGGCTTTCTCGTCGATCATCAGCTGTTTGCTGGCACGCTTGACGGCTGCCAACCGGTCGGATTCATCAAAAATAACAAAGCTGCGCGGAATGCCGATACTTTCGCCGTCCTGGCGAAGCAAGCGCACGCAAATGGAATGAAATGTGCCCATGTATGGCATAAACCCGCGATTTTCGGCACTTGCGCCAGCCAAAGTCGCCACGCGTTCGCGCATTTCTTTGGCTGCTTTGTTGGTGAACGTCACCGCCAAGATATTATAGGGCGTAGCTTTGCGCGTTGCGATCAGATAGGCGATGCGGTGCGTCAGCGTTTTGGTTTTGCCCGAGCCGGCACCAGCCTGAATTAACAGCGGCCCTTCGGTTGTTTCGACGGCGCGCTGTTGCTCGGGGTTTAAACCAACTAAAAGATCTTCTGGCATCAGGGGTTATTGTAGCAGATGACGCTTACGCCTGGCTGCTGTATTTTTTATTGCTTAATTATGTGCGTATGTGGCACGTTGAACGGCAGCGTAAGCGTGCCGGCATCGAGCATGAAGTCGATACACACGAGCGCCGCCACGATAACAAGCACCGCGCCGATCACGAGCAACCGCATGGAACGTTTGCGTACGGAATTAACGGGCACGAAATATTGCTTACTATCGATAACTTTTTCGTAGCCGGCAAGCTTTTCAGCCACTTCGGCAGCGGCTTTCTCGGCAGCTTTGTCTTGCTCTTTTTGCGTAGGTCCGGTAACAACTGCTGGCGTGGCGCTTGGTGTGGACGCATCGGCTGCTTCTGGCGGCGGTGTCACAGGCTCCGTCGGCGTAGTGGGCGCCTCGGTGGTTGGAGATGTAGTTGGCTGATCAGATGCGTCGGCTTCGGGTTGAGTAGCAGGAGAAGTAAGAGAAGCAGGTTCGCTCGAAGCCACAGGCGTTGATTCGGCTGATGGTTCTGCTGGCGGCTCGACAGGCTGATCACTCATTTCCTGGCTCACTTCGGACGATACCGGCAGAGCTGGTGGCACTTCCGCAGGTTGGCCGTTTTGCTCATCGGGCACGAGGTCAGGATGGATGGGCTCAATCTTTAATTTTTTGGTGAGCACTGATATTGGCACACCGGCTTTGGGCGTGCCCTCGGTATCGAGCTTTGTGTCAGGGTCGGCCATCATTGGGTCGCCAGCCATCGGACCATGACCGAGAATCACGGGCTTGCTGGTCGGTGCGGCCGGCGATTTGCCCGGGGGTGTTACGTCAAAAGTCTTACCACCAGACGATGATGATCCGGTATTAGGCTTTTCTAGTTGATTGTCTTCAGGCATTTTCTTTCGTTCCTAGCTCGTGTTGCAGGCGATAGGCGGACTCGATGATGCCTGCGAATTTATACGGGTTGATACTGGCGCCGCCCACCAAGGCACCATCACAGCCAGGAACTTCTAGATATCCGCGTACAATATGCTCATCAACGCTGCCACCGTAGAGTACACGCATTTCCTCGGCAACTTTTTTGCCATATAGTTCTTCGACCTGATGACGAATAAATTTGAGTGCCTGCTCGACGTCGTGCGGCTTGGCAAGCTCGCCGCCAAAGGTGCTGATAGCCCAGATTGGCTCGTAGGCGATGACTACATTTTGGATTTCCTCAGAGGTCAGATTAGCGAGTGCCGTCGTCACCTGATCATGCAACACCTGTTTGGTCTCGCCTTGGCGGCGTTCTTCTTGAGTTTCACCAACACACAAAATAGGGGCGATATCGTTCCGAATCGCTGCCTGCACTTTATCGCGGACCACTTCGAGCGTCTCATTAAAATAGAGCCGGCGTTCAGAATGTCCGACAATCACATAATGCACAAGGTCGCGCAACATGGTAAATGAAACTTCGCCAGTGTAGGCGCCTTCGTCTTTGTAAAACGCGTTTTGAGCGGCCAAGCGGAATTTACGACGGTCGATTTGTAGACTCAACGGCTGCAACACGAGCAAACTGGGTGCTAATACCACTTCGATATCGCGGTGGATACGTGTACGTTCTTGCAAACGGTGCACGAGCAAACTCGCCTGACTCGTATTCAGGTGCATTTTCCAGTTTGCGACGAGCAATATTTTACGCATCATGACCTATATATTCTCATTCTTAGCTTAGCATAAGCATTATCAAATCCACAAAAAGCCTACTTGTCTTGCAGCGCTTCTACACCCGGAAGCTTGCGGCCGGCCATAAGGTCGAGGCTCGCCCCGCCGCCGGTCGACACATGGTTAAATGCGCCTGTAAGGTTCCGCTGTTCTACGTAGCCAACGGTATCGCCGCCGCCTACCAGGCTAAATGGGCGATGGCCGTAATCGCCCAGCATGGCATCGATGATTAGTTCGGTACCGTGTGCAAATGGGCCTACAGGGCCAGTGAGTGCCGGTGTTTCAGTCACGCCCATCGTGCCATTCCACACCACAGTGTTCGCCAGCTGGATGCCACCAGCAATAAATGCGCCCGAGAATGGACCAATGTCCAGAATCATCTCATCGTCGGCAATTACGCGACTGTTCTCTGGTGGCTGTTTCGGGTAGCTTTCGACATCGGCGATCACATTTGTATCCCAATCGACAATACGCGTCGTGGCTGTTTTATCCAGGCTCGTCGCCACTACGCCATCCTGCGGCACGTAAAAAATAAAGCGCGTCTTTTTAGCTTTTTCGCGAGCTTTTTGCAAAATATCTCGCGCCACTGGCACGTCGTCTTGATCGACTTTACTTTTGGCGATCTTCACCCCGTTTGCGACCAAAAAAGTATTGGCCATGGCACCGCCTACAGCGACAAAGTCAGCAATATCGATAAATTTATTGAGCACGTCGATTTTGTCAGAGATTTTCGCACCGCCAATAATTGCCATGAGCGGACGATCCGGCGTCGCCATAACCCGCGTGATCGTATCGACCTCTTTTTCGAGGAGCAATCCGGCAACGCTCGGCAAGTGATGCGTGATCGCTTCGGTGCTGGCATGCGCACGGTGCACGACCCCAAAACCATCTTGCACAAAAATATCTTTGCCCTTGGCAAGTTCGGCGGCAAAATTGTCGTCGTTCTTTTCTTCTTCGGCGTGGAAGCGCAGGTTTTCAAGGAGGAGCACCGCGCCGGGCTTGAGGGCTTTGAGCGCTTTTTCGGCATCAGGACCAATGCAATCCTTGGCAAACGCCACGTCCTTGCCGAGGAGTTCGCTCAGCCGCTTTGCTACTGGTGCGAGCGAGAGCGACGGTGTCGGCTTGCCATCCGGGCGGCCCAGGTGTGAACAAATCACCAACCGCACGTCTTGCTCAAGCAACATCTGCAACGTCGGCACGGATTGCTTGATCCGAAAATCATCGGTAATAGCACCGGTGGCATCTAGCGGCACATTATAATCCGCCCGTAGCAGCACCGTTTTGCCGTGCACATCAACATCGTGGATGGTCTTTTTTGTAAACATTACGCCCTCCCTGTTTACTCGTATTGTACAGGATTCTGCTTGTGATTAGGCAGAAATTGTTGCCGCGTGGGGAACCGGATTGTTCAGTGGTGCTGGTACCTTTGGCGGCAAAAAGATCTCGGCCATCATACAGCGCACGCTGCCGCCGCCAACTTTTTCGATGATCGGCACTGCTACGGGCACCAAGGTTTTGTCTTTGCCAAGCACGGCTCGCTGCGCTGGCGTGAATGCTTCGTAGGCGCCGCGCGACAACAGCAAAAAATGCTCGCCCGCGGCGTTATGCAGCTCCAGTACATTCGCGCAATAGGCATTGAGTTGCTCGAGGGTGATGTCTACCACTTCATGCCCGGTGGCCACGAGCGACGCCCGGATAGCCTCGCGCTCAGTACGGTCGGCGATGGCCTCGAGGCAAACAACGGCGGTCGAACGTTGCACGGCGATCAACAAGTTGGCGTGGTACATCGGTGCACCATGCTGATCAAATGCGTGCACCAGCATTGGCTCATATCCGAGCTCGGTGGCATGTTTGCGAAACAGCTTTTCGTCACAACGCACCGATTCACATCCGTACACAATCTTGTGCACATGGTCAAATACCATCACACCGGTGCTTTCCAAAAACTTTCCGTCTTGTTCGCTATTACTTAAATCAACGACTTTGGTAATCTGAAATCGCTTCGCCAGCTCCATGAGTACACGCGGGCTGCGCTCCAAGCGACGACTTTTGGTCGCCATAGGATAGAGATACAATCGTCCATCTGGCCACATGCTGAGCCAGTTATTTGGAAAGACAGCGTTGGGCTTGGGCGGCTCGGCTTCATCTTCGAAGATAATCGTTTGTATGTCGTGCGCTTCGAGCGTATCGGCAAGTCGTTGAAATTCGACTTCGGCAAAATGCGTCACTTCCGGCTTGCCGAGCGCAACTCGGTTTTGGAACGTATTGGTCACAGCCGTTTGCTCGTCAAAACCAAACGTCGTAGGTCTAACAAGCAAGACAGCAGCAGTAGATTGTATTTTCATACGAGACCATCAGTATATCGCCATCTGCCCTATTATGCAATAAAAAGCTTACGGTAAACGCGGCAGCCGACCGATTTTTTCCTCGGCATAGGAGCGAATATGATTCCAATGCGTTGCGTTTGACATATCTATTACCGCCCGCGTTAATGCTTCGTGCGAAGTATACGGAAATGGCTCATGGGCCGTCCAGCGACCTTCCAATTGTAATGCGGGTGGAGGTACGATCAGTTCGTACATCGTCGCCCGGGTGCCCTTGAGTGCCATCGCAGGACGGCGAGATAGCAAATACAATGCGCCTGTATCTGTAAAACCAAGTCCTTTGATGTACGTGTAACTTGTGTTCGATCCGTATGGCATGGCTGTATGGTGTTCCAAGTGACATACCCAGAGCGCTACTTGGGTTATGCCTTCGGTGGCCACCGTTGCCGGTGCACATACCTCTTGCTGGGGAATGTCGGCCTCACGCAGCAGGGCCGCCACATGGGACGCCTTATCTTCGAGTTGGTCTTGCATATTTCCCAAAGCAGCAGGGTCAACATTAAGGCGCCACTCCCACCATTGCTTGGCTTCGGTGTGTTCATTGCCTCCCTGTGGCATGTTGCCAGTCGGTATCTCCGAAAATTGCGGCACCTCTGGTGGCATTTCTCCGCCCATCTCTTTCATACTTTTCTCCTGGTTACGTAGTATGGCATCAGTCGTACGCCATTGAAACCCTTGCACACCCGCTTGCGCTCTATAGCCATAAGCGTATAATGTGGACTCGGCTGCATTTTCCGACTGGTCACAGCCACATCACAGATGCAATATTACTTAAAAAACAGAGGGGTGGGACAATGGGGAAACCTGTTCTTTTAAAGACTAACGAATTACCGTATCCATTACTTGATGAAGCGGCGATGGCAGCTAACAAAGCTGTCAAAAACGCTAATCGATATCCGGAGATCGACGCTTTTTCCACGCGCCAGATTATAGCCGATCACTACGGCGTAACGCCCGATTGGGTTGTGGCTGGCAACGGCAGTGCTAGTGTGATCCAGCAAGCGATGATTGCCAGCGGCCAAACCGGCGTAGCGTTTTGCTGGCCGAGTTTTGACGCGTTTCCAGTGCTCGGCAAAGCGCTCAACATGAAAGTGCAGCTGGCATCGGTGCACAAGAACGGCAGTTGTGATCTCGACGAACTGGCCGGCGTTGTCGACGACAAAACCTCGCTGATCATTGTCTGTACACCGAACGCGCCAACTGGCGGCATAGTAACACACGACGCACTCGAAGCGTTCATTCGTAAAATTCCTACGCGCGTCACGATTTTGATCGATGAAGCGTACGGTGAATTTACTCGTGATGATCAGGCTGCGCGGGCGCTTGAACTCGTCAAAAAATACAATAACGTGCTCATGACACGCACTTTTTCGAAGGCTTATGGCATGGCCGGCTTACGAGTGGGCTACGCCATTGCACATCCCGAGCTTGCCAAACGCATGCAGATGGGCCTACCCTACAGCGTATCGTCAGCAGCACAAGCAGCGGTCGTGGAAGCTCTCGGCAATCAAAAACAGATGAAAAAGCACGTCGAGGCAATCATACACGAGCGCGGACGGCTCACGGATATGCTCCGTACCTTCGGCCAACACGTCGTTGTCGGGCACGGCAACTTTGTGTGGCTACCCGTAGGCAAAAAAGCGCCGGCCCTTGCTGCGGCGCTCGCAAAACATGACGTGCTCGTAAAAGTATTGGAGCCACTTGGCGTCCGCATTACCGTCGGTACGTCAGAGGAGACAGACAAACTCAAGGCAGCTTGGGAAAAAGCTGGGCTCGCCTCTCATTCCGCCAATGCCTGAGACAGCTGCATGTATACTGTAAGGAAACAAGGAGGCAATATGTTCAAAGACAGCAAAGCATTTAGCGGATTTTCGGTAAAGGATATCAACGCAGCCAAACAGTTTTACGGCGAGACGCTTGGCCTTGACGTAGAAGTGAATGCCATGGGCATGTTGGTGCTGCACTTGGCAACCGGCGGCGTAGTATTACTGTACTCTAAGGCAAATCATGAGCCAGCCACATTTACGGTGCTTAATTTCCCAGTCGACGACATTGATACGGCAGTTGACGAACTTGGCCAGCACGGCGTAACATTCGAGCGCTACCCCGACATGCAGCAGGACGATAAAGGCATTGCTCGTGGTTTAGCTAACCATATGGGACCAGATATTGCCTGGTTTAGGGATCCGTCAGGCAATATTTTATCTGTCTTGCAAGAAGCGTAAGCCGCAACATTCTTGTTGCCTTACAAGTCCGATGGTCGTACCAGCGCCGCAAGGTACGGTTTCGGCGGTATGTCGATTGGATGAGCAAATCGGTGATATATATCTGACCCCCACACGTCAAATCCATCGCGTACATACGCATAGTTGACGGGTGGTAGTTCGCCTTGCTCGGCTTCGTATCTATCCATAAAATCGCAGAACTGTCCACTCATGCGCTGCGTATCAAGGATGCGCACGCCGGCTTTATCGAATGAATACTGCACAGCTGTATTTATAACTGCGCGCACTTCGCTCTTCCAGGTTGATTTTAGTGATCGCGGCAATTGGTTTTCATGCTCGACGCCAAAAACCTGCCGGGCAAGCACTGGTGAGACATCCATGCGATCGGACATGGTCAGATCAGGGATTATTTCTTCGACTGCATAGTGGCCACTAAAAGGCAACTTGTAGCGCTGGCCATCGACAGCCAAGCCCCAGTTCGCCAGCGCTGGCGTTGAATACCATTCTAACGCATCGGCCTCGGACCGCCCACCAAGCCAACCGTGGGTCGGATGCTGTAACTTAACACGCTGGAATACCCTCTTGCCCTCATGTTCTTCAGGCATCGTAAACCACTTTGGTGGCTGATTACCAATCCTGACAATCAACGGTAATAGATCAAATTGCGTTGGCACACCCTGCGGCGGCTGCCAGCCCAGGCTGAGCGCCAACTGTGTCAGCTGATTATTATTTCGGTACCCGAGCTGCTTTTCGTGTTGCTCATAGCCAGCGTATTGCAGCAGCTGCGAATTGTATATATGCACCGAGGGATCAAGCACTGTCGCGAGTGACAGGATTGTCCGACCTGTTCCGTTAAACGCCATTTTAAGATGGTCGCGGGTGGCTTCAAATACCTCGCCAGGCGTTTGCGCCGAGCGGGCATCTACTACTTTGAGCGATTTGTACATCTGCCGCCCCGGGCATTCCGCCGCCTCACGCCAGGCTTCAGTCGCGGCAATTTGCAGCTCCTCTGACGTATGCTCGACACGCCCCTTTACCGCAGCTTGGCCCATCAGCTGCGGAAAACGACGCGTACGTACCGTACGATTATGCCGGGCGCGGCGAGCAATCAGCCGCATCTGTTTCATGCGGGACAGGGGTTCAGAAGCCTGCACTTCATGAACGACAGGATAGGGACACCGCTCGCTGCTCATAAACCAAAGACGATCATATCGTGAATTGGACCATCTGGCAACGATATTCCGTCGATGACATACAGTATCATACCTTACTGACGCTTAACCGCATCGAAATGCCGCCGCAAATCAGAGACCACGATATTTCCCATTGCCGGTGTGATCGTGGTGAAAGCGCGCCATGGATTCGACAATGACGTCAGATTAGCAGAAGGCAGTGGCAAGAATTGGAAACCAAAATTACCTTTCAGCGCGTGAAGGAACGAGAATGGCGTTTTGCCATAACGCCCTTCCTCGCTGCCCGTGCCGTCCATTCTCCATCGCTCGTACGTTTCTGTGATCGATGTGACATCTGCCGGGTTCAATGGTATTCTTTGGGCGTTGATTTCAGCAAGTACTTCACGAGCATACTGTGGGCTATCAACCCCAGGGGCAACAATAGTAGACAGCACCGGCATAGAAGGATGTGCCGCAGCCACACCGTCGAGCGCTTGCAGAGAGTTGTAATCATGATCAGGAGTAATATCGGTCGGCAAGTGGGCGCTAAAGCTCGGATGTAATGCACGGTACAACGAATCACCTCCCGTATCGACACCAACGATCGCGTCAGCACCTGTCGCGCGCAGCAGGGCTTCGACATCATGTTGCACAATTGCCGGGTCATCGGAAGCTACGAGGAATAGTGGCGTTACCGGATCATCCTCAAGTGGGATGTTTTCCAAGAATCGCCAATCACCGACAGGAGTCGTGTCGGCCGTAATCTCTTGCGTTACCCTGCCGATGTGCCGTCCGGCCTGCGCCACGCGTCGGTCTGCACCTCTAATCGATCCGATCGCCGCTAGTTCGGCGCCATATTTCTGAGCCAGTAGTCTTCCGGTCATGGCAGCTTGAATACCATCAGAGCCACCGCCTTCGCCTACAACAAGCAGCCGTTTGCCGCGTAACTGTTCGCCGCCGTTAAATTCTGGCATGTCGTCTATGCGATCGAGACTCAATGCTCGCGGCTGCGC
>DATASD010000023.1:0-10328 GCA_036263915.1 Saccharimonadales bacterium (SeqCode) | reverse complement strand
GCTGGCCTGGACGTGCGTGAGTTTGCGAAGCAAGATATGCAGGGGCTTTCCAACTTTGAGGCTACTATTGGTCACACGGTCGGTGAATTTGGAACGGATCTGGAAGTGATGAATAACTCCAAGCTCGACCGCGAGACGCGCAGTCGTGAATATGCGCGACACATCCTTGCGATGGCTCATGTTGTGAAACATGCAGATGTCAGCAGCCTGCCGGCGTATGGCATTGTGCAGATGGTGGATGGCAAGCATTCGCTTGGAACATTTTTCGAGAAAGAGTATGGCGATGAGATCGGCGTGCCGGTATCGCAAGTTGCAGCTGTAAAGCCGGCGACTATTGCCGATGCGGTGCCAGCTGGCTTCCAGCGTTTGCGCGAAGATCTCGAAGTTATTACCGCGCATGGCGGCGAAGTCATTGCCGAACGCGGCTCGATCCTGACCCTCGTGCGCGCTGATTAATTATAAAGCGTTCTTCTTGAGGGAGAATTTGCTATAATCAATCTATTATGAACTACCAAAATCCACGCATCGCAGAGGTTGCGGCGCTCCTTACGAAGCGCTTCGACGAACTTTCCGACAAATCTGATGTGCTGAAGGCGGTGGAACTCAAGGCATTGTATGCCGAAATTCCCACGTTGCCAGCCGAAGAGCGTGCCTTTTTTGGTAAAGAAATAAACACCTTAAGGCAGCAGCTTGAGCATATGGTTGCCGAGCATCAGGAAAAAGCCGAGGCATTGCCGCCTATTGATATAACCGCGCCGTTCGACGTAAATGTGCATGCAAGTAAGCGTCCGCAGTTGTTGCCGGCTAAAACTGGCAGCAAACACCCGCTGATGACGGAACTCGAAACCGTGCTCGACATCTTTTACCGCATGGGTTTTACGGCTGTGGAATCGCCGGAACTCGACGACGATTATCATATGTTCGCCTCACTTAACTTTCCTGAGGGCCACCCCGCACGCGACGACTTCGACACGTTCATGACGACGCAGACAGACAAAGACGGCCGGCCCTTCATTGCGCCGGCACACACGAGTACCATGCAGAACCGCGTGCTGCAAAAGTACAAAGCCAATCTGGAAAAGGGGGAGCCGATTGCCGTCGTCATCCCCGGCCGCGTTTTTCGCAACGAAGATATGGACGCGCGCCACGAGCACACATTTTACCAGCTTGAGGGCGTGTATGTAGGCAAAAACATCAACGCCGGGATGCTCATCGCCACACTCAAAACGTTTTTACAAGAGTACTACCAAAAAGAGCTCGAAGTAAAAACGCAGCCGTTCTACTTTCCATTTACCGAACCGAGCTTTGAATTTTCGCTCAGCTGCCCGTTTTGTGACAAAAAAGGCTGCTCTATTTGCTCGTACGCTGGTTGGATCGAACTGCTTGGCTGCGGCATGATCAATCCGAACGTGCTTAAAATGGCCGGCATCGATCCCGAAGAGTACACCGGGTTTGCCTGGGGCGGTGGCATTGAACGCCTGGTGATGATGAAAAACAACATCGAAGATATTCGTCATTTCGAATCCGGCAAACTAGACTTCTTGAGGCAATTCGCATGAGCGTAGAACAACAACGTTTTTACCAACCGCTTCTCGAGACTGTTGTCGGAAAACCATGCATTATTTATCCGGCGCGCGACGAAAATCCAATCTCTGAAGTGCTTTCGCCGAGAGAATCACGATCGGTCGAGAAGTTTGTAGGCGATGTGATTACGCCGAACCACGGAGTATTTCATCGTGATGACTACATCATTGCTATACCTTGGAATCATGAAGGTGCGCCTGTGCTTGATGCATGGGGGTATAATCTGCACAACACGAGCGAATCTGGTCCGCTTATTACAGCTCATACCTTCGATGCAGACGGCGAACCGTTGGTTGACATAGGCACTACAAGTGGTGACGCATTGGTAGTATTAGGACATGAAGAGCTGCTTCGCCGACGCTCGCCAGATATGACAATGTACTTCGCACGAGTTGACCGTGCAGCAGATTTGCCGCCTGAATGCCGTGCCGACGACTCATTTTATAACCAGGAACCAATCACATGAACGAACCAACCCTTTTCGATAAAATTGTAGCCCGCGAAATTCCTGCATATATCGTGTGGGAAGACGACGCTTACATGGCATTTTTAACGCCATTTCCGAGCACACCCGGCCTCACGTTGGTCATTCCTAAACAAAATCCTGGTGACTACGTGTTCGACATGGACGACAGCGCGATCGATGGCCTGATGAAAGCGACCAAAAAGGTCGCAAAGTTACTCGAAAAAGCACTGAATGTGAAGCGCGTAGCGCTGGTGTTTGAAGGTACTGGTGTGGCCCATGTGCATGCCAAATTGTATCCGTTGCATGGTGAACTTGCCGGCCAGACCAACGTATGGAGCAAGCATGTCGAATTTTTCCCGGAATACATTGGCTACCTTTCGACTGTTGAAGGGCCAAAAATGAATGAAGACGAGCTTGTCGATATCCAAGCCAAGATTCAAGAGGCGGCAAAAGCATGAAGTTCAGCGTAAATACTATCCGTTATTTGAATAATTTGTATCACGCTGCGACCGCTCCAGCGCCGGACGGCGTTGAGGCGCTTGCCAAAAAAATCGGTGCGCAACTTGGCGAGATCGAAGAAATTACGAATATTGGTGCAAAGTACCAAGGGGTATTGATCGTAAAAGTAGTGGCATGCAAAAAGCACGAAAACTCCGACCATCTCAATGTGTGTAAAGTGGATGATGGCGGCAAGGCGCAAAATGTAGAGCGCGACGAAAACGGCCTCGTGCAGGTCGTGTGTGGCGCGGCGAATGTACGTGCCGATATGCTGGCTGTGTGGCTCGCGCCAGGTGTGACCGTGCCCGAAAGTTATGGCACCGACGACCCGTTCGTATTAGAGGCGCGACTGCTCCGCGGTGTCGTCAGCAATGGCATGCTTGCTAGCCCGCGCGAGCTGGCTTTGGGCGATAGTCACGAGGGTATCCTCGAAATTACCGACAACCTCGAACCCGGAACGTTGTTTGCTGATTTTTATGGGTTTAAAGACGACTACATCATCGACGTCGAAAACAAGATGTTCACCCATCGCCCGGACTGCTTTGGCTGGATCGGCGTAGCCCGCGAAATTGCCGGCATCCAGCACATGCCCTACAAGAGTCCGGAGTGGTACACCACAAACCCCACATTCCCGAAAATGGAGGCAGACGAACTCAAACTCGACGTTCGCAACGAACTGCCGAATCTGGTACCCCGCTTTACGGCAATTGCTCTGCGGGACGTGCATGTTGGCGCAAGCCCGTTGTGGCTTCAGATCGAGCTTGCAAAAGTCGGTCTGCGTTCAATCAACAACGTCGTCGACCTTACGAATCTATACATGCTTATAACTGGCCAGCCGCTTCATGCCTACGACTACGATAAAGTAATGGCGCAAGACGCCAATGCCGATCATGCGACCATCGTCGTTCGCTACCCACACAAAAGTGAGCAGATCACCCTGCTAAGTGGCAAAACAATTGAACCGCGCGAGGAAGCGATCATGATTGCAACCAACGACAAGCTCATCGGCGTCGGCGGCGTGATGGGTGGTGCCGATACAGAAGTAGACGGGCGCACCAAAAATATCATCATCGAGTGTGCGACGTTCGACATGTACTCCATTCGCCGCACAAGCATGGCGCACGGCTTGTTTACCGATGCGGTAACGCGTTTTAACAAGGGCCAGTCGCCACTGCAAAATCTCGCAGTGCTGGCGAAAATCGTTGACGACGTGCGCACCGGCGCTCACGGTAAAGTCGCTAGCGAGGTGATCGACGATAGGCATTTCGAGGGTCGTGTACACGCCTCCGAGAGAAGTATCAGCGGTCCGATTAAGGTGAACGTGGCATTCATCAACGCTCGCCTTGGTTTGCAGCTTACCGCTCAGGAAGTCGCAAAACTACTCAAAAATGTTGAATTTGATGTGGAGGCAGCAGCTGATCCGTTGGTAGTAACGGCACCCTTCTGGCGAACCGATATCGAGATCCCTGAAGATATCGTCGAAGAGGTGGGCCGTTTGTACGGGTTCGATCACTTGCCGCTCAAGCTGCCCAAGCGCAGCATCACACCAGTCTCAAAAGATTCGATGTTAGAGCTCAAGAGCCAGATACGCGAAATACTGAGCAAGGCCGGCGCTAATGAAACATTGATGTATAGCTTTGTGCATGGCAACCTGCTGGACAAAGTTGGCCAAAATAAATCGCTGGCGTTCCAGATTGGCAACGCCCTTAGTCCCGACTTGCAGTATTATCGCCTGAGCCTTACGCCAAGCTTGCTCGATAAGGTACACGCGAATGTCAAAGCCGGCTACGCCGAGTTTGCTCTGTTTGAACTTGGCAAAGCACACAGTACTTCCGAAATATACGACGATGTACCAGAGGAATTTGACCGTGTCGCGCTTGTGCACACTGCTGCGCAGAAAGCCACCGGCAGCGACAGGACCGGCGCTGCTTTTTACCAGGCTCGGACTTTCGCTGATGAGCTGCTAAGTCGCTACGGCATTATTGCTACATACAAAACCTTTGCCGAGGGAGCCGCAGCTATCCAGGGCCACCAATACCTCGACGAAATGCTTTGTCCGTTCGAACCTAATCGCAGCGCCATGGTGTTCAATGGTGATCGCCTCGTCGGCGTTGTGGGGGAATATCGTGCGAACGTCCACAAGTCGCTCAAACTACCCGAACAAACAGCCGGATTTGAGTTGTTTATGCCAGCTTTTGCCGAAGTCGCACCCGCTGTACAGTATACGCAGCTGTCGCGTTTTCCGAAGATTGAGCAGGATATATGCTTGAAGGTGCCAGCTACAACGCCATACCAGGAACTCGTGACATTTATCGAACGTACACTTGCCGAAGATACCACCTACCTTCCTGAGCAGACACGCGTTGAGGTCGCACCTCTTGACATCTATCAGCGTGAGGACGATGAGGCGCACAAACAGATAACCCTGCGTTTAAGCGCGGTTAGCTATGAGCGCACTCTCACCGATGAAGAAGTAGGGATGCTCCTCGATCATATCGCAACAGTCGCCAACGCCGAGCTTAATGCGGAGCGTGTGTAAACACTTGGCTGGCACGTTTCGTGAACTATCTGTATAGTAGGTGCTGATATGAGTGGCATTTTTCGGATTTTTAAGTTTACCAAAGTACTTTGGCCGTATTACGCCGGCGTGTCGGCGTTTGCCATTTTAGTGGCAGCCATGAGCCAGGCACAGCCGCTTTTGACCAAGCCGGCCATCGACCAAATTACTAAACTCATCGGTGGTGCCCATGCGAACATCAAACTCGTGGCATTTTTGGCCGTGCTTATTTTCTTGACTGATGTAGGCCAAACGCTGTTCAGCAACATCGGCGGCTACATGGGCGATATGCTTTCTGCGAAGCTACAGCGCTTTATGAGCCAGCGTTATTATGAGCATATTCTGAGTCTGCCGCAGCGCTATTTCGATACCGAACTATCCGGAAAAATCATCAACCGCATGAGCCGCGGCATTACACAGATCGGCACTTTTATGCAGGTCGTAAGCAATAACTTTCTGCAGTTTATTTTTAGTGCAGTATTTTCGCTCGTGATTGTTGTGCACTATAGTTGGCCGGTGGCGTTGATGCTATTTTCGCTGTATCCGATCTTTGTTTTTCTGACGACCCGCATGAGCAACAAATGGCAAAGCTACCAACAAAAGATCAATCTGGAACAGGATATTGCCAGCGGCCGGTTTGCCGAGTCAATCGGTCAGGTCCGCGTGGTAAAAAGCTTTTTACAAGAGGCGCGTGAACTTAAATTCTTTCAAAGCCGATTTGATGCGGTGGTCAAAACGACGCGCCCGCAAAGTCGATTTTGGCACCGTCAAGATGCGCTTCGTCGACTCGTGCTCAATGTGATTTTTCTTGGGGTATTTGTCTTTACATTTGTAGAGACGGCACGCGGCGCCTACAGTATTAGTACGATGGTGCTGATTATTCAGTACGCCATGCTCATGCGCATACCGATCTTCAGCATTAGTTACCTTGTCGACAACACACAGCGTGCTGTTGCAAACGCCAAAGATTACTTTGAGGTGCTTGACGTCGAGCCGGAAATCATCGACCACGAAGGTGCCAAGAAACTGCGCGTTGCGAAAGGCGATATTGTGTTCGACGACGTAAGTTTTGCATATGACGCCGACAAGCCAGTACTCCGCAACGTAAACGTACATATCGAACCCGATACGAAAGTGGCGTTGGTGGGTGAAAGTGGCGAGGGTAAAACCACGCTCACGAACTTGTTGCTGCGTCTGTACGAAGTAACCGATGGTCAAATTCGTATCGACAACCAAAACATCAACGATGTAACGCAGTCATCGTTGCGTGGTAACGTTGGCATTGTGTTCCAAGAGCCGGCGTTATTTAGCGGTACAATTCGGGAAAATATCGCCTACGCTCACGAAAAAGCTACGGATGCCGAGATTATCACTGCGGCCAAAGCCGCCAATGCACACGAGTTTATTAGAAAATTCGAGCATGGCTACGACACCGAAATCGGCGAGCGCGGGCTTAAACTTAGCGGTGGCCAAAAGCAGCGCATTGCGATTGCCCGCGCTCTGCTCAAAGATGCGCCAATCCTGATTTTGGATGAAGCTACAAGCAGCCTCGACAGCAAGAGTGAACATATGGTGCAAGAAGCGCTTGAGCACCTGATGAAAGGTCGCACAACGCTGATTATTGCACACCGCTTGAGCACGATTCAAAACGTCGACCAGATTGTGACCTTGCGCGGCGGCAGGGTCGACGAAGTCGGCTCGCCAAAGGAACTCGCCAAAACGAACGGCATTTACGCACAGCTGTTGCAACTCCAACAGGGACACACCGCTGCGACCAAGAAAAAGCTGAAGGAATTTGAGATTGCTGCCTAGTCAGAATCGCTGCGAGTCCGTATAATACTGCACATGAGGAAAGCGGCGAGGGCGATCGTCATTCAAGACGGCAAGTTGTTGGTGATGAATCGCAACAAATTCGGGCACCAATATTATGCGTTAGTTGGTGGTGGCGTTGAGTTGAACGAGACGCCCGAACAGACGGTCATTCGTGAGGTGCAAGAAGAAACAGGGCTGCGCATCACCAAGGCGCGGCTTGTATTTATCGAAGAAGCGGGCGATCCGTTCGGCACGCAGTATATCTTTTTGTGCGAACATGTGCCCGGTGAACCCAAGTTAGCCGAAGATTCCGAAGAAATGGCCATCCATCGGCTCGGCAAAAATCTGTACGAACCTGGGTGGCTGCCAATTGATCAGTTGCCGAAAGCGCCATTTTTGTCAGAGACGCTTCAGGTAGCGTTAGTCTATGCGCTGCATCATGGCTTTCCGAAAGAGCCAATTGTGCTTGATCCTGGTACGTATCATAAATCAGTAATACAGAGGAGCTAACATGGCGCGCGTACGTGAACGAATTTTTGCCTTTGCCGGTGCAATTTTATTTTTGGGGACTTCGTTGGGCTTGAGTTTTGCCGTGCTATGGCAAATGCACGAAAACGGCAGCAATAGCAACAAAAGTACAAGTACTACCACAACAGCCAATCAGAACCAGGCTGGCAGCATGAAAGGGCAACAGCTCAGCAACTTTACGCCTGTATCCCAAGTTGATAGCCTCACTCAGATCGACACAAAAGTTGGCACTGGCCAGGAGGCAAAGGCCGGAGATTCAGTCGTGGTCGATTACGTTGGCGCGCTCGCCAGTAACGGCGTTATTTTTGATAACGGCAGTGGCACATCGCTGAGCCTTGACCAAGTTATCGATGGCTGGAAAGAGGGCATCCCTGGCATGAAAGTTGGCGGTACGCGGCGGCTTTTGATTCCGGCGGCACAAGCGTATGGTGCTAATCCGCCAGCCAATTCGGGTATTCCGGCAAACGCCAACCTCGTATTCGATGTAACGCTCAAAAGTATCGGCCAATAACGTAAAAAACACAATATATAGCGCTTTGGATAGCAACATAAGCACTATATAATAGAAAGCATTACGGTTAAAAACCAACAAAGAGAGGGTACTTATGGTAAAAAACATTACTATCTTTACGACCAACACGTGCGCATACTGCGTACAGGTTAAAAAATGGTTGGCAGCAAAGGGCCTCGCATACGAGGAGGTCAACGTAGACGAACACCCCGAGCGCCAGCAGGAAGCTCTCGAGGTAAGTGGTGCATTGACCGTACCTGTAACAGTTGTAACCAAACAAGACGACTCACGCGAAGTAGTCGTCGGCTTTAACCTCGCTAAACTTGCGCCAGCGGTGGCCTAACGCATAGGGCTGATATGGCTGAACTGACTGATCCATCCACTGTTCCCACGCACGACGTTATTATGGTGGGCGCTGGCCCTGCGGCACTGGCTGCGGCAGTGTACACGACGCGCGAAGATATTGATACGGTATTATTTGAACGTGGCGTGCCTGGTGGGCTTGCTGCGGTAACCGACTGGGTAGACAACTACCCTGGATACGCCAAAGGAATTAGCGGACTCGATTTAGCTGGGCAATTACATCAGCAAGCAGAGCGCTTTGGCGCTCATATCGAGCTCGGCGAAGTCACAAAAATTGTCGACGAAGGCAACTACAAACGCCTTGAGACCACCAGCGGCGATATGCTCGCCAAGGCAGTACTTATTGCGACTGGTACTGATTATAAAAAGATCGGTGTACCGGGTGAAAAAGAATATTACGCTCACGGCGTGCATTACTGTGCGACGTGTGACGGCGCCTTTTACCGCGACAAACGTTTGGTCGTTGTTGGCGGCGGAAACTCAGCCGTACAAGAGGCGATGTTCCTGACGCGTTTTGCATCGCATATCGATATGTTGGTGCGTTCGGATCATCTCCGCGCGTCCGAAGTGTTGCAGCACGATCTCGAAAAACACAAAGATAAAATTACGGTGCATTTCAACACTACCACCGACGAAATTGTAGGCGAAGATGGCAAAGTCGCCAAGGTAGTTGGTACGGATAAGATCAAGAATCAAAAAGTCGAATTCCCGACCGACGGCGTGTTCATTTTTGTGGGCCTTAAGCCTAACACCGAATTTCTCCAAAACAGCGATATAGCGCTCGATGAGATTGGCTTCATAAAAACAGATGGCCAACTCGAAACCTCCATGAAAGGGGTGTTTGCTGCTGGTGATGTGCGCAGCGGCGCGACCATGCAAATCGCTACGGCGACGGGAGAGGGCGCAACGGCTGCACTCATCATGCGACATTACCTGGAACAGGCAAACCACCAGGAGCCAACGGTTCCAACAGCTTAGTAGGTGGCTTGGTAGCCAGTAAAACGATCAGTGACGATTCGAGCGTTGTCGACACCTTGCGCCGTAAGACCCACACGCAAGGTATCGACGAGCGTTTCGGGCCCCGCAATATATATAAGTGTCTCCGGGTCGGATGGCATTATCTCGAGAATATGCCCGGCAGTAAGATGCCCGGTTGTACCGTGCCAGAAAGTGTCAGGCTGTGACACAAGAAGTGTCGGCACAATGCCGTAGGCTTTGATTACATCTTGAAACAGGAGTAAATCTGGTGTGCGTGCGGCTTGCAGCAGTTGAATAGGGCGTTGCTCGTGCTCTTCGGTAAGCCACTCCAGCATGCTTTTGAACGGCGTAATGCCAATACCGGCAGCCACGAACACGAGTGGAATCGACGACGCTTTGGGCAACACGAAATCACCCATCGGCTCAAGCACGCGAACATGGTCACCTGGCTGGAGGGCGGCAAGCGCACGTTTGTAGGCACTGAGCTGCACGGCATCAAAACGCACAGTAATGCCAAGTAAAGAATCATGCGGTGATGACGAAATGGTGAATTGCCTAAAATTATTCCCCGCAAAAGTACCCGGCAGATACAGCTCAACAAACTGCCCAGCCACAAATCGGAGCGGTCGTTCTGGCTGAAACCAAAGGGTATGGATATTCGGCCCCACCGTTTCCGTATGGTCAAATGTTGCCTGCATTACGACTCCTTATCACTCTCAGTATATAGTCTCGCTCGTAAACATAAAAATTACCGCAGGCTCTCGGCAATATGACCTGGCCGATCCGAGCAAATGGCAACCGCTGGATATAATCGCTGCAAAAACCGCGCCAGCCAGGCGCTGTTGACCGTGTATACGTACAGCTCAAGGTCGTGCCGCTTCGCCAGCCAATACGTGAGCGGATTCATGAGCCATTTATTCAGCCCAACGCCGGTAGCATGAATATGCCGGGCGCTTTGAATAATTTCGATCGGACTAAAATGCTCCAGAACATATATGGGTGCGTCGGGTAGGGCTTGGTGCAGGATGCGC